>JBIIYQ010000091.1:0-11947 GCA_044346745.1 Usitatibacteraceae bacterium | reverse complement strand
TCAAGAATTACGCGTCGTATCCGGCTCTACTTTGCGAGTCACTGGCCGAGTGCGTCGATCTTGCAGACGGCGCAGCATGCGTTGAACAGCGGATAGCCGCAGCAAAAGCGGCTGGCCGCCGCGACGTCAAAAATCAGGCTCGCCCCCCGTGTCGGGAAGGGGGAGGTGTGGGCCGACACCCTGCGAGGCAGAAAAATAGGTCGGTTTGCAGGTGTCAATGCGTCAAAAAAGCAGATCCATCCGAACATCAAGGCCAGCATGGTCGGAAAAAAATACTACGGCGAAATATGCGGGCTAGCCAAGCGTGGCATCACCGCGAACGCCGTCGCCCCTAGCGGTTTAGCCGATGATTTCAACGCGCCGCTGTTTGCGATGATGCCTGCCAAGGAATTCATTAAAGCCAACACCGCCTTGGATCGTGTGGGCATCTCTAAAGACGTGGGTGGAGTGATCGCCTTTTTGTGTACCGCGCAGTCTTCGTTGGTGAATGGAGCCGTACTCAACATTGATGGTGGATACCACCTGTGAATCTGATTAAAGAATTAAACGGGCCTCCACAATTTGTTTGACGCAATCGGCAGGCTTGGAATAATTGTCGCTGAAAGTCATCTCCCTGGCCTCCCCCCGCTGCGCAGGACGCAGGGGGAGGCCAGGGAGATGACTTTCAGCCTCAAACCGCCTGACTCAGGCAAAACTGTCTCGTTGAAGCCCGGATTGATTCACTTACTGCGTTGAATGCAAAGACGATATCTCGACGACATAGTCTGCGCGCGCCAAGCGTGCCGCATTGTCCGCCTTAGCCCCGGCACTACGTCGGTAGCGCAAATCACACCAGCGGCCGAGGCCGATGCTGGCGAGACCGCCGACAAGGAACGCGATTGCCACCGGAAAGGCGTGCCAACCCTTGTGAAACAGTGGATTGTCAGTGACCCACTGGTAGAACTTGAGCGGCAACGAAATGATGAGCATGATCGCAGCCCCAAAAGTCGCCAGCGCGCCGAGCAGCCAGAACACCATCGACGCGATAACGAGCAGGTCCGCTGGCCGCGCATTTTTGCCGATCTTGCCTATTTCTTTTAGCGCCTCAAGGTCGCTCGGCTCTGGGCGCTCCACGCGATAAATCCTTACGCCATACGACCCCGGCGCAAGGGTGATGTGACCGCCTTGCGAAGGGTAGTTGTCCAAGCCGCCATCAGGTGTGCCTTCGCTACCCGCATTCGGATCTCGCGCCGCGTACTCCGCGCCACAAAACCACAACTCACCACTCGGACATGCGAAGCGCTCGAACTTAGCTTCCAACTCCCGACTGGTACCCGCTTCCGCTTCGGGCAAAGGTTCATCCACATGCACATGGAAAACAAAGCTCCCGTCAGAGCCAGTACCACCAACCCAGAAGCGTCCCTCACTCTGCCAGCGCTCCATGTAACCCATCGGATCATCGAGCAGCAGCGCGTCGGCATCGTCCGGAAGTGCCTCAGGATCAAACGCGCAAAGTGTGGCACCGTCGCAGCCGGTCTCGATTATGTATCGCATGCTGATGAGTCTCGTGGCCGAAGGGTAATGCGATGACTACTTAACCTAATCATTCGCACGTTGGCAGGTGCGGCGCATTTTTTTTTGCACATTGATCTATTATCCGTAGGCGTATTCGGCGAACAAGTAGGTTCTGCTCGCGGTTGCCACTATGTATAGGTACTCAAACTGCGAGCCATTTTTGAGTCTCAGGCTTGCTGGGCGACCGGCGATGCCCCATATCGCCAGTGGTGCCTCACGGATCTGCTCACCGTAACGCTCAAAACGACGGTCACCTGAATCCACTTTTTCGAGGCGGAACGCACGGACGATCTTCGTTTCCACGTCAACATTGCGATCAATGTAGATGAATCCCGCTCGGCTCGATAGCGGCGCGTGGATTCCAGAAGCACGAATGGTGATGTCGTGCGACGCCATGAGTGCTGTTACATCAGCAGGAAGGCCGTTATCGCGTGTGCAACTCGATGCGACCACAACCAGCAAAAACGCAACGAACGAGTTCCGGACCAACCTATTTCTCATTGAATCTGCTCTTTCATCACCTACCACCACATCGTCGTCAGCAGCAGCCTTAGAACTACATCGCTACAGATCGTGTTGCAAGTAGCCCGTCAACCTTTTCCACAAAGCCACCTTACTTTGCCATCCGCCAACTATCTTAGCGGCGACTCTCGCTCCCCAGTAAAGGCGACCACTTTCACCACGCCAAGCGAATTCACAAAACATACAACAACAAAAGAGGGACCAAGACGAATCTGCCCATCACCAGCATCCACGGGTGTTCTAAGCCATAAATGCTCGAAACTGCCCGTCACTGCTTGAGTTTGCCCTCAATAAACGCTGCCGCCCGCGCACGCTCGTCGTCATCCATAGTACACCGCACGGGCGAACCTACATCGGCGTGATCGGAATGCTTCAGCGGCGGCGGCTGACTATCAACACGCGCTCGAACTCGTTCGGCATGCTGGCGAGCGAAGGTGTTTGCAACGGCGGTTGACGAACCTGAGCGTTGCGGATGTCTAGGATTGGATAGGCATTTCGATCAACGGACATTGAGCTTATGCTTTTTTGTCACGACTCTACAGCTGTCGCCCCGGCTTTGTTACGTAACTGCGGCGGAGCGACAGTTTTTATTGCGCTCGCGAGACCGGTACCTCAGGCTATTTGGTGGCTGATCCTATTTTTCTTTGTAGGATTTGCAGGCTAAAAACACAACTCATACGCCGAACGGACTATTTGCAAATTGCTGGCCTTCAAGAAAACTCGAATTGTCGTCGCGATTCTCAGCGGTGGAGCGCGAACGACGAGAGAGAATCTGACAACTTAACTTGATTGGAGATTAATATGCGAGACTTAATGAATAGCGAAGTATCAAGCATCGGGGGTGGCGGCGATGCAGATTGCACGAAGGATAGCGGCGGCGTAATTACCTGTGAGGGAGACCGCGCGTATGGAACGATTGGTGGCGACATCTGGGTCGTGGGGGACAATGGAACGTGGCACGTCGAGCGCAATGGCGACATGGAGTTTTTTCCATCGGATGATGATCGCAGCCTGACGTAAAGAAAGCGAAACAGCATGCGCGGTCATCATACTTGGTTCATTGCGAGGTTTGGTCTCCTATCGGCTCTTCTTCTGAGTCAGTTGGTGGCCGCGCAGCCTGCGCGAAGTCGATTCATGATGCTTGGCGAGGACATCGTTTTTTATATCGGTAGGATTGAACAAAAAACCGTTGATGCATTGGTACAGAGCATCGGTGATCGCCCCATCCAGCGTTTGGTGATTAACTCGGAGGGGGGTACATTGAGCGACGGAATCCGACTGGGGAATTGGGTTAGACAAAAAGGCGCGGACGTAGAAGTCAAAATCCTTTGTATGAGCTCATGCGCAAACTACGTGTTTACGGCAGCGAATAAAAAGACCATATCGGACGGCGCGTTGATCGTTTGGCACGGAAGTGCCGAGCAAAAAAACTTCCGAGAGGAGCAGGAGAAGTATCGATTGCTATTAGATCGACAGAGCAAAGGCGAAACACTTTCAGCGGAGGAAACCGCTTATCTGCTTAGTAACAAAACTAGGTATGAGAATGGGGAAGAGCAGCGAAGGTTGCAGCGCGAGTTCTTTGCTTCGATTGGTGTTGACGAATATCTAACGCGACTCGGCCAAGAGCCGACTCCCACTGGTTCGGCGTGGACAGTCGACCTCAAAACGATGAGATCGTTTGGTGTGTCAAACGTGGTTGCGCCAGAAAACTACGGAACACAGGCGTATGTGGATAAAGCGTTTCCGCAATCAGGGCTGCGGCATATTCCTCTCGCGCTGACGTCAAACCGCCCTTAGAACATTGGGGGGGCGGCCCCTATCTTTCGACCAAGAAAGCGCTGCGGGACAAATAATCAAGGGCGGTAGCTGCTAGGCAGCAGACGAACTTCAGCTCAAATCGGCACGTACCAGCACCCGCCGTTGACCCATCGAGTGTCGACCGATGCGAGAGCGATTACTTACGCCAAGCCAGCCAAGTCACGCGCATCTTACGTGGGATATACGCCGAACGGCGTATGTACAGCCGCCGATACCGACGATAGTATTTATGTGGCAATTTTTGCCGACAACTGATCACTCATAGGAGCATCTATCATGCATAGTTTGAGCGCAATGGAATGTAAGTTGGTTTCCGGGGGCTTTCGTCTTGAATATCTGCCGGCAGGTATTCATTCGGTTAGGCAAGTCCAAGGCTGCCCTGGTGTCTACATCGGCATCTACCCGGATCCAGACACCGGACGGGACATCACACATTCTTGGAACCAAGACGAGACCGATGACACCGATGCAGATCATGAGGGCGACCGATAGGGCCGCTAAGAGTCTCATCATGGCGATACCGCGCCCATTGTGCGCGGTATCCTTTTGCAAATCACCAGTCCGCAAGGGTCTCAAAGCTATGTTTCTGCCGCAACGATGCGTTCTCTCGCTTCTGTTTTGTGCAAGTTGCAACTATTCTGTTGCTGCCGCTGATTTTGTCGTAATACCTGTACCGCCGACATGCTTGATTTCAACGCAAAAGACACTAGGTGAATGGAAGGAACAATTCAAGATAACCGAGACGCCTGACGCCGTGGTCGCTCAAGGGCCAACGATGGAAATGTCGGCGCAGCTTGATTGCAAGCTGGACAAGAGTGAGGAATGGGATGTCGGGTTCATTCAACTAATTTTGGACAGCAGACTGATTTTGTCGGCTGGCGACTACGATTTTGTTGCCGACTTCAAACAATACCCATTGCTAGACACGGCGAGGCCACTGGGACGGCCATGGATTGGCGTATCGAAGCGGCAGCTTAGCGACGGGGCGACGGTTTACTTTAAAGATGGGCCGATGTCAGCTGCGGGTTGGTACATGGGCGAACCCAATCCGGCGGGGCCTAACGAGCCACGCCTTCAGACACCGCTGCATCGAATAAAACGCGATTCGCTTTATGACGCGTATTTGGTGGTGATGAATCGCGCAACGAAGGAGTACTTCGCGCTGCAGCGCGTTAGGTGGAAACAGACCCTTGATATTGCTCTCGAAGCGAACAAACCAATCGGAAACAGGTCCACCGTAAAGGTTGCCGAGATTTCTGTCGTTGACGTACAAAATTCAAATGTCCTGCCGCCACCGCCCGACGTACTTTCGGGCCCGCTCGCCACGTCTGCGATGCGGATGAATTTCGTGAAGAGCACACAATAGGCAAACAATAGGGGACGGACCACAGTTACTTATCAAACCCCAGCATCCACGGTCATTTCCAGCCACAACGGCTTGAAAATGCCCGTCAATGCTTGAGTTTAGTCTCAATAAACGCCGCAGCACGCGCGCGCTCGTCGTCATCCATATGCAGGCCACACTTGGTGCGCCGCCAGAGAATGTCATCAGCCGAGGCTGCCCACTCATCACGAATAAGAAACTCAATCTCACGCTCGCACAACAAGTTAAGCCCTAACCCAAAGATCTCGCCCATGTCCGCGACATTGCGCACGCCGCTGAGCACCTTGGCCGCTCGATCACCGTGGCGATGTACCAAGCGCCGAATGTAGTCAGGTGGAACACCCGAATGTTTTGGCTTGAGTGAACGCGCGTAGTTGTCGACACCGGCATCACCATCCGCATAACCTTCCAGCTCGCCGCCCGGCAGCGCCGTACTGCCAGTCCACGCGCCGCGCATCGCCGGCAAGTGTGGTGCCATCGTTTCCAAAGCGTGTTCCGCCAGACGTCGGTAGGTGGTGAGTTTGCCGCCGAACACCGAGAGCAACGGCAGCTTGCCGTCAACGTGATCAAGCTTCAAGACGTAGTCGCGTGTGACTTTGCTGGCGTTGGCCTCGCCATCGTCATACAGCGGTCGCATACCGGCGTACGACCACACCACATCGCGCGCAAACAGCGGCTTTGCCAGAAAGCGGTTCACCGCCTCCAGCAGGTAGGTGGTTTCTTCCTCGGAGATCGAGGGCGTTTGGTTCACATCCGTTACCAAAATGTCGGTCGTGCCGATCAACGAATAACGCCCTTCATACGGAATCACAAACACGACACGGCCATCGGCGGTCTGCAACAGGTAGGCGTGATCATGCTCATGGATACGCGGCACGATGATGTGGCTGCCCTTCACCAAACGTACGGTCGCTGCGGTTTCGATCTTGAACGCGTTATCCAATACCTGTTTGACCCACGGGCCAGCGGCATTGACCACGGCATTGGCATATACGGTAGTCGTGGTGGGGGAAGAAGCGCCACCGTCATGGGACAAATTTAAACACCAGCGATTGGCTTCACGTTGTGCGCCAACCAGTGCGGTGCGGGTTCGTATCTCGGCCCCCAATTCGCGGGCTGAGACAGCGTTCAACACCGTTAATCGCGCATCGTCCACTTGGGCATCGGAATAGACAAAACCACGTGTCACGTTGGGTGACAGCCCGGCGTTGAAATTGTGGTCTGGAAAACGCAAACCACGTGAGCCCGGCATCGATTGTTTGCCGCCGATGTGGTCATACAAAAACAGCCCCGCGCGAATCATCCACGCCGCGCGCATCCCACGGTCGTGGGGCAATACAAACTGCATGGGCCGGATGAGATGTGGTGCAAGTTTTAGCAATACCTCCCGCTCTTGCAGGGATTCACGCACCAGCCGGAACTCGTACTGCTCCAAGTAGCGTAATCCGCCGTGAATGAGTTTGGTGCTCCAGCTACTGGTAGCACTAGCGAGATCGTGTTGCTCCACGAGCAAAACAGACAAGCCGCGCCCCGCCGCGTCACGCGCGATGCCGCAACCGTTGATGCCGCCGCCGATGATCGCTAGGTCGTATATCATCACCTACATCCACCGATCACGAAACCGATCGAGCCACAGCAAAGAAAACGCCGTCTTGGTGTCGGTAATCTCGCCTGCACCGATACGCTCGACCGCCTCGGTCAGAGACATTGTGAACACTTCAAGAAATTCGCCCTCATCACGCTGATGGCCGACAAACTTCACATCCTTGGCGATATAGAGCTCTATGTGTTCGTTGGCATAACCGATGGTCGGATGCATGGTTAACGCGTGTTGCCAGTCGTCTGATATGTAGCCCGTCTCCTCTAGCAGCTCACGTTTCGCGGTGGCAAGCTGATCTTCGCCCTCATCGATCTTGCCGGCAGGAAGCTCAAGGAAGTGTTTGCCTAACGGATAACGGTACTGATGCTCAAAAACGAGCGTGTCCGCATCCAAGAATGCGGCAATGACCACCGCCCCAGGATGCAGTACGTACTCGCGGTGTGATTCAGAGCCATCCGGCAGCCGCACACGATCAGTCTGCATACGAATGAACTTGCCCTCGACCACCTGTTCGGTTTCGAGATGGTGTTCGGTCAGATCCGGGAAGGTCGGTAGCGGCGGCAAGGCAGATGGCAGCGGCGAATCACTGTCCATCTGGCAACCCTATAGCGATTTCTGGATGGCGCTAAGGCAAAGCCCCATCAGACCTGCACCCGGAAGGAGGCCGATGAGCAACACCGCAAACGCGTTCACGCCCAGCAGCGTACGCATCGCCTGTCCGGCGACGATCGGCGCGTGGTCAGTCGGCGCCTCAAAGTACATCAACTTCACCACCCGCAGGTAGTAGAAGGCACCGATCACACTCATCAATACCGCGTAAACGACCAACCAGGTGAAGTTGGCTTGTAACACCGCTTCCAGCACCGACAGCTTGGCAAAGAAGCCCACAAACGGCGGGATACCCGCCATCGAAAACATCATCACCAGCATCAAGAACGCGACCCACGGCGAGCGCTGATTTAGGCCCTTCAGGTCATCCAGTTCCTCGGCTTCGAATCCCTCTCGGGACAGCAGCATGATGATGCCGAACGCGCCAAGCGACATCAACGCATAGGAGATGATGTAGAACATCGATGCGGCGTAGCCGTTCTTGGTGCCGGCCAGCAAGCCTAGCAACAAAAAGCCCATGTGCGAAATGGTCGAGTACGCCAACATCCGTTTCAAGTTGGTCTGCGCAATCGCGATGATATTGCCGACCGCAAGAGACGCAACCGCGAGAATCACCAACATGCCCTGCCAATCACTCGCCGCTCCGGCCAGTGAATCGCCAAGAATACGGATGGTGAATCCAAACGCGGCGATCTTGGAAGCCGAACCAATAAACATCGTCATCGGTGTTGGTGCGCCTTGGTACACGTCTGGCACCCACATATGAAACGGCACCACACCAAGCTTAAACGCCAATCCTGCCACGACGAATACGAGGCCGAAGGTAATGAGTGGATCGTTGGCGCGTGAGAACTCGATGGTCTTGGCAATGACAGCAACATCGAGTGATCCGGTGCCGCCATAAACCATAGACATCCCGTAGAGCAGCAAGCCGGACGCCAGCGCGCCGAGGATGAAGTACTTCATCGCCGCTTCGGTGGAGGTTGCCGAATCGCGATTCAGCGCAACCATCGCATAGGTCGAGAGCGCAAGGATCTCTAGGCCGAGGTACAACAGCACAAAGTGATTGGCCGAGACCATGATCATCATACCGAGCGTGGCGAACAGCATCAGCAGCACAAATTCGCCGGTGAATAACTTGCGGGTTTCGAGGTAGGCGCGGCTGTAGACCATCAACACACCCACCGACAACAACAGTGCCACTTTGAGCACCGATGCCATGGAATCGGCGACAAACATATTCGAGAACGCAAAACCCGGCGCTTCGCCGGCATTCATCGCCTGTGCGATGACCAGATTGACCACCACAAACAGCAACACCAGCGTGAGCAGCAACATCGGCCTGGTCTTGTTCTTCGCCGTGCTGAAAAGGTCATAAACCATGATGACAAAGATACCGCCGAGCAGGAGTAGCTCGGGGAGTGCCAGCATCATGTTGAGTTGTGGGAAAGTCATTTCGTCAGTGCCGCGTTGGGAATTAGTTGATCTTGCTAATGGCTACGTGTTTGAGCAGCGCATCGACCGAGACGTGCATCACATCGGTGAAGGGTTTGGGATACAGGCCCATAAACAGCACCAGCAATGCGAGCACCGCGAGGATCGACATTTCGCGGGCGTTGATGTCGGTCAGGGTACGCACGTTGTCGTTGGCGATGTCACCAAAGATCACACGCTTGACCATCCATAGCGAGTAAGCCGCGCCTAGGATCAGGGTTGTTGACGCGACAAAGGCGAACCAGAAATTCACCTTCATTGCGCCGAGGATGACCATGAACTCACCGACAAACCCGGAGGTCGCTGGCAGGCCAGAATTCGCCATCGCAAACAACACCGCAAAAAACGCAAACTTCGGCATAGTGTTTACCACACCGCCATAGGCGGAAATTTCGCGCGAGTGCACACGGTCGTACAACACACCAATACACAGGAACATCGCCGCCGAGATAAAGCCGTGCGAAATCATCTGCACCAGCCCGCCCTCCATGCCCTGACTGTTGAACAGGAAGAAGCCCAGCGTGACAAAACCCATGTGTGAGATGGATGAATACGCCACCAGCTTTTTCATGTCGGCTTGTACCAATGCAACTAGGCCGATATAGACCACCGCAATGAGCGACAGCGCGATCATGAATCCGGCCAAGGCGTGACTGGCGTCCGGCGCGATCGGCATATTGAAGCGCAGGAAGCCGTATGCACCGATCTTTAGTGTGATCGCCGCCAATATCACGGAGCCACCGGTCGGCGCTTCAACGTGTGCATCCGGCAACCACGTGTGTACCGGCCACATTGGCACCTTCACCGCGAACGACGCAAAGAAGGCGAGGAAGATCAGCGTCTGCGCCGTAATGCCCAGCGGCACACGGTGGTAATCGATGATGTCAAAACTACCGTTGGTGACGTTGTAGAGATAAATCAACGCAGCCAACATCAACAGCGAACCCAACAATGTGTAGAGGAAGAACTTGACGGCGGCGTACACACGACGCGGCCCGCCCCAGATGCCGATGATGAGGAACATCGGGATGAGCATGGCTTCGAAGAACAAATAAAACAAAATCGCGTCGGTCGCGGCAAACACACCGTTGATCAAGCCCGACATGATCAGGAACGACGCCAGATACTGCGACACCTTCTCTTGGATCACCTCCCACGACGCGGCGATGACGAGGATGGTGGTGAAGCTATTGAGCAAGACAAACAGCATCGAGATGCCATCCACACCCAGCGCATAGTGAATGTTGTACCGCGGGATCCAAAGCACGCTTTGGACAAACTGCATCGCCGCGCTCGCATTGTCGAACCCGACCCACAACGGAATTGCCACGAGTAAACCAAGAATGCTGCCCACCAACGCCACGGCGCGTGCAGTCGACTTTTGATGGTCGCGGTGCAGGAATAACACCACGATGCCAAAAAAAATCGGCACCCAGATGGTCAAACTCAATATGTAGGAACTTGTTTGCATTGTTGTTTTCTTCGCCCGGTGTGTGACAGCAACTCACACACAGCGACGTTTTATTGAATCTTCAGGAACACCAAACTTAAGAGGACAAAAACACCCAGAATCATCCAGAACGCATAGGTATAGAGATAACCCGACTGCACCACCCGCGCAACACCCGAGAACCAGCCGATGAGTTTTGCCGTGCCGTTGACCATGATGCCGTCGATGATGGTCACATCACCAAACTTCCACAGTACGGAACCGAGCTTGCGCG
The DNA here is from genome assembly GCA_044346745.1 of Usitatibacteraceae bacterium. Lineage (GTDB taxonomy): Bacteria > Pseudomonadota > Gammaproteobacteria > Burkholderiales > Usitatibacteraceae > UKL13-2. Next base: position 1,242 of record JBIIYQ010000091.1, on the reverse strand, counting down.
CGCCGCCCGCAAACGCCCACTCGTTAAAGGTATCGAGGTAGTACTTGTTGTCGAGCAGACGATAGATGAAGCCAAATCGCTGTTTAATCGCGGCCGGAATATCCGGACGCTTCATGTAGAAGAACCACGCCAGCGCCACACCGGCTGCCGCCAACCAGAACGGCACGGTTTGAAAGCCATGGATAGCCATGCCCGCCCAGCTGGTGAAATGTTCACGTAAACCGGCCAGTGAATCGTGCGTCGGGTAGATAGTGATTACACCCTTGAAGAATTCACCAAACAACATCGGCTGGATCGTATAAAGGCCGATGAAGACCGACGGAATCGCCAGCAAAACGAGCGGCACCGTCACTACCCACGGACTTTCGTGGGGCTTCTCGCCCCTGGCCAAGCCGTGATGCTCGTGAGCATCGTCGTGCGCGTGGTTGTCGTGGCCGTCGTGATGCTGATGATGCATTTCGTCGTAACGTTCCTTGCCGTGGAAGACTAGGAAGTACATCCGGAAGGAGTAGAAGGCGGTGACAAATACACCTGCCACCACGGCGACGTACGCAATGCCGGCACCCGGAATAGTGGCGTACTTCACGGCTTCAATGATCGAATCTTTTGAATAGAAGCCGGAGAAAAATGGTGTGCCGATCAACGCGAGTGAGCCGATCAGCGAGGTGATCCAGGTGATCTTCATGTACTTCCAGGCACCACCCATGTAGCGCATGTCTTGGTTGTGGTGCATCCCCATGATGACCGAGCCGGCACCCAGGAACAGCAGCGCCTTAAAGAACGCGTGTGTCATCAGATGGAAGATGGCAACCGAGTAGGCGGAGACGCCAAGGGCGACCGTCATGTAGCCGAGCTGGGACAACGTCGAATACGCAACAACACGTTTGATATCGTTCTGCACGATGCCCAAGAAGCCCATGAAGAGCGCGGTAATCGAGCCGATGATCAGCACAAACGACAACGCTGTTTCAGACATCTCAAACAGCGGTGACATGCGTGCCACCATAAAGATACCTGCGGTCACCATGGTTGCGGCGTGGATCAACGCAGAAATTGGCGTCGGGCCTTCCATCGAATCCGGCAGCCAAACATGCAACGGAAACTGTGCCGACTTACCCATCGCGCCGATAAACAATCCGATACAGATTGCGGTAATCAATGACCACTGCCAGCCGGGAACCGGCTCAATGATGGTCTCTTTGAAGTTCTGTGCGAGGGCAAACGTCTCGCGGTAATCGAGGG
>JBIIYQ010000219.1:0-3681 GCA_044346745.1 Usitatibacteraceae bacterium | reverse complement strand
AGTTTGGCACGGGCTACCGCCGGCGGGGCAGGCAGTGAAACGTCCGGCGGTAACGGCCTGTCACCGGCAGCTTCGAGGTGCGCTCGCGCACTTTCGGCCTCTGCCCACATGGCATCGGCTACCGCAGAAGCACGCGTGGTGTCCCCGCGCATGCGATAGAGGTGAAACAGTGTTGCCAACAGCAGGTGGCGATACACCGGCCTTGCTGTGCCCGCGTGAATCATGTCGTGAATGGCATTGACGGCGCTGTCGTTCGATTTTTCCAGCGCGTCAGAGGCGGCGAAGAGGGCGCGCAGCTCGTCGATGGTGACGCCTAAGGTGCCCGCTTTCCTTGCCGGGAGGGTCGACATTGCTTTGCGTGCGCTTGATGTGTAGCCGCCAAGTACCAACATCATCGACAGAACTACCGCATCGGAAGGGGAAGCGACGAACAACTTTGGCAGTAAGCCCGCGTCAAATTGATGTTTACCCTGACCGAAATCCCCAGCGAGGAATGATTCCCACAGATTGCGGGCGGTCGCGCGAAGTTGCAGGTCAGATGGAGTAAGGCGTGGTGCCCGGCCTCCCTTCAATTTTTGGGTAACTTCCCACATGCGACCGTACGGCCCAAGAAAAACACCCATAAAGCCGAGACTCTCGAGTAACCCGCGACGCGTCGCCATGTCGCCAAACGACTTGATCCGTTGCGCTTGGTTGACGGCCTCCCGCTCAGCCCGGGACTCGTCGGTTGCGATGGTATCCAAGTACCAAGTGACCGCGCTGGTTTTGTTGTTCACCCCAATGCGTTTGTAGAGGGAGTGCAAATACACACGGGTGGTGCCCTCCTTATAGCCCAAGCGTTCTGCAATCGCCCGGCCAGAGGATCCCTTCAGAAGTAACTCGAGCATCTTTTTGTCGGTATCGGAAAGGTGCGGGATGGATTTGTTATCTTGCGTATTCATAGTCATAGGTAGTTCCTGCTCTGTGAAAAAGATTCGATGAATTGGTGCAGATTTGTGAGGCCATGTTTTGCTGCAACATCGATGCCTTCGATGCGTGCCTCATTTTGGAGCGTGTCGATAAAGCAATTCACCAAGCGCGGCTCTAAGCGCGTACCTGACATAGCGCGTAATGGCTCCAGCGCGTCGAGCATAGAAAGCTCAGCGCTGCGCTTGTGCTCGCAGAGCAGCGCATCAAATGCGTCTGCCACCGCACAAATCCGGGCGTGAATTGGAATCGCTTGACTGGCGACGCCCGATGGGTACCCGCCGCCGTCCCAATGGCTGTGATGATACCGGGCAATTTCCCGCGCCATCAACAGCCGCGGGTGCTCGTCGTCTGCCAGCACTTGCCAGCCAGATTCACAATGGTCACGGGTGCTCGGCATGTAGGTGGTGTGGGCCGCCGCATGCGCGGGCAGCAGGTTCTGGTGATCATAGGCGGTGCCGATGTCATGCAACTGTGCGGCAAAACCCATCTCGATCGCATCGATGGGGGTGAATCCTAGTGCTAGTGCCAGCATCTCGGAAAGTACGGCCACGCGAAGACCATGGGCACCATTGCCGTCGATTTGCAGCGATGTCCCGACCGCCAGTCTAGACAACACATTCCAGTGCTCGGGCGCGGATGGGGAATTCAATTGGCAACGCAGCTGCGCACGGACAAACCCATCGAAGCCCAGAAGGTGCGTTTCATCCGTCGGGCGCCAGGCGCTAAGCTGTCGATGATTCTTTGCGTTGGTTACATTGCGACTGTGCGCCAGCTCCGACAATTCGCGAAGGCGGATCATCGCCCGGCCGGCGGTGCCAACGAGCGATTCAGCTGTGACCAAACTTACTAAGGCATCCTTCAAAGTCATCTGCGAGAATCTCGATGTGGCGAGCGCATTTTCCAGCCGAGTAAGCCCGATGTCACCCCTCCCGCTCGCCAATTCAACAGCGGCGATCGATGTATCCAAAATCAACTGGGCCCGCGTGCTCGGATGGCTTCGCGTGAGGTTTGTGAGCGAGGAAAGGTGTGTCTTCGCTTCGTCAGGCTGGCCAGTGTCTAGGCAGAGGCGAACGAGGGATCTAAACAGTAACGCTTGGGATGAAGGCTCAATGTTGATCTTGCCCGTTTTGAGTTCATCGAGCGCCAGATAGGCATGTGGTAATCCGATCTCCGGTTCCCGAAGTCGCTGGTGGTCTATCGCAAGGTTCATATGCGCGATGTAACGACATTGCTGTGGACCAAGCAGCTCTTCGCTCTGGTCAATGCCTCGTTGATAGGATGAGATAGCTTTTTCGGGGTTGCCAGAATTTCCAAACGCGAGCCCTATGTTGTTCCAAGCGCGAGCCATCGAAAACTTGTCGCCGACGCGCTCGCTGAGCTTAAGCGCAAACGATTGATAGTCGAGGCTTGAGGAAAAATCTCCTGTATCGGCAAACAGGATCCCGCATGCGCCAGCGGCGCGGACAGCGATTGGGCTTTCCTCCATTGTTTTGGTACGCTCGTGAAGAGCCAAGGCGAGGGGCAGCGCATCGATGGACTTGCCCAAGGAGAAGAACTTCGGACAGATACTAAATACAAGGTTACTAATTGCGATCAGGTCGGTCTCCTCGCGATGTTCGCGCAAACGACCGGCAACGGCCAAGACAGCGTCCGCAGGGGACGCCCCAAGGGACGCAGTGCCTGCGGCAATGTCCCTGTCAAGCTGGGTTAAGTCCTCGATGAGTGTGGTCATGCCGCTGGGTTCGCGAGGTGCGCCTCTTGATCTGCCATGGGAAGATATTGTATACCTGCGAATTTAACAAAACATCTATTTTTGTTAAATCTTGATATGGGTCAGTTAAAGGTACGCTTGCTGACGGGGCGAGTGCATTGCTACCCGCCCGCTGCCACGCTCGATTCGTCTGCAAATGACTGAAGCAAGACAGCCGGTGCCGGCTTCCATCCCCTTGCGCGATGCTCCGCAATCACGGAGGTGAATACGCCTCCCCGCACCCAGAATTTTGCGGTCAACCTCGCAAAACGGGGTGCCGTTGCAGCTACGATGTCGTCGAGAATCTCATTGGCTACCGCTTCGTGGAACTTGCCCTCGTCACGGAAGGACCAAATGTATCGCTTGAGACTTTTGAGTTCTACGCAGCGTTCATTGGGGATGTAATCGAGGTAGAGAGTCGCAAAGTCGGGCTGACCTGTCTTTGGACACAAGCAGGTGAATTCCGGTATCTGCATGTGAATCACAAAATCGCGGCGCGGCGCAGGGCTTGGGAACACCTCCAGAAGTTTGCTGGCGGTCGCCGTTGGTTTGTCGCCAAGTGCTGTGAGTCTTGCAACTGCCTCTCTAGGAACCAATGACTTAGGGGTTGATGTTAAGGCGGCGCGTGAGACTGCTTTTTTCTTTTGGGTGCGAGACATAGTGGCTTCGGCGGTTAGCGCAATGAGATTGCGAGAGTCGGGATTGCGAGAGTCGTTACGATACAATTCCGAGATTGTACGGGATGCAAACCCGCCCACGTCAACGGCGTCGGCGGGTTTGCTGTAAAGAGGTGTGACGCGAATGATTTGTGTTCGGTTGCTGGGCACATTCGTTGTTGGGCACATTCGCAGAAGCGCCTAGCTTTTCGCAGAGGATGGGTTGTGCGTCTTACTCAGATCAAATTAGCGGGATTCAAAAGTTTTGTAGACCCCACCGCCATTTCCGTGCCCGGCCAGTTAGTC
>JBIIYQ010000089.1:0-11979 GCA_044346745.1 Usitatibacteraceae bacterium | reverse complement strand
CTGGTGAATACTCGTTTCGGTATTGATGACATTCAGAACTCCTTGGATTGAAAGTATTTACCAAATCCATGGCGTCCGTTTTACCGAGCCCCTTCCAGGCAAAGCTACGCCGTCGTCGTTCACCAGAACAAATTGCGGTCGAGCTGAAACGTCAATACCCAACCGAACCGGAGCGCTGGGTGTCGCATCAGACCATTTACACATCGATTCATATTCTGCCCAGAGGCGAATTGAAACGAACGCTGCTGTCTTGTCTACGGCAGAGGGGCAAGACGAGGCCGAAAGTGGGCGAGGCGAAAGCACCGCGTAGCGGGATTCACCAGCTCATTGAACATCGCCCTGGAGAGGTGGCTGATCGAACCATACCGGGCAACTTCGAAGGTGACTTACTGATCGGCAAAGCCAAAAGGTCGCAGCGGCTTATTGGCCTAGATGTTCGGCGCATCGTTCTGATTCAATTTCACGAGCATTGATGAATTCTGGCCTAGACTTGCGCTAGTATCATGCTCTATCCTCAACGTTCGCATCTCCAGCGGCGGTAGCGCCCTGACCGTTACAGAAAATCGATCAGAAAATGCGCAATCGCTACTCCGCTGGAAACTTGCTTGGCGCGGCTCTCGGTGGCCACAAAGACTGGGCACCCGCTTGGCGAGATGCCGAGCCTAAACCTCGATATGACGTCATCATCATCGGCGGAGGCGGGCATGGTTTAGCAACCGCGTACTACCTAGCAAAAAATCACGGCATCACTAATGTTGCAGTCATCGAGGCAGGCTGGATAGGCGGCGGTAACACTGGTCGGAACACAACCGTGGTGCGTTCAAACTATCTGTACCCTGAAAGTGCGCGGCTGTACGATTTTTCTGTTCGGCGTTACGAATCGCTGTCCAAAGATCTCAACTTCAATGTGATGTTTAGCCAACGGGGGATTATCACGCTGGCGCATTCTCGCCACGACCTCGACGCCCAAGCGCGCTGGACCAACGCCATGCTTTGTAACGGTATTGATGCGGAAATGCTAGATGCCCGGCAAGTCAAGGAATGCGAGCCGCGACTAGATATCAGCAATTCGGCCCGGTTTCCGATTCTCGGCGGCTTCATCCAGCGGCGCGCGGGATCTGCGCGACACGACGCTGTCGCGTGGGGCTACGCGCGCGGGGCATCGGCGCTCGGCGTCGATATTGTGCAGAAGTGTTCGGTGCAAGATTTCATCAAGCAAGATGGGCGGATCATTGGTGTCAAGACCAACCGCGGCGAGATTCGCGCCGACCGCGTAGCCATGGCGGTCGCCGGTCACTCGTCGGTGTTGGCGAATCTCGCGGGATTTGCGTTGCCGGTGACCAGTTATGCGTTGCAAGCGATGGTGAGTGAACCGGTCAAGCCAGTGTTGAAGGCAGTGACACTTTCGCCAGCCCTTGGCGCCTACTGGAGCCAGTCCGACAAAGGTGAGGTGGTGATTGGCGGTGCACTCGATCATTTTCCGTCGTATGCGCAGCGCGGCAGTTTTGCGGTCAATCAGCAGGTCATCGCGGCGACTGTCGAGGCATTCCCCTCTTTAGGCCGTCTGCGGATGCTGCGTCATTGGGCGGGCATTGTTGACGTCGTCCAGGATTCGAGTCCCATCATCGGTGCCACCCCGATTCCCGGCTTGTACATCAATTGTGGCTGGGGTACGGGCGGTTTCAAAGCGATTCCAGTTGGTGGATGGACCCTCGCGCACGTGCTGGCCACCGGCCAGAATCATGAACTCGCCGTACCGTTTCAACTCGCGCGTTTTCACACCGGACGTTTGATCGATGAAGCGGCTGCCTCCGGCATCGCCCACTAAGGAGCGCAATACAAAATGATGCAACTGCAGTGCCCATGGTGTGGGCGACGCCCAGAAAACGAGTTCCACTGTGGGGGCACCACGTCGATCGTGCGCCCACCGATCGACTGTAGTGACGAGGTGTGGGGAAACTACCTTTTTTTTCGCGAGAATCCCAAGGGTCTTCACGCCGAGCGTTGGCGTCACACATTCGGTTGCGGCCAGTGGTTCAACATCGTTCGCGATACGGTCACGCACGAGGTAAGCGCTGTTTACGGCATCACCGAGGCGCAGCCGCGCGCAGTTGAGCCATGAGCGGCTATCGAATGGCGGCGCCGCACGGCGCGTGGATTGACCGCTCGCGCCCGTTGCGATTCGACTTTAATGGCGTAGAGGTCAAAGGTTTTGCCGGGGACACTGTTGCCTCTGCACTGCTTGCGCAAGGAATTGTTCACGTTGGGCGCAGTTTTAAACTGCATCGACCGCGCGGCATTTTCAGTTGCGGTCTCGAAGAGCCGACTGGTCTTGTAGATATTGGCGCCGGGCGTTACCGGACGCCCAACACACGTGCCACCGATATCGCCGCAGCGGACGGCATGACCACGAATACGGGCAACGTTTGGCCGAGCCTTGCGGTGGATCTTGCGGCCATCAATAGCAAGTTCGCGGCGATGATGCCGGCTGGTTTTTATTACAAGACGTTTATGTGGCCGGATTGGCATTTGTTTGAGCCTGCCATCCGTCGCATGGCTGGTCTTGGGGTTGCCGCGGATGGTCCAGACCCTGACCGCTACGACGAGGTTTCACAGCAAGTTGAAGTGCTCGTCATCGGTGCAGGTGCGGCGGGAATGCAGGCAGCATTGTCAGCGGCGCAGAGTGGCCGGCAGGTGCACTTGCTGGAAAGTGGGCCGCACCCCGGAGGCTGGCTGGCGAGCCAGTCGCTGCGTGGCGAAGCAAACTCACAGCAGCGGCTAGATGAATTGACCCGCCAGGTTGCCGCGGCGGGAGTATCGTTACGCGTCAACTGTACGGCGCTAGGACTCTACGATCATCAGCTGGCCGTGGCACTGGAAACCGTCGACGATGGCACTGTCCGCGAGCGGCTGTGGAAAATTCGCGCCGAGCGCATCATCCTCGCCACCGGCGCGATCGAGAGACCGATGTTGTTCCCCGATAACGAACGGCCTGGCGTCATGCTTGCCAGTGCAGTCGAGCGCTACGCGACACACTTTGCTGTTGCTTGCGGCAAACGTATTGTGATCTCGACCGCCTGCGACAGCGGCTACGATGTCGCTGCGTCACTGAATGCCGCGGGCATTGAGTTGGCTGCAATCGTTGATTTCCGAGAGACGAGTGCGCGGGACGCCCCGCCGGGAGTTAAGGTCTTTCGTGGCAGCAGTATCGTGGCCGTGAGTGGATCACGTGCGATCAAAGGTGTTACTGTCGCCGCAAACCGAGGAGGCAAGTCAGAATCCATTGCCGTAGACTGCGTCGCAAGTGCTGGTGGTTGGACCCCGGCGGTGAATCTTTATTCAATGGCGGGCGGCAAATTGCGTTGGGACGACGACGCGTCGATGTTTGTACCTGACCTGCCGCTTAAGGGTATCGAATCGGTTGGGGCTTGTGCTGGTGTCTTCGAACTTGAGCTCGCTCTGGAGCACGCCGATGCGATTGGCCGTGGAAACGCAATGCCTGCACCTGTTGGCGGCCTCGGCATTGTGCCAGCCAGAAACACTCCGACACTTGCCGCGTTGGCGACGCTCGGTCGTCGCCCCGGCAAAATATTTGTCGATCTGCAAAACGATGTATCCGCCGATGACGTCGAGCTCGCCGCGCGAGAAAACTACCGCTCCGTTGAACACCTCAAGCGTTACACGACCATGGGAATGGCAACGGACCAGGGTAAAACCAGCAACATCAACGCGCTGGTGTTGATGGGGGAACTGACCGACCGCAAGCCCGCCGAAGTTGGTACGACTAAGTTTCGACCGCCAGTGAAGCCCGTCACGCTCAACGCGTTGGCTGCTGGGCGGACCGGCGAACGTTATCGGCCCCAAAAACGCATGCCGGGCCACGCGTGGCACGAAACACACGGTGGTCTCTTCGAGGAATTTGGGGGCTGGCTCAGGCCGGCAGCGTATTGCCAAAACAGCGAGGACATTGTCCCCGCAGCGGAACGCGAAGCGCTCCATGTGCGGACACACGTTGGGATTTTTGAGGGCTCACCCCTTGGAAAGATCGAAATCTATGGCCCTGATGCGGCGGCATTTCTCGACCTGATGTATGTCGGGACCATGTCGACGCTTGCGATTGGGCAAGCGCGCTACGGATTGTTGCTGCGGGAAGACGGCGTGATTTTTGATGATGGCATCGTCGCGCGACTCGGAGAGCAACATTTCTGGGTTAACACCACGTCAGGTGGTGTAGATCGCGTCGCATTGGCCTTTGAAGAATGGCAACATTGCGAATACGTCAACCATCGCGTCCTCATCACGCCTGTCACATCATCTTGGGGGAATGTAACCGTCTCCGGCCCAAAAGCTTGGAAGCTTCTTGCGGCCGCTGGCTTCCACGAATCAATTGCCCCGCAAAATATGAAACACATGACGATGCGTGAGTTGGCGTATGGCGGGGTCAAGGTGCGAGTGCTGCGTGCGAGCTTTAGCGGCGAGCTGGGGTATGAAATAAATCTTCCCGCGCTGCATACGCAGTCCTTGCTAGAACGCCTCGGCGACGTCGGCCGCGAGTTTGATGCAAAACCTTATGGCATTGAAGCGTTAATGGTTTTGCGAACAGAGAAAGGTTTCTTGCATCTGGGCGCAGATACCGACGGAACGACGTTGCCCGGAGATGTCGGCATGGACCGTGGTGTTGCCAAAAAGGCCGCAAATTTTGTGGGTCGTCGATCATTGTTAAGGCCGGTAGCTCTCGATCCCGACCGTATGCAGCTGGTTGGGTTGTTGCCGGTAGATCGGGCGTCTCGCTTGCCGACTGGTGCTCACGTTGTCACGAAAACCCCACCGGCGCCCATCGACGGCTTTGTCACGTCTAGCGCTTACAGCGGCGTCCTGGGAATGCCCGTGGCGCTAGCAATGCTCAGGCGCGGCTTCGCGCGGATTGGCGAGACCGTGATGACTTACCACCTCGGTCGTACTGTGCTGGCTGAAGTGGTGAAAACACCGTTCTTTGACCCGAGAGGGGAGCGACTTGAAGGCTGAAAATCTTAGCGTGTCATCGCGCCTTCAATTGAGTGGAGTCGCGCAGCTGATTCCGGGTGCCACTGACAATTGCACGGTTTCCATTGTGGAGCCGCAGCGAGTGATCTCCATTCGCCATTTGCCTGATCGTGAGAATGCGTTGCAAAACGTTTTGGCAGATGCAAATGTGCGACAAGTTCCTGCGGCAGGCCATTTCGAAGGCAAGGATCCATTCCTCTTGTGGCTTACTCCGACCGAATATCTATTGATTACATCATCGGATGCATTTGCCGATGATTTTCTGGCGGCGCTGCCTACAGCCCAAAACGCGCTTGCTTACGCATTGGATCTATCGGCAGGGTACTTGGTGGTTGAATTACAAGGCGAAGGCATTCAGGATGTGTTGCCGCGCCTGCTGGACGCTAGCGCTATTCCGCAAACCCCAGGACGGTGCACCCGCGCCCGCGTGGTGGAAACTGCGGCAATTATGTTGAGATTCACGGACAATCGAGTTTGGTTAGTCACCGACCGTGTCAATGATCGCTATCTGATGCGTTGGATCGCCTACGCCATGCAGGCCACGGTCACACAAACATAAAAGCGCCCAGTCCGCGCATTTTGGGAACGCGTTTGAACCCCGAAGAGTGGGCGAATGATTGTTTGTTTGACAGAATGAATGCCGTGCCATGTTCCCGCTTTTGCTCCAAACGGCGCATCTGAGGGCGACCTTGGTGTGTTGAAGTTGACTCGTCTTGGCGCGCACTGCCTCGATGCCTGCCTGAATCGGCATTTTGTTTGGTGGTTGGTGAAGAATTAGCCGTCAATCTTGATAGTGGCGTCCTTCACCACCTTGCCCCACTTGGCGATTTCGCTAGAAATACAGGTCGCAAACTCTCTAGATGATTGTCCGCCAGCAGTCGCACCGGCAGCCTCCCATGCCTTCTTGATATCAGGGTCTGCAAGTACCTTAATCGTATCGTTGTAGAGGCGGTCTACGATCGGCTGTGGTGTGCCCTTTATAGCCCAAACCGCTTACCGAGTGGTCATGACAAAGTCTTTATAGCCCAGCTCGATCATGGTCGGCACATCAGGCAACAACGGTGAGCGGGTAGCGGAAGTGACAGCCAGCGGGATTAACTTTCCCGCTTTGATTTGGGCGGATGAGGACGCGAGGCCGTCGAACGAAAGGTCAACGGTTCCCCCAAGAAAATCGGTCATCATCGGTCCGATGCCCTTGTAGGGTACGTGCACCATAGCTACACCGGCATTGCGTTTATACAATTCGCCGGCTAGGTGGTGTGATGCACCGCCGCCGCGCCGACCGTACTGCCAGCGCCGCCCATGTTTTCAACGACGACCGCTTGGCCGAATGCATTGCCCATCTTGACCGCGTAGAGCGGGCAATCACGTCGGTGCCACCACCGGCTGGTAAGGGGTTGATCAAACGAACAGGTTTGCTTGGGTAGCCGGCCTGCGCAAATGCGCTCTTGCCGAAAGTTAGCCGTGACGCAGCACTGACCGTGCCAATGGCCGATAGCGTCTTGAGTACCTCGCGACGATGGATGAATCCTCCAGTGATGTGAAGTCCATATGTAGGGAAATTGATGGTGAAGGGGAAACCTAGGCCGCGACACTTGCGCCCAAAGGGACGCTTGAGAGGCCAGCTTTCGTAGATGGTTCAGCCGCGCATTCTACGAGGTATGCCATGGCGGCATCGACACCGCCTTTTTTGTGCGGAATACCGGCCAGCGTCAAGCCCATTTCGACGCCGGTGAGGGCGGCCATCAAGGAAAGGTCATTACAGTCACCCAGGTGGCCGATGCGGAATACCTTGCCCTTCAATCGTGCCAACCCCATGCCGAGTGACATATTGAAATTCTTGAGAATGACGGCGCGAAGGTGATCGGCATCGTGTCCCTCGGGGACTTGCAACGTTGTCAGCACGGGCGAGTATTCGGCAGGATTGTTGCATTGCAACGTTAAGCCCCAAGCGGCGACGGCGCGGCGTGCGGCTTCACCGTGGCGGATGTGGCGTGCAAAAACATTGTCCAATCCTTCTTCATGCAACATCGCAATCGCTTCGCGCAGACCATACAGCATGTTGGTTGCCGGGGTGTATGGGAAGAAGCCGGTTTCGTTCGAGGCGAGCATTTCCTCCCAGCTCCAAAATGCGCGCGGAAGGGTGGCTGTTTTGCTGGCTTCCATCGCCTTGGCAGAAATGGCGGTGAAAGAGAGCCCGGGTGGGAGCATCAAGCCTTTTTGTGATCCGCCGATGGTGACATCAACGCCCCAATCGTCGTGACGATAATCGACGGAGCCAAGTGACGAGATGGTATCGACCATCAACAGGGCAGGGTGCTTTGCGCGGTTCATTGCTTGACGAACGGCAGCGATGTTTGAAAGCACGCCCGTGGAGGTTTCGCTGTGCACCACACACACCGCCTTGATGGAATGTGCCGTATCAGCGAGTAGTTTGGCTTCAATCACAGCCGCGTCCACCCCCGAACGCCAATCGGTTTCGATCAGCTGCGGTACCAGCCCAAGTTTTGTCGCCATCCTGTGCCATAACGACGCAAACTGACCGGTCTCGACCATGAGGATGTTATCGCCCGCTGACAGCGTGTTGACCAGTGCGGCTTCCCACGCTCCGGTGCCGGAAGCAGGATAGATGATGACGGGCTGCGTTGTTTTGAAGATGGTTTTGATACCGCTCAAAACATCTTTTGCGAGCTCTTGGAATGCGGGACCACGGTGATCAATGACCTGTTGGTCGATCGCGCGCAGAATGCGATCTGGGACCGGGGTAGGACCCGGAATGTGCAAGAAGTGGCGGCCTACAGCGTGTGGTGTGTTGCTCTTGGTCATGACGTTTTCTCCCTGATCCCTGAATTTATTCGTTATGCTATTCGATATCTGCGCTACTGGCTCTTAACCCATGTCAATCATTCAGCTTCATCCACGCTCCGCACCAACGAGCAAGGGCGAATATTCCCAACTCGCGCAAGCCCTAAAAAAGCACTGCGATGGCGAGGTGCTTTTCGACGCTGCAAGCCGCGGCCGATATTCGACAGATGCTTCCATCTATCAGGTTACGCCAGTAGGCGTGTTTGTGCCTCGCTCTATTGCCGCCGCACAGGTTGCAATCGAAGTTACCGCCATGCGTGGTATCCCGATCCTGCCTCGTGGCGCTGGGACTTCTCAGTGTGGACAAACCGTTGGCGCCGCACTTGTTATTGATAGTGCGAAGCATTGCAACCGTCTATTGTCAGTTGATGTTGACACCCGGCGAGCCGTGGTGGAGCCGGGCATGGTACTCGATCATCTAAACGCGCAACTCAAGCCACTCGGCTTGTGGTTTCCGGTAGACGTGTCCACCTCGGCGCAAGCGACGATCGGTGGCATGGCCGGAAACAACTCGTGCGGATCGCGATCAATCTGTTACGGCAACATGGTACACAACGTTGCGGCGATTGATCGTCGCCGATGGCACCAGTTGCCTGCACCAAATCAAGGATGGCGCGGCGCGGGAGGCGATACACCTAGCGCAAGTATTGGCAAGTGCGCTGCGCTGAAAGCTACGCGCGACGTTTTCGCGGTTTCCTTGTTGTCGGCCTCTGCGGCAATTGCGCCTGCAAGTCGGCAATGGTTGCCGACTCTCCACGGACTCGGAGGATTGCGCCTTCTTCGTCAGCGCCTTCGTTAAGCACTTCGCATTCGGCAAAAATCTTCCCGCGCAGATTCTGCGCAGTCCACGGCAAAAACAGTTCAGCCTCAATCAGGTCTTTCTGAAAAAACTTGCGGATGGTTTCGTGCATCATCGCAACGTCCGTCGATCGCTTTGCGCTCATCACGATGCAGTCTGGATATTGAGCACGCAACAATGCCTCTTGAGCAGCCTGCGCGGCAGCCTGATGCTCTTGTCCGTGGCCGACCATATCAATTTTGTTGAACACACGAAGACGGGGCACCACATTGGCACCGATTTCTGCAAGAACTTTGTCGGTGACTTCGAGTTGGCGTTCAAAACCAGGGTCGCTCGCATCAATCACGTGCAAGAGCAATGAGGATTCCGCCGCCTCTTCCAGTGTCGACGTAAAGGAAGCAACGAGATCATGTGGCAAGTTCTTGATAAAGCCGACGGTGTCACTAACCAGCACCTTGGGCACCGTCTCGGGGTGCAGTGTGCGGACAGTTGTGTCCAGTGTGGCAAACAGTTTATTGGCCACCAACACCTCGCTGCCCGTCAATGCTCGCATCAAAGTGGACTTGCCCGCATTGGTGTAACCGACTAGTGCAACTCTGGCGAGTCCAGCGCCACTGCCCGCCGCTTGGTTGGATTGTCTACGTGCACGTTGTATCTTGCGCTCAGCTTCCATCGCGGCAATGTCAAGTTGCAGCTCAGAAATGCGGTTACGAATTTTTTGTTTGTCGAGCGCACTTTGTGATTCGCCGGCACCGCGTCCCCCAGTGCCGCTGCGTTGGCGTCCCTCGCCACCTGCGAGTTTGGCGGCTTCGCGAAGACGCGGGGCCATGTAACCGAGCCTCGCGATCTCCACTTGAGCCCGTGCCGCGCGGGAACTGGCGTGGCGATGGAAAATCTCTAGGATCACCATGGTGCGATCCATCACTTCACAGCCGACGGCGATTTCCAGATTGCGTGCTTGTGAAGGGGATACGTCGTGATCGATAAGCAGCATATCCGCCTGACGGGTCTCCGGATCGGCAGGTTCAAGTTCGGGTTGGATGGGAACGGGGTCGTCGAGGACATCCTCACCAATTGGCCCATCTGAATCGGTGCCTTCAACAAACCGGCGAATCTCTTTGCGTTTGCCGACACCGAAGTACGCGGCGCGGTCAAAACTCGCGCGTTTTTGCACAAACGTGCCGACGACTTCATATCCAAGCGTCTTGGCGAGTTCGCGGAGTTCAGTCAGCGACGATTCAAATTCGATGTCGCTGACGGTTTGTAGTTGCACTGCCGCAACGACGGCGCGAACCTTGGGGGTGCTTGTTTCTTTGAGCATTTTCGAATTTCTGCGGGTACCAGATTGTCATTGTGGCGGAATTTAGCCCGCGTTCCCATTCCGACAAGTCCTTAGCTGGCGGGCTTCCTCGGGGAAAAATAGCTGGAAATGGCCGTCTTTTCTGGTTCAGCCAGTTGCGCTCTGAGGAACAATGCGTCGATTTTTTTGCCGACGGTAACGAAAATCACCCTGCTGTCGCACCTAGCCTGCGCCCGATGCAAACAACGGTAAACGGGTGAATAATTATGGCTGGTTCAACCCACGATATCTTAATCATGAAGCCGACTCCAGTTGACTGGCCTCGCCTGAGTGCCGCTGTGTACTACAACAATGCCGGAGCGATGATCGATTGGCTCGTCAAAGCCTTCGGGTTTCGTGTGCGCATACGTGTTGACGGCGAAGCCGGTGGTGTTGAGCACAGCGAACTTGAATACGGTGAGGCGCTGATCATGGTTTCGGATGCGCGATCCGGTGACAAGACAAGGTTCGGCATCGCTACCCTCAGCCCTCTGCAAGCGGAAGGTAACACTCAAAACCTGATGCTATTTGTTGACGATGTCGACATGCATTGTGCAATCGCGCGCGCTGCCGGTGCAACGATTGCAGCGGCACCGAAGGACTATGATTACGGGGAAGAGTATTGGACTGATCGAAGCTACGGCGCGATCGATCCCGAACAACACTTGTGGTGGTTCACACAACGCTTTCGCGACCAGCCCCGGCCGTAGGGCATCAGTTGGCTTAGTTGGTTTCCCGGCGCGCCTCAAATACGCCTTTTTTCTTGTTCTTGCGTACGTTGTCCCATGCAAAACATTGCCCGTTCATGGCGACATATACCCCGTGCGGCAGCACCTGCGCATACGCAAGCGCACTGCCAAGGTTGAACAAGCCGTCAGACGAGCCGAACTTGTAAGGCACCATCGCGCCCGTCAGGATCACGGTTTTATTCTTGATATGTGGCGCAAGGTAACGAGCGGTTTCTTCCATGGTATCGGTGCCATGTGTGATCACTAAGGCGGACTCTTTTGCCTTCTTACACGCGGCAGCGATAATGGAGCGATCATCGTCTGTCATCAAAAGACTGTCCTTCATCATCAGTGTATCCACGCGCGTTTTGACGAGCGAGCGCCCCATGTTTAACATCTCATGGACGTGGGTTTTTTTGAAGAACAACTCACCGTTGAGTTCGTTGTACTCCTTGTCGAAGGTGCCGCCGGTAATCAGAACTGCGATCTTCATCTTCACTAGTACCAAGGAGGGCCAATTTTTTCTTGTTCGTGGGCGCGAATGACGGCGGGACGCGTTGCCATCATATCCAGAAAACGGGCAAGCTGCGCCCGATTTCGCGCTGGATTTGGCACATCACTTGTCCAGCGACACATCATGAAAAGGAAGATGTCTGCAATCGTATAGGTGGTGCCAAGCAGGTACGGGCCGCCGCTAGTCACGAGTTGTGCGTTGAGGATATCAAGCATCGGCACGATGCGATCAATCGCCCGCTGTCTGACCTCGGTTGAGTACTCGCCGCCGATACGTTCTGGATAAAAGTAGTGGATCAGATCTGCTTGTAGGGTGTTGGTGAGATAGATGAGCCATCGATAACATTGGGCACGCTCAGCGCTCTGGAGCGGCGGGATAAGCGCAGTGGCGGGATGTTTGTCCGCCAGATGCAGCATGATTGCCGCCGTTTCGCTCAGCACGATGTCGCCGTCGACGAGTACTGGGATGAGCCCTGCCGGGTTGAGCCGCAGGTAGGCATCTGATTTGTGGGCATTGACCGTGCGGTCAACCAGTACCAACTTGTAATCGCAACCGATCTCTTCGAGCAAGATGTGCGGTGCAAGGCTGGCATTGGCGGGGTAGTAGTACAGTTGGTATGCCATGAATTCTTTTCTGGTGACTAAAGAGTGGGCGCGAAATCAAACTTCCACCAATCCCTTTTTGCGTAGCA
>JBIIYQ010000090.1:0-11979 GCA_044346745.1 Usitatibacteraceae bacterium | reverse complement strand
CTAGGGTGAGGGGTGAACTCATGGCTGTCTCCTTTGGTTGTCAGAAACGAAAGGGTATCGCTGTTCGCTACCTCACCCCCTTACAATCGCGCCTTGAGATTGTCGGGACTCGTACTTGAATCTGCGAAAATGCTTGGAAAGCGCCGTGGATAAAGGAGTTTAGTTGTGCAAAATCTTGGATAGGAGGTCTTGGGGGCGATGTTTTGAGTGTCGGACGCGTAAGCAGGGGCCCCGAGTTCGGGGATGCGTAGCGAAGACACGAAGGGCGGAAGCAAGTGGGGCGCTCGCCTGGACTAATTGTGCAAAATCTTCGATAGGAAGTCCTGTGTACGCTGCTTCCGCGGTGATCCAAAGAACTCATCCTTGGTGCAGTCCTCCAATATCGTGCCGCCTTTTTCCATAAAGATCACGCGGTTCGCCACTTTTTTGGCAAAGCCCATCTCGTGCGTCACCACCATCATGGTCATGCCTTCTTTGGCGAGCTCGACCATGACGTCGAGCACTTCGTTGATCATTTCGGGATCAAGCGCGGAGGTCGGTTCATCGAACAACATACAGATTGGGTCCATCGAGAGAGCTCGCGCGATCGCTACGCGTTGTTGCTGACCGCCGGAAAGCTGTGCGGGAAACTTGTCCTTGTGTTCGATGAGTCCCACGCGGTCGAGCAGCTTCAAGCCTTTATCGAGCGCTTCGTCCTCGCTGCGACCCAATACCTTGGTTTGTGAGATGACCAAGTTTTTGGTCACACTCATGTGGGGGAACAACTCAAAATTTTGGAACACCATCCCGACCCGCGAGCGAAGTTTGGCGAGGTCGACAGTTTTGTCGCCAACCGATACACCGTCCACCAAAATTTCGCCCTTCTGAAACGGCTCCAAGCCGTTCACCGTCTTGATCAATGTTGACTTGCCCGAGCCGGAAGGGCCGCAGACAACGACAACTTCACCCTTGGCGACTTGGGTGGTGCAATCGACCAATACCTGTTTTTCGCCGTACCACTTGCTGACGTTTTTAATTTCGATCATTGCCATGGTTATCCTCTATCGCTTCAATGTTTGGTTCGAGCGGGACGATCACACGCCCCATGGAGTGTGGAGTGGGATCAGGCGCGGCCAGCGTCCATTCGGGCTTGCAGGTATTTGACCAGCCGCGACGCGCCGAAACAGATAATCAGGAACACGAGTGCCACAAATATGTAGAGCTCGACGATGCGTCCAGATATCTGCCCGGCCTTGCTTGCAGCGCCAAGGAAATCCTTAAGGCCGACGACATAAACCAGCGAAGTATCTTGGAACAGAATGATCGCCTGCGTCAGCATGATCGGCAGCATGTTGCGGAAGGCCTGCGGAAGAACGATGTGCCCCATCGCCTGCCAATAGTTCATGCCGAGTGCGTAAGCTGCCCAAGGCTGGCCACGCGGAACCGACTGAATGCCGGCGCGAATAATCTCCGAGTAGTAGGCTGACTCCACCATGATGAATGCGACAACGGCAGAGGTGAAGGGGCCGACGGCTTCACCCTGCTGGCCGGTGATTTTTCCGACCAACATTGGCGTAAGAAAATAGAACCAGAAGATCGCCAAGATGAAGGGGATCGAGCGAATCAAATTCACAAAGCCGGCGGACGTGTAGGACAGGATGCGCCAGCTGGAGAGCCGTGCAAGTGCCAGCAGGGTGCCGAAGAAAATACCGCCGACCAACGCAATGAAGAAAAGCTTGAGCGACAGCAACAAGCCGTCCCATAAGAACGGGAGATTGTTAATGATGATCTTGTAGTCAAAATCTCCCATGATCAGTGGCCCCCTTGTGAAACGAAGCCGGGAACGGCGACCTTCTTTTCCAACAACCGCATCCCTATGACGACGGTCAGGGTGATCACGACATAGATTAACGTCACCACCGCAAACGTCGGGAAGGTTTGGAACGTGTACTCATTGATTTGGCGCGCCTGCGCGGTCAGTTCAAGCACGCCGATGGTCAGTGCGGTCGAGGAGTTCTTAAAGATGGTCAGGAACTCAGAGGTCATCGGCGGAATGATCAGGCGGTAGGCCATCGGCAGGATCACATAGCGATAAACCTGCGGAAGTGTGAAACCCATGGCCAGTCCGGCGTTGGTCTGCCCTTTGGGCAATGACTGGATGCCTGATCGAACCTGCTCTGCAACACGTGAGGCGGTGTATAACCCGAGACACATCACCGCAGCGGTGAACTCCCACAAACTAAACTGTGCGAATGGCAGCGTGATCAAGTTGGGGTAGGTCTGTTTGAGCCAGTCGCCCATTGCGGTCGGAAGTATTTCCGGCATCACGAAGTACCAGAGGAACATTTGCACCAGCAGCGGGATGTTGCGAAAGATCTCGACGTAAATTGTCGCGCCGCGATTCAGCCACTTTAAAGGCGTCGTGCGCAATATGCCGAGTACAGAACCCAGCGAGAAGGCGATGACCCATGCGCAGATGGACACCAACAACGTCCACATCACGCCGGAGCCCAGCCAGCCGAGGTAGGTCATGCCTCCAGATGGAGCTTGTTCGAGAAAAAATTTCCATTCCATGGTGCGCCGTCTCCCTTGGCTTATCGATGGATCGTTCGAAGTCTGCGTCGTTGCGGAACCGCGCCCGCAACACCAATGACAAATTGCCTACAACTTTCTTGCGCGTGGCCCAGAAAAAAGGGGAATCGATTGCTCGATTCCCCTCATCTTACTTGATACTTGCGCGCTTGCTACCGGACGCAAATATTTGACTGTTCACTTACTCTGGTAGTGCCTGGCTCTGGAATGCAGATTTGAGCAACGGGCTCATTGGCATACCCATTGTTGAACCGCTAGGAAGCTTGCCGACAAACCACTTGTCGTAGATCTTGTTGATGTCGCCCGAACGGAACAGGGCAGACAAGGCGCGGTTCACCGCCAGCGCGAAGTCAGCGTCGTTGCGACGATGCATGATCGCGTACGGGTCATAGGACAGATAGTCACCAACCACGGCGAAGTCAGCCGGCTTCTTAGAGCTGGCGACCAAACCGTAAAGCAGGACGTCGTCCATGGCGAATGCAGCAGCACGGCCGGTGTCAACGGTCAAGAATGACTCAGCGTGGTCTTTGGCCGCCAGGAACTTCATGCCAAGGTTTTCGGCGTCGTTCAGCGCTTTGATCACGCGTTCGTTGGTGGTTCCCTGAGTGACAACAACGGTCTTGCCCTTGAGATCTTTGTAGCTCTTGATTTTGGAAGACTTCTTCACGACCAGCTTGGTGCCGGTCACGAAGGTGGTCGGTGCAAAGTCAACCTGCTCTTGACGCTTTAGCGTGTTGGTGGTCGAACCGCACTCGAGGTCGATGGTGCCATTGGCCATCAACGGGATGCGGGTTTGGGAGGTGACCGGATTCATCTTCACAGCCAACGTCGGCATGTTCAGCGTCTTTTTGACTTCCTCGACAATTGCCATACACAGGTCCATTGAGTAGCCGATTGGCTGCTGCTTTTCGTCTAGGTATGAAAAAGGAATGGAAGTTTCACGGTGACCGATGGTGATCGTGCCGCTGTCTTTGATTTTCTTCAGGGTACCCGTCAGTTCTTGGGCTACCACTGGGGTGGCCAGTACGGCGCCGGTCAGCAGTGCCGCGCTAAGTTTCGATAGTCGCTTGAGATTCATCATGAGTGGAGCTCCTCGTGTTGATGTGAAACCACATGGGTGATTTTGTTGTTCTATGTCGAACCGGAAGACCGGACACAACAGCCCGTAATCCGGAACGCTGTAGACAAAAAATGCGCTGGACACATTTCGCTGTCGAGTTTACTAGCTTTCTCGGGGTTTGGAAGTGTCTTCTTCAGCCAGGGAGCGCGGCATAATGTGGCCCGGATTGGAGCCTCGGGCACGCTGCTAGAAAAGACCGCCGCCGCCGATCGATCAACCGCAAAAACAGTGAGGAAACGATGGAGATAGTGC
The DNA here is from genome assembly GCA_044346745.1 of Usitatibacteraceae bacterium. Taxonomy (GTDB): domain Bacteria; phylum Pseudomonadota; class Gammaproteobacteria; order Burkholderiales; family Usitatibacteraceae; genus UKL13-2. Next base: position 8,036 of record JBIIYQ010000090.1, on the reverse strand, counting down.
TATGGCGTCATGCCGAAGCTGAAGACGAGGCGGCAACGGACCTACTTAGGGACCTGACCCCTAAGGGAAGACGGCAGGCAAAGAAGATGGCCGCTTGGTTTGAGGCGCAGATTGACGGCAAGTGGGCAGGGTGGACCATCATCGTCAGCCCGGCAAATCGTGCCCAACAAACCGCGGCTGCGTTGGGGCAGGCGTTTACAACGGTTCCGCAAATCGCCCCGGATGCCTCAGCCGGCGCGGTATTGGCGGCGGCAGGCTGGCCCGCTGCGAAGGTGGGGGCGAAAGTCTTGGTCGTCGGGCATCAGCCCACCCTTGGCATGGTCGCGGCGCAGCTCATCGATGGGAGCGGCGGTTACGTCAGTGTGAAGAAAGGCGCGATGTGGTGGTTCGAAACACGCGAACGCGATGGTGCTATCCAGACACAGCTTAAGGTGATGGTGACGCCGGATTCGGTCTGACAGCGTCGGCGCTGGCCCGGATGTGGCTTTTTAGGTCGTCGTCGTTGGAACAGCAAGATCATTGCGTTCGATCGCCAGCGTGACCTGCAACGAACGCCACTCGGCAACTTCCTGCGCCAGTTCATAGTCGGTTAGGTCGTGATCGGCCAGCCATGCGCCATCTACCGATAGGCCAAACATGTCGGCGCCCGTCGCCCGAGACAACATAAATCGTTTGGTCGAGACGGCGCGCCGGCTGCGTGAGAGCAGTACCGCGAGGCGGATGCACAGCGCTTCACGGACAAAATCCTCACCGATCGCGGAGTCAGTCGCAAGCTTACTCAACTTGCCGCGTTGGACCAGCACCAGCCTCGCTAGCGCCGCTTGCTCCCGTTTGGAAAAGCCCGGCATATCGGCGTTTGTGAGCACATAGGCGGAATGTTTATGGAAACCGGCTTGGGCAATAGCCATGCCGATTTCGTGCAATCGGGCCGCCCACGCCACACGCTGCCGTGACGAAGCGATCTGCGTTTGTTCGAGTTCCGAGGTGGCGGGTGCATGAATCTGATCAAAAAAGTGCAGCGCCAAACTGCGCACCCGATCCGCTTGAGCTTGGTCGACGTGATACCGGCGACCGAATTGCTCTACCGTCGCCTCACGAACGTCACTCTGGTGGGCGCGACCCAACATGTCGTACAAAACGCCGTCGCGCAACGCGGTGTCGACCGGCTGCATTTCGGTGAGATCGAGTTCCTCGAATATGGTCAGCATAATCGCCAGGCCGCCGGCCAGTACCGGGATACGATCAGCTTTGATCGCAAGACCTAATTTGTCAAAGTTACCGGCCTTGAGGGCACGGTCACGCAGCCATTCGAGCCCCTCTCGGGTAATTGCGCCGCTCGACATGCCTTGTTCCGTGATGATGCCGGCGAGGGCTTTGGCGGTACCGGATGAGCCAAACGCCTCGCGCCAGCCTTCCTTCTTAAAGCTCGCGCGGATCTGTTCCAATTCTTTGCGAGCCGCCAACTGCGCGTCCTTAAACCGGCGTTTGTCGATTTCGCCATTCGGAAAGTACAGCGATGAGTAGCTGACGCAGCCCATGTACAGGCTGTCGACGAGTTTTGGCTTTAAGCGATGGCCGATAATGAATTCAGTCGATCCACCACCAATATCGACGACCATTCGATTGTGGCTTGATGGCGGCAGGGTTTTGGCCACACCCACATAAATGAGACGGGCTTCTTCACGGCCGGCGATCACCTCGATTGGAAAGCCTAGTATCAGCTCCGCCTGCCGGACAAATTCGTGCGCGTTTTTGGCCACCCTCAGCGCGTTGGTTCCGACCACCCTGACACGATCCTTGGACATGCCACGCAGACGCTCAGCGAACAAACGCAGGGTGGCGAAGGCGCGTTCTGCGGTCGGCGCGTCTATGTCCTTGTTGTCGGTGATACCCGCCCCGAGTCGTACTGTTTCTTTCATCGAGTCCAGCGGGTACAGGACGTCGTCCACAACGCGGGCAATTTGTAAATGAAAGCTGTTGGATCCGAGATCTACTGCGGCGAGGCTGGTCAGAGACATTTGAGACGTAGTTTTATGGATAAAGCAGTATGGCATAGCAATGGCAACTTTCGGCACTGGTGAGTTGTCAAAAAACTGCAATACTTATCGCTTAAGGTACTTGCGCGGTAAAAACGAAAAAAAGGATTAATGATGGCAACTAGGCGCGCCGTGTCTCGTGCTTCACCTCGCGCATCCCCACGAGCTACTGCCAAAGTGCCGCAGGCCGCCCATCGTGCAAACCCGCGCGCCTCGGCAAAGTTTCTAAATCGTGAACTACAGATGTTGGCGTTCAACCGTCGCGTGCTTGCTCAAGCAGAAAACGAATCAGTGCCGCTACTCGAGCGACTGAAGTTCTTGACGATTGTGTCGTCCAACATGGACGAGTTTTTCGAGATTCGTGTGGCGGGTCTCAAGGAGCAGATCAAGCTCGGTTCTGCAACAAGAACGACGGATGGCCGCACACCGAAGGAGGTTTATCGCCTGATTGTTGCGGCCGCGCATGCGATTGTCGAGACCCAATATGCACTTTTGAATAATGTGGTGCTGCCCAAGCTGGCGCAAGAGGGCATCCGCTTTATCCGCCGAGCGCAATGGAATGCGGAGCAGCGGGATTGGATCAAGGACTTTTTTTTCCGCGAGATGATGCCAGTATTGACGCCAATTGGACTGGACCCATCACATCCGTTTCCGCGTGTTTTCAACAAGAGTTTGAACTTTGCCGTCGAGTTGTCGGGGCGCGATGCGTTCGGGCGCGACTCCAAGCGGGCGATTGTGCAGGCGCCGAGAGTTTTGCCGCGGGTCATCAAGCTGCCTGCGGAAGTTACCGACGGCGAGAATGATTTTATTTTTCTCAGTTCCATTCTGCATGCGCATGTCGGCGAGTTGTTCTCCGGCATGGAGGTGCTGGGTTGTTACCAATTCAGGGTTACCCGTAACTCCGATCTATTCGTTGATGAAGAAGAGGTCAAAAATCTTCGCCTCGCACTACAGGGCGAATTGCCGCAGCGACACTTGGGGGACTCTGTGCGCCTTGAGGTGGCCGACAATTGCTCCGAAGACATGGTGCAATTTCTGCTCACGCAGTTCGATCTCACCGAGTCTGACCTCTATCGCGTTAATGGGCCGGTTAACTTGGTGCGTCTGATGAACGTGCCGGATCAGGTTGCCCGTCCTGAATTGAAGTTCCGTCTATTTGCGCCGGGTTTGCCCAAGGTGTTGCAGAAGGTGGCCAAGGGAAAAGACGTCTTCGAAGCCCTGAAGAAGCAAGACATCTTGCTGCACCATCCTTATGAAAGTTTCACGCCGGTCATCGAGTTCATTCAACAAGCGGCACGCGATCCTTTGGTCGTGGCGATAAAGCAAACTGTGTATCGCACCGGTACCGATTCTGTGATCATGGAAACGTTGATCGACGCCGCGAGCCGCGGCAAGGAAGTCACGGTAGTGGTGGAGTTAATGGCACGCTTCGACGAAGAGGCGAACCTAAAATGGGCCTCGAAACTCGAGGAAGTGGGTGCGCATGTCGTTTATGGCGTTGTCGGGCACAAGACCCATGCAAAGATGGCGCTCATTGTGCGGCGCGAGCTCAAGGACGAAGACAGCGGCAAACATGTGTTGCGACGGTATGTGCATCTGGGGACCGGCAATTACCACCCGCGTACTGCGCGCCTTTATACCGATTTTGGACTATTGACGGCCAACGAGGCGATTTGCGCGGACGTCAACGAGGTCTTCACGCAATTGACCGGGCTGGGCAAGGCAACCAAACTGTCGCAAGTCTGGCAATCGCCTTTTACGTTACACGCTGGCGTTATCAAGGCAATCGAGCATGAAATCGAGTTGGCCAAACAGATGCTGGTCGGTCGTGCATCGCCTAGTAAAGTGAAAGCTTCCCCGACTCCAAAGACCACGGGACGGATTATTGCAAAACTAAATTCGCTGGTCGAGCCACAGGTGATTGAAGCGCTTTATCGCGCCTCGCAGGCAGGGGTGAAAATCGACCTGATTGTGCGCGGCGTTTGCGCACTACGGCCCGGCGTCAAGGGGCTTTCTGAAAATATCAGGGTGCGCTCCGTGGTGGGGCGTTTTCTTGAGCACACGCGGGTCATGTATTTCGGGAATGGTGGGGATCCGGTCGTAATGTTGTCGAGCGCCGACTGGATGGAGCGAAATTTCTTCCGTCGTATCGAGCTTTGTTTTCCAGTAAACGATCGTAAGTTAAAGCGTCGCGTAATTGACGAAGGCTTAAACGCTTATCTGGCTGACAACGTCGAGGCTTGGGAAATGGATGGTGACGGTGTTTATGCAGTAGCGAAGCCGCGTAGTGTCAGCCAGCGTAACTGCGCCCAAGAGAATCTGCTGATGTTGTTGGCCGATACGGAATAGGCGCCTGACTTGTGGTTATTCGACCGGCGTGGACTTAAACGGTTGGTGCTCATTCAGTTCATCGACGTAACGTTCTATCCCATTCGATTCGCGACGCAGAAAATCCTCGACGGCGCTCGCAAATCGCGGATCTTTTATCAAGTGCGCGGAAGTGCACTGCACTGGCACAAACCCCCGGGCAAGTTTGTGTTCGCCTTGGGCTCCGCCTTCAAAAAGCGTAAGCCCATTGTCGATGCAGTATTCGATCGTCTGGTAATAACACGTCTCAAAGTGCAGTCCTGAGACAAACTCGATCGCCCCCCAATATCGACCGAACAGGGTCGTTTTGTTCACCAGGTTGAGGCTAGCGGCGATGGGTGCGCCGTCCTTCTCGGCGATCACCATCAAGATGTTTTCCGGCATACGTTCGCCAATCAGCCCGAAGAATTGCCGACTGAGATACGGCGTTGAGCGGTGTGCTTGGTAGGTGGATTGGTAACAACGATAGAAAAGATCCCACTCCGCCGAAGTGAGTTCCGTTCCCAGCACCCGCCGTAGTGTCACCCCCGCATCGGCAACGCGTCGCCGCTCTTGTTTGATGCGTTTGCGTTTGTCGTGGCTCATGCGCGAAAGAAAGTCTTCGAAGCTGCGGTAGCCGTCGTTGCGCCAGTGAAACTGCACTGCTTGGCGCGCCAGCAAGCCGTGTGCCGCGATCAACGCTTGCTCGTCTGGTGCCGGGAACAAAATGTGCAACGACGACACATCGCTTTGGTTGGCGATTTGTATAACGGCAGCAAGCAGCAGTTCGCGGTCTTGCGCGCTTGCGGCGAGTAGTCGCGAGCCGGTGCAGGGCGTAAATGGGATGGCGCAGAGCAGTTTTGGGTAGTACTCCAGCCCTGCGCGTTGGTAGGCATCCGCCCACGCCCAGTCGAACACATACTCGCCGTAGCTGTGCCCCTTCATGTAAAGCGGTACGGCGCCGGCCAGCTTCGGTGCGCCTGCCACCTCTCGTTCGAGCAGCACAAATTGCGGCAACCAGCCGGTTGCGGCGCTAGTACATCCGGTTTCAATCATCGATTGCAACCAGGCGTGTTTTAACGTTGGATTGTCCAACGCGAGGGCGTCCCAGTCGTCCGGAGAAACCTCCGAAAGCGAATCGACGACACGAATGGTGAAATTTTCCATGCCCCGATTATGCGGACTTGGCACTCCTATAATTAAGCCAACTCACTTTTGCGGAGTTTTTTTGGAGTCTTTATGAAGATTGCGATTGCCCAAGTCAACCTGATGCTCGGTGACCTTACCGGAAATGTCGACCGTTTGATTGCGGAAGCCAACCGGGCGCGAGACGCCGGGGCTTCGTTAATTGTCACCCCCGAGTTGGCGTTGTGCGGCTACCCGCCAGAAGACTTGCTTTTCCGTAACGATTTTTGGGTGGCCTGCGCCGAGGCGCTGGCCAGACTGTGCGCCGGTGTTGAGGGCATTGCAATGGTTGTTGGGCATCCACATGTCGTGGCCACCCCAGAGGACGAACGAGGGCGGCTGTTTAACGCTGCCTCATTGATCCGCAATCGACGAATCGTGCACAGCTATCTCAAACAAAGACTCCCGAATTACCAGGTCTTCGATGAGAAGCGCTACTTCGAAACCGGACATAAACCCTTTGTCTTCGAACTCGAAGGGCACAAGATCGGCGTGCTGATTTGTGAGGATGTGTGGTTTCCCCAGCCGGTTGCGGCAACGGTCAAGGCCGGTGCCGAGATTATTGTGGTTCCGAATGCCTCACCGTATGACATGCAGAAGCTGGAAACGCGCTACGACGTGGTGAGAAGTCGCGTTGCCGAAACCGGCGTTCCGCTGTTGTACGCGCATTGGACCGGTGGGCAGGATGAACTGGTATTCGACGGTGCATCGTTCGGTATCAACGCAGACGGGAGCGTCGGTTATCAGGAAAAATCGTTTGAGGAAGCGCTGGGCGTGGTGGAATTTGTCGACGGGGCGATACGGGGCCCGGTTCATCCGACGCTGCCACGTGTGGAGAACGTCTATCGCGCATTGGTGGTGGCGCTGCGCGACTACGTGAATAAAAACGGATTCCCAGGCGTCCTGCTCGGCCTATCGGGTGGTGTTGACTCGGCCCTAACGCTGGCCATCGCCGTCGACGCCTTGGGGGCGGCGAGGGTGCGGGCGGTCATGATGCCATCCGCCTACACCGCGCAGATATCGCTAGACGATTCGCGTGAGATGGCTGCAATTCATGGCATTACCTACGAAGAAATCGCCATTACGCCGGTGTTTGAGGCATTTAAGACGGCGTTGTCAGAGGCGTTCGCTGGACGCGCCGAGGACACCGCCGAAGAAAACATTCAGGCACGGGTGCGCGGTACCATGTTGATGGGGCTTTCCAATAAGTTTGGCGCGATGGTGGTCACCACTGGCAACAAGAGCGAAATGGCGGTGGGTTACTCAACGCTGTATGGCGACATGGCAGGGGGTTATGCCATTCTCAAAGACGTCTCAAAAACACTGGTCTACGAACTTTGCCATTGGCGCAACACCCAGTCGCGGGTCATTCCTGAGCGGGTTATCACGCGTCCGCCGTCGGCCGAACTTCGCCCTGACCAAAAGGACCAAGACTCGTTGCCGGATTACGCAATATTGGACCAGATCGTCGAGATGTATATGGAGCAGGACCGGGCACCGTCTGAGATCGTTGCCACGGGTTTTTTGCAGGCCGACGTTGATCGTGTGACCAAGTTGCTCAAAATCAACGAATACAAACGGCGTCAAAGCCCAGTAGGCGCTAAGATAACGCGTCGAGGGTTCGGCAAGGATTGGCGTTATCCCATCACCTCGAAATATTGGCCAAAGTAGCCAAGACTTTCCAGTCATTCCAACGTCCCGGAGGACCTCATGAAAAAAATTGAAGCTGTTATCAAGCCATTCAGGTTAGACGAGGTCCGCGAGGCGCTGATCAGCCTCGGGTGTTCTGGCCTAACGGCCACTGAAGTAAAGGGTTTTGGTCGTCAGAAGGGGCACACCGAGCTTTACCGGGGTGCCGAATACACGGTGGATTTTTTGCCAAAAGTCAAAGTGGAGGTTGTTGTTGCCGATGAAGTTGTCGAGAAGGCAATCGACGTAATAATCAAGGCCGCCCGCACCGGCAAGATTGGTGATGGCAAGATCTTCGTGTTGCCGGTCGAGCAGGTGGTACGGATCCGCACCGGCGAGGTTGGCAATGACGCGATCTAGGGCGGGGGAAATCCCTAGTTAGCTTTGAATTTATATGAAGTATGGTAACGTTTCGGATGCGTCCGGGTGCAGATGAGTCGCCCGTATAACAAGGAGAAGCCATGCTGCTTGCGATTTTTTATGTTTTTGCCATTCTTTGTATCATCCTCTACTACACCGGTCACTTGAAGCGCTGGAAGTGTGAATGGATTTTGATTTTGCTCGCGATTGCTGTTTTCCCCGCCGTTTTGTTGCTCTAGCGAATTCATCAATTTGGATTCGCGTTCAAGACCCTCCCGCTGCATTCGTCAGCGTTTTTTTTTCTCGGCGTTGGATGGGTTGCCCGCAGAAACAAAAATGCTACAACTGGCGGACGTTTGCAATCACTTTTGCTTGAAAAAGCGCTTCATTTGGGGTGTTTCCCATTGGGGCACTTCTCGA
>JBIIYQ010000013.1:0-38462 GCA_044346745.1 Usitatibacteraceae bacterium | reverse complement strand
TTGCGACAGTCGTTACGATACAATTCCGAGATTGTACGGGATGCCAACCCGCCCACGTCAACGGCGTCGGCGGGTTTGCTGTAAAGAGGTGTGACGCGAATGATTTGTGTTCGGTTGCTGGGCACATTCGCAGAAGCGCCTAGCTTTTCGCAGAGGATGGGTTGTGCGTCTTACTCAGATCAAATTAGCGGGATTCAAAAGTTTTGTAGACCCCACCGCCATTTCCGTGCCCGGCCAGTTAGTCGGCGTTGTCGGGCCCAACGGTTGCGGTAAATCCAATGTCATTGACGCCGTTCGCTGGGTGCTAGGTGAATCCAGCGCCAAGAATCTGCGCGGCGAAAAAATGGAAGATGTGATCTTCAACGGCTCTACGTTGCGCAAGCCATCCGCGCGCGCAAGTGTTGAGTTGGTGTTTGACAACTCGCTTGGTCGTATCGGCGGTCAGTGGGGTCAGTACGCAGAGCTATCCGTCAAGCGTGTTTTATCGCGCGACGGCAACTCTGACTACTACATCAACGGGCAGCACGTTCGTCGTCGCGACATCACCGATGTCTTTCTCGGCACCGGCCTTGGCCCGCGCGCCTATGCGATTATCGAGCAGGGCATGATTTCGCGCGTGATTACCTCGAAACCGGAGGAGCTTCGTGTGTTCCTCGAAGAAGTCGCCGGTGTTTCGAAGTACCGCGAACGTCGCAAAGAGACGGAAGCGCGGCTTGAGGATTCCAAGGAAAATCTGAACCGGGTCGATGACATTCTCGGTGAGCTTACAAAAAACGTTGAGAAGCTGGCGGAGCAGGCGGCAGTCGCGGCGAAGTATCACGAGCTCAATAACGAGCTGAAACTCAATGAAAACTTGTGGGCATTTACCAAACAGCGTGAAGCGCGGGCCGCAAAAGAACGCTACGCGAACGAGATCGTGAAAACCGAGACTGGGTTTGAGGGGGAGATCGCTCGGATGCGCGAGGTCGAAACGGCGCTCGATAAGTTGCGCCAAGATCACTACGCCGAGACCGACCAGCTGACCAATGCGCAGGCGGCGATGTTTGAGGCAAACACGGCGGTGGTACAACTCGAACAAGAAATGAATTATCTTGCCGACAATCGGCGTCGGCTAGGTGCACAGGTAGAGGCGCTGGCGCAGCAAGTGTTGGAAATTGAAGCCAACCGTGACGCCACCACCACCGAGCTGGACCGCTGGCATCGCGAGCTCGCAAGTGGAATCGATAGGGTGGCTGAGGCGCGCGAACGCGCAGAGGCGCTGCGTGAAGAAGTGCCGCAATACGAAGAAAAAGTTCGTAAAGCCCTTGCTGGGGTGAAGGTCGCCGATAACGAAGTCCGCGCCGCCGAAAGTGACCAAGCGCTGAATGAATCTCGTGAAAACAACGCGCTAAAGATTCTTTCGCAGCTAGAACAGCGTAAGAGTCGGCTTACAACCGAAAACATGGCGCTGGTAGTGCCGGAAGATGGCGAACTGGAGCGCGTAGACGCAGAGCGCGGCAAAGCGCAAGAGACGCTGGCGTTGGTAGGCGAGCAGCTCAGTGAAGAAGAAAAGCGCGTTCATGAATTTGAAGCCAAACGACGTGACGCCGTTGAACAGATCGGCAATGCCACGCGCGAGCTCGCACGCATCGAAGCCGCCTTACTGGCGTTGCAGAACCAACAGGCGCGGATGGACAACAACAGTCGCCTCGCAATGTGGTTGTCCAAGTACCAGCTCGATAACGCGCCGAGGTTGTGGCAGTCCATCAAGATCAAGCAGGGCTGGGAAGATGCCTTGGAGTCGGCGCTTGGGCTGCGACTGAATTCAATGAGAGTCGGCGACGCCAACGTCTTCGGCCAAATTGCCGACGACCCGCCTCCGGGTTCTGTTTCACTTTATCTGGAGAACGGTGGCGCGGATGTGTCAACCGTTGCGGGATTCACCGCGCTGTCGAGTTTTGTTACCTCTGAAAACGCCGCCGTATTGCCGTTTGTGCGTGAATGCCTCACTAATGTCTTTGTACTTGAAGATGAAACGCAGGCCCGCGCCAAGATTGCTAGCCTCCCGTTTGGCGCATTACTTGTTACCGCAACCGGGCATTTGTATTCTCAGCATGGCGTCACGTTTCATGGCCCTCAGTCTGAACTGCACGGCGTGATGCAGAGGCAACGCGAAATCGAGTCCCTCAAGGCCGATTTGCCGGCGAAGATTGAAGCGCGGCAAGCCGTCGAAGCCCAACTCAAAGAGATTGAGTTGACGCTGCAGGACACACAGGAGTCGTTGCGTCGTCTGCGTTTTGATCAGCAGGAAACAAAAAATCGCGAACACAGCCTGCAAATGGAAGCGCTGAAGCTCTCACAAGCGATCGCTCAAGCCGAAGGTCGGCGCGGTGCGATCCGCGAAGAGACGGCAATCATTGATGCCGAAACCGAGCAAGAGCGCGCGGAAATGGCTGCCGCTCAAGCCGCGCTCGAAGAGGGGGGAAATCGTATCTCGGAGATCACCGACAAGCTGATGGCGTTGGAAGACAAACAGCGTGAGGCGGAGCGTGCGCTGGCGGACGCCCGCGAACGGGTGAATTCCGCCGATCGTGGTGCGCAGGAAGCGAACTATTTTGAGCGCTCATGCCACGACAAGATCAAGTCACTGTCTGAGATGGTCGGGCAACTCGCCAAACGCTGGGACGCGGTGTCGTCCTCGCGCAGCGCCCTCGCGACCGAGCTGGATGGCCTACAGGAAGGCAATATTCGCGAGCGGTTGCAACAGGCGCTTGAGGTGCGGCTAGACAAACAGAAAGCCTTGGCGGTCGCGCGCGAGGCGATGGAGGCAGCCGGTGGAAAGTTGAAGGAACTTGAAGACCAGCGACACGCGATCGAACAAAAACTGCAACCGCTGCGCGACAAGATGACTGAGTTGCGCATGAAGGAGCAGGAGGCGCGAATCAACGAAGAGACGTTTACGCAGCAGTTGCTAGAAAACGGCGGCAATCTGGAAGAGCTTGCCGACTTGGTTGAGAGAAGGACGCGTTCCACCGCCTACCAAGCCGAGATTGATCGGATCAATGGGGAAATCACGGCACTGGGCGCGGTCAATTTGGCGGCACTTCAGGAGCTCGAACAAGCCAGCGTGCGTAAGGAGTTTCTCGATGCGCAGTCAACTGACTTGAAGGAAGCAGTTGCGACGCTTGAGGCGGCAATTAAGCGTATCGACCGCGAGACGCGCGATTTGCTGCAGGCGACGTTTGATACGGTCAATAAAAACTTTATGGAATTGTTCCCGTCGCTGTTTGGCGGCGGCAACGCATACCTGCGCCTGACCGGTGAGGAAATTCTTGATTCGGGACTCCAGGTGTTCGCGCAACCTCCTGGCAAGAAAAACTCTTCCATTCAATTGTTGTCAGGTGGCGAAAAAGCGCTGACGGCCCTTTCGCTCGTATTCTCCCTCTTCCGCCTGAATCCCGCGCCATTTTGTTTGCTTGATGAGGTTGACGCGCCTCTGGATGATTCCAACACGGATCGCTTCTGCGAACTGGTGAAGAAGATGTCGGTGTCAACGCAGTTCTTGTTTATCACCCATAACAAAATTACGATGGAAATGGGTGAACAACTGGTCGGCGTCACAATGAATGAGCCAGGGTGCTCACGCATCGTAGAAGTGGATATACATGCGGCGAAAAAGTTTGCCACCGGCCCCGCCGAGGCGGTTGCGGCATGATGTAGATGGCTAAAATGAAAGTGCACGAAAGTCGGACGTTTTCAGCCGGAATTGGCTGAAACCCCGCACAAATAATAGACTTTACGATTGATATGATCTCTGACTTCCAGCTTGTCCTCATCGGCATTATTGCGGTAGTCGTCGTTGGTTTGATGGTCTATAACCGTCGACAGGAGGCCGCATACAAGCGACGTGCTGAGCAGCTATTTGGTGCCGAGCGTAACGACGCGTTGTTTGGTGCCGACCCAATGCCAGCCGCAGGGTTTGAGCGCCGCGAGCCGTCCTTTGCGGCGATGGATTCTTCAGAGCAGCAAGCCCTAGACGAATTGACGTCACCAATTCGTGACGTTTCGCCAATTGGCGAGGATGCGCCCCTTGCCATTGAGCCGCGTAACATAGTCCGTGGCAGCGCAGGTGAGTTAGTGCCCTCGATTAATACGGATGTTGATACTGTGGCGACGATGTTAGCCGATCTACCGGTGGTCGCAGATGTCTATGCGCCAATGATTGAACAATCACTAGGTATCTCGGCCAATCTCTTGTGGGAAGGATTGGTTGGCGGTCTCTGGCAGCCGATCGACCCGACCTTGGATATGGCATATCGTGAAATTCGAGTCGGCCTGCAACTTGCCGACCGAGGTGGGGCCGTCGAACCGTCGGTCTTGGTGCAGTTCGATGAAACGATGGCGTCATTCGCCGCCAGTATTGGCGCGAAGTCTAAGCGCGAAGGCTTGCCCGAGGCGCAGCGGCGCGCACAATTGATCGACCGGTTTTGTGCCGAAACGGACATTGAAATCGCGGTGAACCTTGTGGGAAAAAATGGAGTCACGTTTGCGGCTACCAAAGTTCGCGGCTTGGCCGAGGCACAGGGTCTCACGGCCTTGCCTTCCGGTGAATATGTTCTCAAAGACGATTACGGCCGCGCGCTCTTTACTCTGCGCAATGGCAATAGCGCGGAAGCGCCGACCTTGCGGGGGGAGCAACCATATTTCACCCAGATCACGTTTGCGCTGGATGTGCCTCGTACGCCGCAGCCAGGGCAGATTTTTGAGCGGATGTTTACGCTCGCGCTACATTTTGCAGATGTATTGCACGGTGAGCTGGTTGACGACAACAAAAAAGTGCTCACAGCGAATGGCCGTAAAGTTATTGCTGAGACCATTCACGGCATTACCGGCGAAATGCAGCAGCTAGGTGTGGCACCGGGCTGCTCGGTTGCGCTTCGTTTATACGCGTAGTCGCAGCGCGCGGCAACGGCAATGAACATACGCGCTACGACAGCAGCCGAAAAGATTGAACAGCTGCGCGTAGTGTTAAACGAGCACCTTTATCGTTACCACGTGCGCGACGAGCCGACGATTTCCGACGCGGCCTATGACGCTATGTATGCCGAACTGGTCGCGTTGGAAGCAGATAATCCCGCGCTCGTTACGCCAGATTCACCGACCCAGCGTGTCGGTGCCAAGCCGCTCGATTCGTTTCCCGAGGTATCACATCGCATGCCGATGCTCTCGCTCGGCAATGCGTTTTCCGACGACGACATCGTCGCATTTGATAAACGTTGCCGCACGTTGCTTGGAGACGCCATCGAAGGTGAGGTCGAATACGCGTGTGAGCCCAAGTTCGACGGCCTCGCGATATCGCTGACGTATGTGAATGGCGTGTTCGTGCTGGGTGCCACACGCGGAGATGGAGCGGTCGGCGAGGACGTAACACAAAATCTCCGAACCGTACGGTCCATTCCGCTGAAGATCGAGACGACCGCTGCACTTCTGGAAGTGCGGGGCGAGGTGTTGATGCAGCGTCGCGATTTTGCTGCGCTCAATGCCCGGCAAACCGCCAAGGGTGAGAAGACATTTGTGAACCCGCGTAATGCCGCGGCCGGCTCACTCCGCCAACTCGACCCAAAGCTGACAGCTGAACGCCCATTATCGTTTTTTGCCTATGGCATTGGTGCCACCGATGGCATTCAGCTGCCAGCCGTTCACAGCGGGGCGATGGATATGCTCGCCAAGTTGCGATTTCCGGTGACGGCCGAACGTGCGGTGGTACTCGGAGTGGCGGGATTGCGCCAGTACTTTGCGCGCATCGGTGCAGCCCGACCCAGTCTGCCGTTTGATATCGACGGCGTGGTTTACAAGGTCAACAATTTGGCACTCCAACAGCAACTGGGGTTTGTGTCGCGCGCACCGCGGTTTGCCATTGCTCATAAATTCCCCGCGGAGGAGGCGACAACAATTTTGGAAGGCATCGATGTGCAGGTCGGCCGCACCGGCGCGATCACCCCGGTAGCGAGGCTAAAGCCGGTGTTTGTCGGTGGCACGACGGTATCCAATGCGACCCTGCACAACGAAGACGAATTGCGGCGCAAAGATTTGAAAATCGGCGATACCGTCGTTGTCCGTCGAGCAGGCGACGTTATCCCAGAAGTGGCTTCCGCGATTCTGTCGCTGCGCCCTGTTGATGCACGCGAGTTTGTCATGCCAACACGCTGCCCCGAGTGTGAATCGGCGATTGTGAAGTTGGAAGGGGAGGCTGTCGCCCGCTGTACAGGTGGTCTCTATTGTCCGGCGCAACGCAAACAGGCGTTGCTGCACTTTGCCCAGCGACGGGCGATGGACATTGAAGGGTTGGGAGACAAACTGGTGGATCAGGTCGTTGACCAAGGCCTAGTGCACTCGCCGGCGGACTTGTATCGACTGGGCCTCGTTGCACTCGCGAGACTGGAGCGCATGGCCGAAAAGTCCGCGCAAAATTTACTCGATGGCATTGCGACTTCGAAGGAAACAACGCTCGCACGTTTCTTGTTTGGTTTGGGAATACGCCATGTTGGTGAAGCAACCGCCAAGGATCTGGCAAAACACTTCGGCAATCTCGACCGGTTAATGGACGCGCCGTTCGACGAGTTGCTGCAGGTAAATGACGTCGGCCCAGTGGTTGCGCAATCGATCCGCCAGTTCTTTGATCAGCCGCACAACCGCGAAGTCGTTGAGCAGCTGCGGGCTTGTGGGATCCATTGGCCGGAGAATGCGGGTGCTGCTGCGATCGACGTGAGTGGCCCATTTGCCGGGAAGACGGTGGTGCTCACCGGAACGTTGTCGTCGATGTCGCGCGATGATGCAAAGGACCGGCTCGAAGCCCTTGGTGCCAAGGTTTCGGGTAGCGTATCGAAGAAGACTGACTTTGTCGTTGCTGGCGCGGAGGCCGGTAGTAAACTGGACAAGGCGCAAGAGTTAGGGGTCGCCGTCCTCACGGAAGCCGAGTTTCTCTCGTATCTGAACCCAACGGAATAAGAACCGATGAAAGCAAAAAAAATCACCAAGGCCGTGTTTCCCGTCGCAGGCCTTGGCACGCGATTTTTGCCCGCCACCAAAGCGAGTCCGAAAGAGATGCTGCCGGTGGTGGATAAACCCTTGATCCAATACGCGGTGGAAGAAGCCGCCGCTGCCGGCATCACGGAAATGATCTTTGTCACTGGTCGCGGTAAACGTACGATTGAAGACCACTTCGATAAAGCTTATGAACTCGAGGCGGAATTACAGGCCAAGGGAAAACAAAAACTACTTGACGACGTCCGCAATATGCTGCCGGCAAACGTTCAGTACGTGTATGTGCGTCAGCCTGAGGCGCTGGGCTTGGGGCACGCCGTTTTATGCGCAAAACATCTCGTTGGAGATGAGCCGTTTGCGGTGATACTGGCCGATGACCTGATTGACGCCAAGGTTCCGGTCATGCGGCAAATGGTGCAGCGGTACGAAGAGTACGCCGCGTCGGTGTTGGGTTGTGTCGAAGTGCCAAAGAGCGAAGTGTCTTCGTACGGCATCGTCGATTCAAAACCGGTATCGAAGAAGCGCGGCGAACGCGTGTCGCGGATGTCCGGTATTGTGGAAAAACCGAAACCGGAGGATGCGCCATCGACCTTGAGCGTGGTCGGGCGCTACATCCTGACTCCTGCGGTATTCGCGCACCTGGAAAAGATTCAACGAGGTGTGGGCAAAGAAATTCAGCTCACAGACGGAATTGCGGCACTGCTTAAGAAGGAAAAAGTATTTGCCTATGAATTCGAAGGGACTCGTTATGATTGCGGGTCAAAACTCGGTTATCTTCAGGCAACAGTTGCACTGGGAATGAAACATGCCGAAGTCGGCAAGGCCTTCACCGAGCACATTAAGGCGCTGACGGCCAAACCTTAAGCACGAAGCGCGGCGATCCTCGCTGCCTGCCGCGCTGCGACATCACTCTTGCACTCCTAACATACCCACGCTATGACTCTTGAGGAAGCCAATGCCATCATGACCGACTCGGACTTGCTGTTTTCCCAGCAAGAGGTCGACGCTGCGACTGCCAGCGTGGCGGCGAGAATCAATCGTGATTACGCGACCAAACATCCGCTGATTCTGTCCGTCATGGGTGGGGCGGTGGTCTTTACGGGACAACTGCTCCCGCTGCTGACGATCCCATGTGATTTTGATATCGTGCAGGCGTCCCGCTATGGCAACGCAAAAGTTGGAACGGAACTGACCTGGCGCGTCGCACCGCGTGACAACGTGGCCGGGCGACACGTGTTACTGCTCGACGACATTCTTGACGAGGGCGTCACACTGGCCGCGATCGTTGCATTGCTTAAACGTCACGGTGCGTTGACCGTGGCATGCGCGGTTTTTTGTGTCAAGGACTATGGTGCCGAGCGCAACGCAGCAAAACCGCTGCAAGCAGATTACGTTGGCCTAACCGTACCCAATCGCTTTGTCTTCGGCTACGGTATGGACGTGTCTGGTGCGTGGCGCAATCTTGGCGAAATTCGCGCCATCAGGCGAAAATAGGGCAGTCGGTTATGTTGCCCTGATCGGGGGGATTTCCAAAAAACTCGCAAAATATTGTCATTCCAGCGAACAACCACAAGGGTTGCGCCGGGACGACGAGGTTAATTGAAGTTCCCTAGGCGGTAAACTTGCCAATCGGCGGGCGTTTCGAAGCATTTATGCTTGGAAACGCCCGTCAATTAAAGACATAAAAAAATCATTGTATCGGAGATCGCTTTGCTTGCAGTTATCGGCGGAACCGGGCTAACGAACTTGCCCAACTTGGAGATCACCAACAAAGAGGTGGTGCGGACGCCGTACGGCGATCCCTCAGGTTATTTGACTTATGGGCGCATTGGCAATGCTGCCGTCGTGTTTTTGGCTCGACATGGATATGGCCACACATTGCCGCCACACGAAGTGAATTATCGGGCCAACATTTGGGCGTTGAAGTCGGTCGGTGTGGTGCGCGTGTTGGCGGTCAACGCGGTCGGCGGGGTCGCCGCAAACCTAGGGCCTGGCATGCTTGCCGTGCCAGATCAAGTGATCGACTACACTCACAGCCGCAAACACACGTTCTTTGAGGGCGATTCGCCTGTGACCCACATTGACTTTACCGATCCCTACTGCGCGAGAGCGCGGGTTCTCTACCTTGCCGCCGCAAAGGCAGCCAAAATTGATGTGATCGAAAACGGCACATTGGGTGTTACACAGGGCCCACGGCTGGAGACACGCGCTGAAGTTGAACGTTTAGCACGAGACGGATGCACGATGGTCGGAATGACCACAATGCCGGAGGCGTCGCTTGCAAGAGAGCAGGAGCTCTCCTATGCCACGCTGGCCTTATCCATGAATCATGCGGCGGGACTGGGCAGTTCGGCAGATGGCATCAAGCTGGCTGAAGCGGACGCAGTGCTAAAGGTGGGCATGGAAAAAGTGAAGCTAATCTTGGCGCGCGCGGTAGAGTTGCATGCCGCAATGTCGGCCGAGGCGCGGGGCTACAAATAGTACGCGCAGCGCACGACCTGTCACCGACTTAATCAGTTGAGGCAAGCATGGCGATACGGCCAATTTTGAAAATGGGCACACCATCGTTGATGGAGCGCTCAACCGAGTTTCCGGTCGACAAATTTGGCAGTGCTGAACTCATGTCGCTTCTTCAGGATATGAAAGAAACCATGGTCGACGCCCATGGTGCCGGGCTTGCCGCGCCACAGATTGGCGAGAACGTCCGTGTTGTGATTTTTGAAGTGCGTGAGAACCCCCGGTATCCGGGTGTGCTGGTTCCGTTTACGGTCTTGATCAATCCGGTGATTACGCCGCTATCCGATCGACTCGAACAGGGCTGGGAGGGTTGCCTTTCGGTGCCTGGACTTCGCGGTGCGGTGGGGCGCTATGATCATATCCGCTACACTGGCTTCGACGCCGACGGAAATCCCATCGATCGTACTGTGGAGGGTTTTCATGCGCGGGTTGTTCAACACGAGTGCGACCACCTCGACGGCGTGCTCTACCCAATGCGTATGAAGGATATGTCGAAGTTTGGATTTACGGAGATCCTATTTCCGAACCTGGCACCGCACGATGATGACTGACTGCATAAAGGCTAACTGGAAAGGGTAAGCCATGAGTGATCCCACTGCTTCTATACCGTCCTCCGCGCCAGCGGCCATCGAGCGCGACTTATCGTCGGAGAAAAACACGCTGCACATTCTGTATGTGCTTCATGGTTTGGCGCCGTTTACCTTCTGGACGCTGGCCATCGTTGCCATGATTGTCGGTGCCGCCAAACAAGGTGATGTGCGTGGAACGTATCTCGATACACACTATGGCTGGCTATCGCGGACGTTTTGGTTCGGGATTCTATGGGCCATCCTTGCGTGGGGCGCGTTCTGGATATTAGGCTTATTGACGCTTGGTATCGGCATGATTTTTTTATGGGTGCTGCCCGTGGCCGTGCTGATTTGGTACCTGTACAGGGTGATTTACGGTTGGTTGAAGCTCAACGACGGTAAGTCGATCGGCTAGATCAGCGAATTTGGCTAAGTCACCGCTTCGAGCAGCGTACGTTTGAGCGAATCGGCAAAGTCGGACTCTGCTAACTTGGCGTGTTCGACGATGAACACGTCCTCGGCACGACTTCCGAGCGTAGTGATTCGAGCGTCGTGGAGGTTGATGTTCGATTCATTGAACGCCCTGGCGATTGCCGACAACAGACCCGGTTTGTCGGCGCAGGTGATGCCGATTTCATAAAACGGAGCGACGCGTGACTTGCGCAGCGAAATCTCGGGTACCAAGGGAAAGTGTTTTGCCTGCCGGGCGGAGCGTGCGTGCGTCGGTTCGGGAATCTCGGCGGCCAGCAGCACTTTTGTTAGCTCCTTCTGGATGCTGCGTTCGGACGACATTGCTGGTGAATGGCTGAGATTGCGCGAGGTCTGGCGTGATTTTGGCAGCACCAGAAAACTGTCAAGCGCGTACCCGTTGGTCGTTGTGTAGATTCGTGCTGAGACAATGTCGAACTGCATGCGCTCGAACGCGTTGGTGATTCGGGCAAATACGCCGACCTCATCGGGCGTCATCACCAGAACTTCGAACAATGCTGCGTGATCATCCTCACGTACAAAAATGCGCGGCTCGATCGGTGCGACTTCCTCCCCTATCGCTTTGGCGTGCCAGGTCAAATCGTCAACATCGAAGCGCTGGAAGTAGCGCTCGTTCACATGCTGCCAAATCGGTGGCTCAGTCTCCGCGTTCATTCGAGCGAGCGCGTCGCGCCGTTTGAACTCGATGAAATGCGGATTGATTGCGCTGTCACCGCGCAACAGCCTCCTTGTCGCTCTGAAGAGTTCCTCCAGCAGTTTCGCTTTCCAACCATTCCAGACGTGGGGGCTCGTTCCCCGAATATCGGCAACGGTCAGCAGATACAACGCGGTGAGACGGTACTCGTCGCCAACCAGCGCCGCAAATTGTGAGATTACCTCGGGGTCGGAGAGATCTTGTTTTTGGGCCGTCGCAGACATCATCAGATGCGTCTCGACGAGCCATTCAACCAACTCGATTTGCGGCTGGGGCAACCCCAGCTGTCGGCAAAAGCGACGCGCATCGCGCGTGCCAAGTTTTGAGTGGTCTCCACCACGACCCTTCGCAATATCGTGGAAGAGACAGGCTAGGTAAAGAAGGTGTTTTTCTTTAAACGCACTCGCCAATTCGTGGCAAAAAGGAAACTCATGCGAAAAGCGCGGTAGCACCAAGCGACGCATGTTGCGCAACACCATCAGGATGTGCTCGTCCACTGTGTACACATGAAAGAGGTCGTGTTGCATTTGGCCGACAATCCGCCCGAAGGCGGGCAGGTAGCGGCCAAGAATTCCGTATCGGCTGAGCCGCCTTAGCGTAAAGGTCAGGCGCTCGCTTTGCAGAATTTCGAGAAAGGTATCGTTGACGTTGCGGTCTTCTCGAAATGCGGGGCCGATATTTGGCACTTGCCGCCAAATCGCCCGCAATGTTTCCGCAGCAAAAAATTCTGCTTCCTGGGTCCGCTGAAGTGCCAAGAATGCGTGAAAGATGGCCCTTGGGTCGCGCTGAAACATGCCCACATCGATCGCTGCAAGGTTACCGTTCACAAGTTCGAAGTCTTCATTGATCTTGCGGACGACATCGCGCTTCTTGCGCAAGATTTTCTCGCTCAGATTGGCGAGAAGAATTGAGTTGAGCTGCCAAATGATTTTTGCGGATAGGTAGTACCGTCGCATCAGCACCTCGGAGGCTAGCCTAGCCCGTGTTGGCTTTAGCTTGAGTTGCTCGGCGAGTGTGGTTTGATGGTCAAAAACGAGACGATCTTCGCGTCGTCCCGCAAGGTAATGCAGACGAATGCGCAGGTCGATCAGTACCCGCCGGTGTTTGGCGATAAGTTTGGCCTCGCTGTTGGTGAGAAGTCCTGCCGAGGCAAGTGCAGACCAGTCAGCCAGAGCGTCGCCACCGATATTTGCCGCCCGGGCAATCCATAGCACTGTTTGCAAATCACGCAGACCGCCGGGGCTTTCCTTGATGTTTGGCTCGAGATTTAGCGCGATATCGTGGTGTCTCGCGTGGCGACGTCGCTGCTCGTCCAACTTGGCTTCAAGAAAAGCGGGAAGGGCGCGCGCGCGGTTGAGCTGTGCCGATAGCTTCGTGACGAGTTGTCTGTCTCCCCATAACCACCGAGCCTCCAACATGCTGGTGTCGACCGTGATGTCTTTGGACGCTTCCTCGACACACTCGCTGATGGTGCGTACCGAGATTCCAGGTTCCAGACCGACATCCCACAGCAGGCTTACAAACGCCTCAATTGTGCCGGTGTGGCTGGCGGGGTATTCCCTCTCCGGCAGCAATACCAACACATCAACGTCGGAGGCGGGAAACAAGAACCCCCGACCGTATCCACCGACCGCAAGGAGTGCGACGTCATTCGGCAGGCCGATGTCCGTGGCGATACGTGAGATCAGCTCGTCTACGACCGAGGAGTGTTGGCGCAGATTGCGATCCGGTTGCGGTCGCTTCAGATAACGTGCTTTGATCGCCGCGCGTTCGGCGGCGAGCCAGTAGCGTAGCGGCTTCAGGTAGGCCAGACGCGTTCGCGGGTCGGTGTTCACCACCGGGGCGACCAAACTTAAGCGTGTGCTACCGTCGCGGTAGCCACCGGTGGTGGTGGAGAGCCCGCCGACAATGTCAGCACGTCATAACCCGTCGGTGTCACCAGTACGGTGTGCTCCCATTGCGCTGAGAGGCTGTGGTCTGCGGTGACAACGGTCCAGCCGTCACCCAGCATGCGAATATCCTTCTTTCCAGCGTTGATCATTGGCTCGACTGTGAATATCATGCCCGCCTGTAGTTTGATCCCCTGTCCGGGCCTGCCGTAATGCAGGATTTGCGGGTCCTCATGAAACTTTTGTCCGATGCCGTGCCCGCAGAATTCGCGAACAACGGAAAACCCGTTGCTTTCAGCGAGCGTCTGGATGGCATGGCCGATATCGCCAATTGTCGCGCCGGGTTTCACTTTCTGGATACCACGCCACATCGCTTCATAGGTGGTTTCACAGAGGCGCTTGGCTTGGATTGACGGCTCACCGACGTAGAACATGCGGCTCGTATCGCCATGGTAGCCATCGTTGATGACGGTGACGTCGATATTGATGACGTCGCCGTGCTTGAGTACTTTGTCGCCGGGAATGCCGTGGCAGACCTGATGATTGACTGAAGTACAGCATGAGGCTGGGTAGGGGCGATGCCCGGGCGGCGCATAACCGAGCGTCGCGGGTACCGTGCCCTGTACGTCGACCATGTAGTCGTGACACAGTTTGTCGAGCTTGCCGGTGGTCACGCCGGGTTTGATGTACGGCGTGATGTAGTCGAGAACCTCAGAGGCGAGACGGCCCGCAATACGCATCCCTGCTATGTCTGTCTCGGATTTCAACACGACGTTCATTTTGATTCTTCGTAAGTTCGAGGGCGTTGCATCGACCGGATGCGGCACGCGCATTTGCAGGCGCATCATTTATCGACTGGTACGACCCAAATTGTTCCGAGCGAAGCCTAAATTATATCAGCCGACCGTGCTGCCATCCCCTCGCTTGCGGTGGGCCCACACGTCACGGTTTGCTGGTATCCATCGGTCTGAACGGATCTTTCTCTTGGTGTCTTGCGCTGGACGGCAATCCCGCCTTTTCGCGCTTCTTGTGATGTGGCGCCAACACCTCGCGCTCCAGCCAAAACTTGAACTTTCCGGCGGACGGATGCCGGATGCGGGAGACGACAAGAATGACTGCGTTTTCTGAGAAGCCCTTAAACCGCTCACCGGGTATCGCCCGATAGTCGGATTCGGCGTAAGCAACTTGGTACGTTTTGGAAACGGATTGGCCTAGCACCTTCAACACGTCTTTGTCACAAAACCATAAGTGTCCGAAATCATCTTCAAAGACGCGAATATGGATGTTTTCGAACTCGTAATAGCGGCCTTGCCATGGGATGTAGGGCTGCTTTTTGGCCCATCTATAGTAGCCTGCCAGAGCCTCAAGGATTGGTTTTGCTAGAAGTACACCCCAGATCGGAGCCGACAGAACTGCTGGGATAAGTCCACCCATCTTCCAATAGGCGAAACTGGTGAACGCAGCCGCCAAGGCGATTCGCAGCGCGACGGAGAGAATTGCCTTAAACGCGTCCAATTAGGCGTTCATTCGGAGTTGCACTTTTAACAATTTTATGCTTATAATCAAAGGCTTTCCGAAAGTCTCAGATTGTCTCAAGATTTTGGACGCGTTTCGAATATAACTTAAATCGTCCCGCCCACACCGTTAAGGTCTGGCGCAACGTTCCTCGCGAATGCTGCCTAGTACAGTGGGTGGAAGGTACAACCTTAACTAGAAAGAACGACTGATGTCCACAACCATGCGTCAAATGCTGGAAGCTGGTGTCCACTTTGGTCACCAAACCCGCTTCTGGAACCCAAAAATGGCCCCGTACATTTTTGGTGCCCGCAACAAGATTCACATCATCAACCTCGAAAAATCACTGCCTATGTACCAGGAGGCATTGAAATTCGTTCGCACGCTCGCCGCAAACAAAGGCACTATTTTGTTTGTTGGCACCAAGCGTCAGGCCCGCGAGATCATTATGGAAGAGGCCACACGCGCTGGCATGCCGTTTGTGGACTTCCGTTGGCTTGGCGGCATGATGACCAACTACAAGACCGTTAAGGGCTCATTGAAGCGCCTAAAGGATCTTGAGCAGATGGTTGAAGACGGCTCGCTGGACAAGCTTTCTAAAAAAGAAGCGCTGACCTATTCGCGTGAGCTGGAAAAACTACAGCGGGCGATGGGCGGCATCAAGGATATGGGGGGTGTTCCGGACGCGATATTCGTGATTGACGTCGGTTATCACAAGATTGCCGTTACCGAAGCCAAAAAGCTTGGTGTGCCAGTGATTGGCGTTGTGGACACGAATAATTCGATGGAAGGTGTGGACTACATCATTCCAGGCAATGATGACTCGACTCGGGCGATTCGCCTCTATGCTCGCGGCGTGGCGGATGCCATTCTTGAGGGCAAGAGCCAAGTCATCAACGAAATGGTTAAGGCGACCGATGAACTCGTCGAAGTGACCGAAGAAGAAGGCAAGTAATCGGCAAAATACGGAAAAAAGGGGCTCCGGCCCCTTTTTTTTGAACTGTAGGCAGTTGAAATTTGATTAACCAAATGATCGTAGACAGCGCTGGGCTGGCCGGCTGGTTCCTCAAAAGTGCTGGACGATCAAAGCAATAAGGATTGGGACGGAAATGGCAGAAGTTACAGCAGGGATGGTTAAGGCGTTGCGCGAAAAAACAGACGCGCCGATGATGGAATGCAAAAAGGCGTTGTCTGAAGCGGCTGGTGACATGGTGAAGGCCGAGGAGATCCTGCGAGTGAAACTGGGCAACAAGGCAACTAAGGCTGCGTCCCGCGTCGCGGCTGAAGGTGTTTGCTCGATTTACATTTCCTCAGACCAAAAGCTTGGCGCGATCCTCGAGGTAAATTGCGAAACGGACTTTGTTGCGAAAAACGATGATTTTCTCGCGATGTCTGCGGCCCTGGCAAAAATGGTTGCTGAGGGAAACCCGGCTGACGTTGATGCGTTGTCGGCGATGCCAATGAACGGCACCACTGTGGATGAAGCCCGCAAGGCGCTAATCGGTAAGGTTGGTGAAAATCTGTCCTTACGTCGTTTTAAGCGCGTCGAGGCAGCTGGTGTGTTGACCTCATATGTTCATGGCGGTGCCAAAGTTGCCACATTGGTAGATACAACCGGCGGAGACACAATGCTTGCGAAGGACGTGGCGATGCACATTGCTGCAACCAAGCCGAAGGCGCTGGATTCATCAGGTGTGCCCGCTGAAGACATCGCTAAAGAGCGGTCCGTTGCAGAAGCCAAGGCAGCAGAATCCGGGAAGCCGGCTGAAATCGTCGCCAAGATGGTCGACGGCTCGATTGCCAAGTTCCTTAAAGAAGTTTCCCTCCTGTCCCAGCCGTTCGTGAAGGATGACAAACAAACCATTGAGCAACTGATGAAGTCAAGAGGTGCCAAAGTGAACAGCTTTACGCTTTATGTTGTAGGCGAAGGAATCGAGAAGAAAGTAACCGACTTTGCGGCGGAAGTTGCTGAACAAGCTGCAGCCGCAAAAGCCAAAGCAGCAGCGTAGTCGGGTAGTGTCGTAGCGTCGGCAGCCTGCGCAAAAGCGCGGGGCTGCTCGGCGAAGGTGAACGAATTTCGCCACAATTGTCTGCGATGATTGTAGTGAGAATGTTGTCAAACACGGTCAAGGAGAACCTCTCGCAATGTCGCCCGCTGTTTTGTCCCCTGCATCACCCCACCCGGCAGCTCCGCCCAAATACACTCGCATCTTGCTGAAGCTCTCGGGCGAAGCGCTGATGGGTGATGATGCGTTTGGTATCAACCGCCAGACCATCGAACGTATCGTGGCCGAGATCAAGGAAATTGCTGACCTCGGCGTTGCCATCGGAATCGTGATTGGCGGCGGCAACATTTTTCGCGGGGTATCGACGAGTGCCGCCGGGATGGACCGTGCGACTGCTGACTACATGGGGATGCTCGCGACGGTGATCAACTCCCTCGCACTGCAAGATGCGCTCTCTAAGGTGGGCTTGACCCCTCGCGTGCAGTCCGCCATCAATATCGAACCTGTCGTTGAGCCGTACATCCGTGGCAAGACCATGCGTTATCTTGAAGAAGGCAAAGTCGTGGTATTCGCCGCCGGCACGGGAAATCCATTTTTCACCACCGATACGGCCGCGGCACTTCGGGGTCGTGAAATGGAGGCGCAGATCGTGTTGAAGGCGACCAAGGTGGACGGCGTCTACACCGCCGATCCCAAGACAGATAAAAGCGCCACGCGTTATCATTCGATCACCTTTGATGAGGCCATCATCAAAAATCTCAAGGTGATGGATGCCACGGCAATCGCCTTGTGCCGCGACCAGAAGCTGCCGATAAATGTTTTCTCGATCTTTAAGCAAGGCGCGTTGAAGCGTGTCGTGCTAGGTGAAGACGAGGGTACTCTCGTTCACGCATAGCTGTGGTTACCAAAACATCGTCTGTGGAGTAAATCATGAACGTTGCTGATCTAAAGAAAACGTGTGAGCAAAAGATGCAGAAAAGCATCGATTCACTCAAAAACAACTTGGCAAAGATTCGCACGGGTCGTGCCCACGCCGGGATGCTTGACCAAATTCAGGTCGACTACTATGGTTCGCCAACCGCATTGACCGCTGTGGCCAGTCTGAACGTAGCAGATGCGCGAACCATCATCGTGCAGCCGTTTGAAAAGAAGATGACGTCGGTGATTGAAAAAGCGATTAGAGATTCCGATCTCGGTCTGAATCCTTCCACCACCGGTGACGTCGTACGGGTGCCGATGCCGTCATTGACCGAAGAGCGTCGCCGAGAAATGGCCAAACTGGTCAAGGGCGAAGGTGAAGATGCGAAGGTTGCGGTCCGTAACATTCGCCGCGATGCAAACAACCAGTTGAAAGACGCGTTAAAGGCAAAAACCCTCCCGGAGGATGCCGAGAAGAAGGCGCAGGACGACGTTCAAAAAATGACGGACAAGTTTGTATTGGAAATCGATAAACTCGTCCACGACAAAGAAAAAGAGTTGATGTCAGTTTGAAGCAATCGTCAAGCGACCCAATACATTCGCGTACACCATGCAAGTGAACGGAATTCCCCGATGAACTATGAGAGTCCAACCCAGGTCGTACCGGCATTTACGAGTGTGCCGAGGCATGTTGCGATCGTCATGGATGGCAACGGACGCTGGGCAAAGAACCGCTTTATGCCGCGAGTCGCCGGACACAAACGTGGTGTGGAAGCGGTGCGGGAGACCGTCAAGACTTGTGGTGAACTCGGCATCAAATATCTGACCTTGTTTGCTTTTTCCTCAGAAAACTGGCGACGCCCGGCTGAGGAAGTTTCGGTGCTGATGCAGTTGTTTTTAGTCGCGCTAGACAATGAGGTTGCAAAGTTACACGCTAACGGTATTCGCTTCAAAGTCATTGGCGATTTAACACGATTCGACGCAAGGCTTCACGACAAGATTGTGGCCAGTGAAGCGCTCACCGCGAACAACACTGAATTGACTCTTACGGTTGCCGCTAACTATGGAGGGCGCTGGGACATTCTTCAGGCGATGAACAGAGTACAGCAACAGCGCGCGTTGGCTGCCGTCGGCGACCAAGGGGCCTCTCGCGAGTTTATTGAGTTCACCGAGGACCTGCTGACGCCACACCTATCCATGGCTTACGCGCCAGAGCCGGATTTGTTCATTCGTACCGGTGGAGAACAAAGAGTTAGTAATTTCCTTATCTGGCAGCTCGCCTACACCGAGTTCTATTTCACGCCTGAGCTTTGGCCCGATTTCGGCCGTTCGAGCCTGATTCGCGCTGTTGAGTCTTATGGAAAACGCGAGCGCCGTTTTGGTCGCACGAGTGATCAACTGGCGGTATCCATGGGCATCGCGGCGGAGTATACGTCTGACGCTGCGTAAGCCAGATAAGCCGCATAAGCCGCATAAGCCACATACGCGCTCGACAGACTGAATGCTGAAAACCCGCATCATCACCGCGCTGGTCATCCTGCCGGTTGTTTTCGTCGCGTTATTCTCGTTTCCAAATTGGGCGTGGGACCTGTTCACGCTGGCGATTACGCTGGTGGCCTGCTGGGAATGGAGTCGCTTTTGCCGATTGTCTAACAACGGTGCACGTGCATTTTTTGCAATATCGTTAGCGGGCGCTACCGTTGTTTTCTTTACCTATCTTGGCATGACACCGTTGGCCTTTGAGACGATCGCATCGGTCGGTTTTATCGTCTCAGCCGTCTTCTGGCTGCTCGTGGCACCGCTTTGGCTTGCCAATACATGGCGACCAGGCGGCGCGATTGGCATGTGGGTGGCAGCGTTTGCGGGGTGGGTTGTGATTTTTCCGACTTGGCTCGCGTTTCTGTCACTGCACGACCTCGGTCCATGGATGTTCTTGACCTTCGCGCTGATTGTTTGGATTGCCGACATCGCTGCGTACTTTGTTGGTAAGAGTATTGGTAAACATAAACTTGCCCCATCGATTAGTCCGGGCAAAACCATTGAAGGGGCGGTTGGGGGCCTCGTTGGGGTAGGCATTTATTTTTTCATTTGGCAGCACTTGGCGGGGATCGCTGTCGCGCGGGGCGATGACTGGGCGCGTGAGTTACATTCACAGGGCTGGGTGCTGTTCGCCATGTTTTTGTTGCTCGGTCTGGTCTCGATCATTGGTGATCTGTTTGAGTCTTGGATGAAGCGTGGTGTGGGGATGAAGGACTCTTCCAGCTTGCTGCCGGGGCATGGTGGTATCCTTGATCGGATCGATGCGCTGACATCCACACTGCCGCTTGCCGGACTTTATTTGTTGGTGATGCAGAAGTTATGAGTCTTCAATCGAAGGTAAGCAATGTGGCGGTACTCGGCGCGACAGGCTCGATAGGACTGAGCACGCTTGATGTCATTGCGCGTCACCCGGATCGCTTTCGTGTATTCGCGCTATCCGCTGCAACCCGGGTGAAGGAGCTTGCCGATTTGTGCGAGCGCTTCACACCACGATTTGCGATCATGACCAACCCCGACGCTGCGATGCAGTTAAGTGCAGCGTTGAAACTGCGTAGTCCTTCCACCGAAGTGCTGGCAGGGCCTGATGGACTCGAACTCGTCGCGGCGCATCCTGATGTCGACGCCGTCATGGCAGCCATCGTTGGTGCGGCAGGACTCAAGTCCTCGCTGGCGGCTGCGCAAGCGGGCAAACGCGTGCTCCTCGCCAATAAAGAGGCCTTGGTCATGGCGGGCAGGCTCTTTATGAATGCGATTGCAAACTCTGGTGCAACGCTACTGCCCATCGATAGCGAGCACAATGCGATCTTTCAATCATTGCCGAGAAACTACGCGGATGGTTTGACCACGGTTGGTGTCGAGAAGATTGTTCTTACAGCATCCGGTGGCCCCTTCCGAACACGTCCGATAGACTCGCTCGCCGACGTTACGCCGGACGAGGCATGCGCACATCCGAACTGGGTGATGGGGCGCAAAATATCTGTCGACTCGGCCACAATGATGAACAAAGGGCTTGAGGTCATCGAGGCGCACTGGTTGTTTAACGCCGAACCCGAAGTGATCGATGTCGTCATCCATCCGCAGAGCGTCGTCCATTCGATGGTTACCTATCGCGACGGGTCGGTTATCGCGCAGCTCGGCAATCCCGATATGCGGACGCCAATTGCCTATGGGTTGGGTTTCCCTGATCGTATCCTTGCCGGGGTGGGTCCACTGGATCTGGCAAAAGTCGGGCGGCTAGATTTTGAAACGCTCGATTTGGCAAGATTCCCGTGCGTGAAACTTGCCTATCAAGCAATGCGCGCTGGGGGAACCGCGCCAACAGTATTGAACGCAGCGAACGAAGTCGCTGTCGAAGCTTTTCTTTCCAATCAACTGCGTTTTGTTGATATTCCGCAACTCATTGATGAGGTGTTGTCGAGAATTCCGGCGGAGGACGCTAGCACGTTAGAAGTGATACTTGCGGCCGATCAAGCGGCGCGTATCGCGGCGAGAGGCGCAGTTGCAACGCGGTTCAATCGTGGCTAGTCGCCGATACGATAGGCGGTACTCCAACATGTGGTGTAGTTTTTTGATCGAATTTGATAGGGCCGTCGCCGCGTGGAAATCCTGAAAAGTGTCATCGCGTTTCTTGTTGCGATCGGTATCTTGGTGACTATCCACGAGCTGGGGCACTATTGGGCGGCGCGCCTGTGTCGCGTCAAGATTATCCGCTTCTCAATCGGCTTCGGTCGTCCGTTATGGATGCGCAAGTTTGGTGCTGACCAGACCGAGTGGGTAGTCGCCGCATTGCCGCTGGGAGGATTCGTCAAGATGGCGGACGAGCGCGATGAACTGGTGGACGACGCGGACCGCAGCCGCGCATTCAACAATAAGCCCATCTGGCAGCGGATGATCATCATTGCGGCCGGTCCGGCGGCCAATTTTGTCCTAGCCGCACTACTTTATTGGGTCGTTTTTGTCGTCGGTTCGCCCGGGGCGTTGCCGTTTGTTGCTGCACCGCCGGTTGGCAGTCCCGCGGCGTCGGCCGGATTTCTTGCTTACGACAAAGTGACCGCCATAGACGGCAGAGGCGCAAGAACCTGGGGCGAGGTGCGTTTAGCGATGCTCGATCGTGCAGCGGTGCGCGGCACTGCGGCCTTCGAAGTGCAAACCCGTGATGGACGCATTGCGACTCGCGAATTGTCGATGCTGAGTATCGAGAAGGCCGATCTTGATCGAGATTTTGCGTCCAAGCTGGGAATTCGACCCTACCGCCCGCCGATCGCTCCCGTAGTCGAAAGCGTAACCTCAGATGGGCCCGCCGCACGCGCGGGGCTCAAGACCGGTGATCGTATTGTTGCCGCTGCCGGGAGGCCAATCACCGAATGGACAGAGTTGGTCGGCATTGTGTCAGCCAGCCCGGGAAAGGCGATCAAACTCGCTGTTGAGAGTGGTGGTGAAGTCTTTGATGCCGAAGTCGTGCCGATGCCGGTAGCAGATGGCAATCGCACTATTGGGCGCATCGGTATCGCGCCAAAAATTGATCGAGCCGCGAATGAAGCACTCGTCACAATCGTGCGTTACGGTCCGTTTGAATCCATTCCAAAGGCGATCAGAAATGTGTGGGACATGTCTGCGTTTAGCCTAAAAATGCTCGTACGAATGGTAACAGGCGATGTATCTTGGAAAAACTTGTCTGGCCCCATCACCATTGCCGACTATGCTGGCCAGTCGGCAAAACTTGGCTGGTTGCAGTTTGTATCGTTTTTGGCGCTTATCAGTGTCAGTATCGGCGTGCTCAATTTGCTCCCCATCCCCGTCTTGGACGGGGGGCAGTTGCTGTATCATATCGCGGAGCTAATCAAGGGCAGTCCGCTCTCGGAACAAGCCATGGAAATTGGCCAGCGCGCTGGCTTTGCGCTGCTGATTGGACTTTCGGCTTTTGCCTTCTATAACGACGTTTATCGTCTTGTTTCTGGTTGACTTTTTGATGCCTCGATCTTCCTGCCACACCCCTACTATTCTTCGTCCTCGCTCTGTTTCACGCTTGTTGATCGCGTTGTTTGGCAGTCTGGTGTCCTTTGCGGCGCTGGCCATTCAGCCGTTTGTCGTGCGTGATATTCGCGTTGAAGGCGTGCAGCGCACTGAGGCAGGTACGGTATTTAGTTATCTGCCGATCAAGGTAGGCGAACGCATGGATGACGATAAAGCCGCGCAGTCGATCAAGGCTTTGTATGCAACCGGCTTCTACACCGACGTCCGGCTTGAGGTCGAGAACGACGTACTGGTCGTGTTTGTGGTCGAACGGCCTGCAATTGCTGCAATCGAGATCACTGGCGCGAAAGAATTTTCCAAAGACAATTTGAAGGATGGTCTTAAAACCGCAGGCATTTCCGAGGCAAAGATTTTTGACCGTTCGTTGCTCGATCGGGCTGAAAAAGAGATCAAGCGCCAGTACACGAGTCGTGGTTTTTACTCGTCAAAAGTGACAACCACCGTTAATCCGTTGGAACGCAATCGTGTCTCGCTCACCTTCACCATTGACGAGGGCGACCCTTCAAAGATTGTAGACATTAATGTTATCGGTGCCAAGGCGGTTTCTGAATCGACGCTTCTAAAGGAATTCGAGCAAACCACCTCGGGCTGGTTCACATTCTTCACCAAGGATGACCAGTACTCCAAACAGAAACTCAGTGGTGACCTAGAGAAGTTGCGCTCGTACTATCTCAACCGCGGCTATCTGGATTTCAACATCGAGTCGACACAAGTATCGATCACCCCAGAGAAAGACAAGATTTTTATTACCATCGTGATCAATGAGGGGGAGGTCTACAAGATTTCCGACATCAAGTTCTCCGGTGAATTAAAGATTACCGAAGCAGAAATGCGTTCGCTGCTGCTGTTCAAGGCTGGTGAAACGTTTTCCCGGCAGAAGATTGTCGATTCGGTGAAAGCCATTAACGACCGGCTTGGAAATGATGGTTACTCGTTTGCCAGTATTAACCCAGTGCCAGAACGTGACCCGGTAGCAAAAACGGCGTCCTTCACGATGTTTGTTGATCCAGGACGGCGTGTCTATGTGCGCCGGATAAACGTGCAGGGAAACAGTCGCACGCGCGATGCCGTGGTGCGTCGTGAGCTGCGACAATTGGAAGCGGGCTGGTACTCAATCGACAAAATCAATCGCTCTAAAGAACGGCTCGAGCGCACCGGATTTTTCGAAGAGGTTACGGTTGATACCCCCGCTGTGCCGGGAACTAACGACCAGGTTGATCTGAATTTCACTGTTAAAGAGCGCAACACGGGAAGCCTACAGTTTGGTGTCGGCTACGGCAGCGGCCCAGAAAGACTGACCGTCTCCGCCTCAGTCTCGCAGTCCAATATTTTTGGCACGGGGAACCAACTCTCGTTCCGCATCAATAATAGCCAGATCAGTCGCGCGTATGAGATTTCTTATCTCAATCCCTACTGGACGGCCGACGGCGTCGCACGCGGCTTTGACCTATATGAGCGCGAACTGAATACCGCGAGTTTGAATACGGGTGATTTCCGCTCGCGTGCGTCCGGGATTGGTCTGCGCTTTGGCGTCCCGGTGACCGAATACGATTCGGTTAACTTCGGTATTGGTTTTGAACGCACCAGCATTGGGCTGGACAGTTTTAGTCCGCAGCGTTATTTCGACTATGTCGAAAAATTTGGGTCCAAGAGTGACACCATCCGTGGTACTACCGGGTACGCTCGAGATACCCGGGACAGTATTTATTTCCCCAAGCGCGGCTACCTGCTTGAATTTGGTCTTGAGGCGGGATTGCCCGGCGGCGATCTCAAGTACTATCGCGCACAGGCCAAGGCACAGTATCTGCGTCCAATTTGGGGACCGTTTACGTTGTCGCTTAACGCGGAATTTGGTGTGGCCAACGGTTATGGCGGCAAACCGCTGCCATTCTTCAAAAACTTCTATGCAGGTGGTGTTGACTCCATTCGCGGCTTCCAGACTGGCACCATTGGCCCGCGCGACTTTCTAACTGGCGAGTACACGGGGGGTAACAAGCGCTTGGTCGGAAACGTCGAAGTGTTGTTCCCGATGCCTGGTGTGAAGTCTGAGAAATCTGTGCGGCTGTCTTTGTTTGGTGATTATGGGTATGTCTGGAGCGCGGATCAAAAACTATTGCTCGGAGACCTCCGTTATTCAGCCGGGTTTGCGGTCAGCTGGTTTTCCCCGGTCGGGCCGCTGAAATTCAGCCTAGCTAAGCCATTTGGTGTCAAGCCGAATGACAGGATCGAACGCTTTCAGTTCCTCCTCGGAAAAGTGTTTTAATTGGTTTGTTGCTGACTCCTCGTAGACCATTTAGCCATGTTTGCCAGAACTCGCCATGTTCGTTTGCCAACGCTGTTTTTTGCGCTTGTTCTCGGCGCTTCTGCCATCGTCGGTTCGGCGCGGTCTAGCGCCGCCGAGTTCAAGATTGGATTTGTTGATCGCGAGCGGATTTTGCGTGAATCTGGCGCTGCAAAGCGCGCGCAAGCCAAGCTGAAAAAGGAGTTTGCAACGCGCGAGGTTGAACTTGAGAAAATGGAGAAGCAGGGCCGTGATTTGCAAGCAACACTTCAACGCGAGGTAATGACTCTGCCCGAGGCCGAGCGGTCGGCGAAAGAGCGACAACTCGCGCAGCTAGAGCGCGATTTCAAGCGCATGCAGCGCGAGTTGCGAGAAGATCAGACGTTGCGCAGTAATGAGGAGTTGGTGTCGTTGCAGGAACGCGCAAACAAGGTCATTAGCGAAATTGCCGAGAAAGAGAAGTTTGATTTGGTCCTCCAAGAGGCTGTTTTTGCCAGCCAGCGTATCGACCTGACTGATCGTGTGATCAAAGCGCTTGGCGACAAGTAAACCGCTACTGAAACGGAGTCTTTAGAAGTTCCCATTTCAGTCGCTGGCTTACGCGCGATTACGACGGTGTTCTCGATTCGCGATCAGCGGGGCGGCATGCGAAAATACGCATATGTACTTGCGTGACTTAATCTCGAAGCTGGGCGGCGAAGCAGTAGGCGAGGTCGGCGCGCCCTTAACCGGTGTGGGGACGCTTGAAAGGGCTGACGCTCGCCAGATCTCGTTTCTTGCAAACCCGAAGTACCGACGTGCTCTGGACGCAACGAATGCGGGCGCGGTTATCGTCGCGCCGAGCGAACGTGATGCAACACAAAAGTCCCGCATCGTTGTGGACAATCCCTATGCATATTTTGCACGCGTGGCGCAGCTGTTTGCACCGCGCCCCGGTCATGCTGCGGGTGTTCACCCCAGTGCCGTGATAGCGCCAACGGCAGTCATTGCTCCGAGTGCGTCGATTGCCGAATTTGTCTCAGTTGGGCGCAATTGTGTCATTGGTGAGAATGTGAGGCTCGGTCCCGGCACGGTCATTGGTGACGACGTAAAAATTGGCGCTTCGAGTGAGCTAAGCGCGCGGGTAGTCGTCTACGCTGATTGCCACCTCGGTGAACGGGTGATCATTCATGCCGGTGTTGTCATTGGTGCCGACGGCTTTGGTTTTGCTAAAGACAAGGGTTCGTGGGTGAAAATTCCCCAAACAGGACGGGTGGTGATCGGCAATGATTGTGAGGTCGGTGCCAACACCACAATCGACTGCGGTGCAATTGAAGATACGATTCTTGGCGACGGCGTCAAACTCGACAATCAAATCCAGATTGGGCACAACTGCCGCATCGGAGATCACACCATCATCGCCGGTTGCACTGGGGTCGCGGGTAGCACGTTGATTGGTAAGCGCGTGATGATTGGTGGAGCAGCGTCCATCACTGGGCATTTGTCGATTTGTGACGACGCTATTTTGTCGGCCAACGCCTTCGTGACGAAGTCGATTACTCAACCTGGCATGTACAGTTCAGGATTGCCGCTGATGGCGCATCGCGATTGGCTGAAGAACGCCGCGCAGTTGCGTCGCCTCGATGAACTTGCCGATACGGTGAAGGGCATGGCCAACGAAATGAAGAATAAGGGAGAGGTGCCATGAGTCTACAGACTGTGATGGACATCGAAGAAATCAAGACGTACCTGCCGCACCGATATCCGTTTTTGCTGGTGGACCGAGTGCTCGAGCTTGATCTTGAAAACAAACATATTCGCGCACTAAAGAATGTGACCGTCAATGAGCCGCATTTCCCGGGGCACTTTTCTTATTACCACGTCATGCCGGGCGTGTTAATCATTGAGGCACTCGCGCAGGCTTCAGCGATCTTGTCGTTCAAGCTGATGGGAACCAAGCCGGACGACAAAACTGTTTACTACTTTGCTGGAATTGATGGCGCACGCTTTAAGCGGCCGATCACCCCGGGAGATACGCTAATGCTTGAATCGCAGGTGTCCGGCGAGAAGCGTGGAATCTATAAGTTTGCGGTTAAAGCGTTTGTGGGTGATCAGCTCGCCTGCGAAGCAGAATTGCTCTGCACGATGCGCAGCGTTCCACAAACTTCCCAATAGAGGCATGGCCATGTCGCAGATTCATGCCACGGCAATTGTTGATTCCCGGGCAAAAATCGGTGTAAATGTGTCGATTGGTGCCTTCACGATCGTCGACGGCGATGTCGAAATCGGAGATGACACCAGCATCGGCCACCACTGTGTTGTGACCGGGCATACCAAGATTGGCTCGGCTAACCGCATCTACCATTTTGTTTCTATAGGCGAGGCGAACCAAGACAAGAAGTATCAAGGTGAGCCAACTCGCCTAGTGATCGGCGACCGCAATACGATCCGCGAATATTGCTCGCTCAATCGTGGAACAGTGCAGGATCAAGGTGCGACCACCGTCGGTAGCGATAACTGGCTGATGGCGTATGTTCACGTCGCGCATGATTGTATTGTTGGCAATCACACTACGATTGCAAATTGCACTCAGCTTGCCGGGCATGTGCATGTGGGAGATTGGGCGACCCTTGGCGGATTCACCGGTGTTCACCAGTTTGTAAAAATTGGGGCGCACGTCATGTGTGGTGTTTCCAGCGTGGTCCTGATGGATATTCCGCCCTACGTCACGTGCGGTGGTAACCCGCTTTCCGCGGCCGGCGTTAACTCCGAGGGGCTCAGGCGGCGCGGTTACACGCCGGACCAAATCAGCAACATCAAACGCGCCTACAAGACGCTCTATCGGAACGGCCTCACATTTGCAGAGGCGAAGGCCGCTCTTGCAGGGGAGGCGTCGCCTGAGGTTGCGGTGATGTTGAGTTTCTTGAATGAAGCTACGCGCGGAATCGTCCGTTGATGAATATCGCACAGCCATTGGTCAAGATTGGAATCGTCGCGGGGGAGCCTTCTGGAGATGCAATCGCCGCGTCACTGATCCGCGCTTTGAAATCCGAGTATCCACAGTTGGATTTTGTCGGTATCGCGGGTCCCAAAATGCAGGCGGTGGGTGCCACGTCTTGGTTTGACATGGAGATGTTGTCGGTACGCGGATATGTTGAGGTGCTGCGGCGTTTCCGTAAGCTATTTGCGATGCGCCGCGAGTTGCGAGACCGCCTCCAGCGGGAGAATGTGCGGCTTTTTGTTGGTGTAGACGCCCCCGACTTTAATCTTGGCTTGGAACGAGACTTGAAGAAGGCGGGGATCAAGACCGTGCATTACGTGAGCCCGTCGATCTGGGCATGGCGCGGGGAACGTATCAACCAGATCAAAGCCGCTGTGGATCACATGCTGACGATCTTTCCGTTCGAACAGCCGATCTACGACAAGGCGCAGGTCGTATCGACTTACGTCGGTCATCCCTTCGCCGATGAGTTTCCGAAAACAAATGCGCGTGATGCCGCCCGGGTACAACTTCGTCTAAAGCCGAAACAGCTCGTGGTGTCGTTGTTGCCCGGCAGTCGCCAGACAGAGCTGGACTATCACGCGGCTCTGTTCATCGATACCGCGCGTGCGCTGCTAAAACAGTTCCCAGATGCAACGTTTCTGGTGCCGCTCGCGACGCGTGAAACGCGCGAGCAGTTTGATGCCATGAAATGGAAAATGGGTGCGCAAGATCTGCCCCTACAAATTCTTTTCGGGCATGCCAATCTCGCGCTGGCGGCGGCCGATGTCGCTTTGGTGGCTAGTGGAACCGCCACACTCGAAGCAGCAATGCTGCGCTGCCCGCATGTGATCGCCTACCGCATGTCGCCGACCACATTTCGTATGATGAAACGCAAAGCCTATCTCCCTTATGTCGGCTTGCCCAACATCCTTGCCGCCGAGTGGTTGGTGCCTGAACTGCTGCAAGACGACGCCACGCCGGAAAACCTCGCCCAAGCAATGGGTAATTGGATTCGGCACCGCGATGTTGCGGCGCGTGCACGTGTGCGGTTCGGTGAGATTCATGCATCGCTCGCAATTGGAAACGCGGTGCGTGTTGTTGATGCGCTGCGCCCGCTGTTAGCACCATTGGTTGGCGGCACCGGTCCGCAGCAACTGTTGTCCCAAAGCCCGGCGTTTGCCGATGCGGCTCGTGCTGCCGCGTAGCTTAGCCTCGCCGTCCGGTGTGACGGCACGCCATACGCTGCGCTGCGGCGTCGACGAGGCGGGAAGGGGACCACTGGCGGGTGCGGTTTATGCGGCCGCCGTGATCCTTGATCCCTCAAAGGAAATCATCGGCCTGGCCGACTCCAAAACCCTTTCGGAGAAAAAGCGGCTGAGGTTGGAAGAGCAGATTGTTCGCGACGCACTAGGTTATGCGGTTGCGTGGGCGACGGTTGCGGAGATCGATCAAATCAATATTCTTCAAGCGTCGTTGTTGGCGATGAAACGTGCGGTTGAAGCCCTCTCGGCAATGCCAGACGAAGCCATCGTTGACGGGTTGCACGTGCCGCAGATACGGATCCCTGCCAAGGCGATGGTCGACGGTGACCGGCATATCGTCGAAATCTCCGCCGCTTCTATTCTTGCTAAAAATGCCCGCGACCGAGAGATGGTAAAACTTTCCGAAAAATATCCCGAGTACGGATTTGCGCAGCACAAGGGTTATGGCACCAAAGCGCACATGTTGGCGCTACAACAGCACGGTCCATGCCCCATTCATCGCATGAGTTTCACGCCGGTTCGACTGGCGGGGGCGCGGCAGGCGTTTTGGAAAGTCGCGAATTGATGGGCGTCTTGGCGCAAAAATGCCTGAAGATGCTTGTCGCTTCTAGGGATTGACGATTTATGTTCCCAAAACCGGTTGTTATCCGCTCCCGTGAAAACGCCACGGTGAAGCTGCTGACGGGGCTGGTTCATTCGTCTCGTGAACGAAAGAAAACCGGACTAACCGTACTCGATGGTGCGCACCTCGTCGACGCGTATCTGCGGACCGGACAATGCCCACATCTGGTCATTGTGGCGGAGTCAGCCGCCGATTCGGCCGATGCCCAGCAAATTCGGCAGCAGCTCTTGCGGTCTCAACTTGCCGTCACGTTAGCGGCAGATCTACTGGTAGCTGAAGCCTCACAGTTGGAGTCACCGGCAACGGTGATGGCTATCGTTGCGACACCCACCGCGAGTCCCATCCCGGTCGATGCGTCGGCGGTGCTGGTGCTGGACGGCGTGCAAGACCCCGGCAACGTCGGTGCAATGTTGCGCTGTGCAGCCGCCTTCGGAATTCAGCACGTATTGTTGGGAGCGGGAACGGCGTTTGCGTGGTCACCAAAGGCATTACGTGCCGCGCAGGGAGCACACTTTGTATTGAACATTTTCGAGCGAGCATCGGTATTGGATTTTGTATCGACTTACAACGGGCAAACGCTGGCGCTGGTACCCGACGCGAATGTCCATGGCGCGCAAACGCTGGCGCAGATCGATTTGAAACGACCGAGTGCGATACTAATCGGCAACGAAGGTGCTGGGCTCCCGGAGGCGGTAATCGCTGCCGCGTCGATACGTGCGACGATCCCGATGCCCGGCACAATAGAGTCTCTCAACGCAGCCTCGTGTGGAGCGATTGCAATGTACGAGTTATGCCATCAGCGGAACTCGCTTTCGGGGGTGCGCTAGACTCATCTCACGCAAGCCAATCAGGGACAAAAAGCAATGGATGTACCAACCAGTAGCGCCACGCCTCCGCGAAACTACCGATACTTTGACCTCGTCATGGTCGGGTTTGTCACGGTCTATTTGTGTTCCAACTTGATCGGGCCCGCCAAAGCAGCCCAAGTCGATTTGCCGCTGATTGGTGTCTTTACCTTCGGTGCCGGCGTGCTGTTTTTTCCGCTGTCTTATGTGTTCGGTGACATTCTTACCGAGGTTTATGGCTACGCAAAAGCGCGTAAGGTGATCTGGGCGGGGTTTGGTGCAATGTGTTTTGCGGCGTTGATGGCAACGGTCGTGGTGGCGTTGCCGCCTTCGCCAAGTTGGCCCAATCAAGCGGCCTATGAACTCATCTTCGGCCAGACGCCACGCATTGTGCTGGCATCGCTGATCGCCTATTTCTGTGGCGAGTTTGTGAATTCTTTTGTACTCGCGAAGATGAAAATCGCCGACAACGGTAAACGAATGGGGTGGCGATTTGTGGTCTCCACCGTTTGCGGCGAGGGTGTTGATTCGTTGATTTTCTACCCCGTGGCGTTCTACGGCATTTGGGGTAACGACTTGCTTCTCAAGGTCATGGCCGCCCAGTGGGGGCTTAAGGTGGTGGTCGAAATCCTGTTCCTGCCCTTGACGCTGCGTATTGTGCGTGCGCTCAAGAAAGCTGAAAGCGAGGACTACTACGACCGCAACACCAAGTTCACGCCGTTTTCGCTCAAAACATGATCGATGCGATCGGGTCCGTTGCCGCCTTCCTCACAACGGTTGCTTTTGTGCCACAAGTCGTGAAGATCTGGCGTAGCCGCAGCGCCAAAGACATTTCGCTGTCCATGTATGTGGTGTTTACGCTTGGCGTTGCCATGTGGCTGGTGTACGGCCTGCTGTTGGGGGCGGTACCAATCATCGTCGCCAACTGCGTGACACTTCTGCTCGCCGTATTGGTTATCGTGATGAGGCTGCGGTGGAGCTCACACCGTCGAGACTGCTGCAAGAAAAAGGAGAGTAGAGGCGCAAGCGTCTACGGCGCGGCAGAATACACACAGGATAAGATACTTCTGTATAGAAGAACGTGGCTCGTTATGCTAGCTAAAGCCCAGCCAACATTTGCCTCTGAGTAGATTCTTTTGACGGGTCTGGGCGAGCGCCTGCTCCTCGCGCATCTACGCAGATTGTTATCTGCCGAAACGGTCGTAGAAAGGGCGGGTATTGCACAAAAAAACGTTGCATCGAGCCGAGCGGGGTGACCCTGCGGTGACGCTAGGGACCTATCTGAAGATCCTCGGCGTATTTCACTTGCAGAGTGACCTTGAACAGATCGCGAAAGACGATATTGTTGGCCGCCGCTTGCAAGACTTAGCGCTGCCAAAGCCACACTGGCAGCGAGGGGCAACATGAGTCGCTCGCCATCGGAAATCTAAGTTTGGCTCGATGCTGATTTTATCGGTGGCCTAATCTGCGTTGGCGCGTTGCATCACGAACGTGTTCCTTGCAGTCGAGATGTTATGCCTCACACACCAACTCATGGCAGTAGGACTCATCCAATCAATCGATTGAGCGGAACTACAAGTGCAACTTGCGGGCCACCGCCTCGCCAAAGCGAGAGCGATGACAACAGATGAAGTATCAAAGTGCCCATACGGTCGGCGGTTTATGCAAATGTAAACGATTGTGCTGTGGAACATTACTGCGAAAAGATTTAGACTCTCGTTCTGTTAGGAATGCGATAAAATCACCCGCAATAAATTTGAAATCTTTATCCCGTTGCTTGGTTGGGATATCTCTCCAATCCGGGTTGACCTCTTCGACCCCTTAGTGCCATAAATGTAAACGACTGTAACGCCACTGGCTTTAAGGTACCGCGTGGCAGGTGCGTGTTTGGTGACTAACGGTATTACATTCATTTAGCGGAAACTGCCGCGCTGGCTTTGCCAAGAATTATCTCGTCGAATGAGTTTTGCACCACAATAAGTAAGACGAATCTCGACATTCCAATACTTACTCAGCACTAGTCGATCCGTACACTGCGACCGAGTCTAGGGGACTGCTTCTCGCAAACGACACTATCTTCGCAAAACTGCACCTTGTAAGAATGACCGGCGGCTTGCCAAGTAAACAGCTAATAAGCATTAGAAATGAACAGTACAGTTCTGGTCGTAGCAGATAACAAACGGATTTTGACCGAGGTGTTCGCGCGTCTTGAGATACGACGTGCGCCACCGACAACAGCCTGTAGCGCAGCATTTCAAGGACCCCACATAATGGCGGGGGTAACGTTCTTGGACGTCATGAGCAGGAAAGGCCTGCGCCACGTAATAGGCATTGATGCTGGTGGGCTAGGTGGCTTGTCTCCTAGCCCCATCACAGAGCAACTCGATGAAGTGATCTTCCTAGTGGATGAGCCCTTGTCGGATCTACAGGAAACACTGGTTCACTGTGCAATCAATCGCCGACTTCTCGAGGCGACGCCAAATGTGACCTGTTTTTTCACGCGCGATACCAGCGACCAAAAATCCGCCATTGAAGACTGTTTGTTGAAGCTACAAATCACGCCCAGCTTTGTGACAAGCGATTCAATTAAAGGTAACTACGTCGCCGCCCACTTGTTGTCGGGCTACACCGCACGTCGTAGCTTTGGACTCGTTGAATCAGCGGCGGCAGAGTCGATGACGCCGGCACCGGCACAAATGACGAAACCAAACGCAGCACCGAACCCGCAGCCAGAAAGACCAGTAGCGCAAGAGGTTGAGTTCAGCAGTCAAACGTTAACGACCAACGAAGGAGAAACAACAATGGCAAACACAACGGAAACACTAAATTCGCTGATGCAAATCGAAGGTGCCCTAGGCTGCTTTATTGGCGACTACGCAACAGGCATGCTTCTTGCCAAAGCCGGTGGTAGCTTGAATCTTGAAATGGCCGCCGCAGGCAACACTGAAGTGATCAAAGCCAAAATGAAAACGATGGCGACCCTCGGCTTGAAGGACAGCATCGAAGATATCTTGATCACGCTTGGCACACAGTATCACGTGATGCGCCCCATACCTTCAAAGCAAGGCTTGTTTATCTATCTCGCACTTGATCGAAGCAGAGCGAACCTTGCGATGGCGCGCTTCAAAGTACAAGACCTTGAAAAAGAGCTAACAGTCTAGCTTTCAAGTTATCCGTTTCCGCTGCGGTGTTAATGCGCTTGCGTTCAGCTTACCGCGAGAACACAAGCGCATCTTGGGCCCTACCATCTCGCGAGTGCAGCAAGCAGGATTGATTCGTCGTTTGGCACTCACTTGCCACAGTAGCAACTTTTTAGCTACGCGCTCCAAAAGAAAAGGCCGAGGTTTTCACCTAAGCCTTTGAATATATTGGTAGGGCGTGGCAGATTCGAACTGCCGACCAACGGATTAAAAGTCCGCTGCTCTACCGGCTGAGCTAACGCCCCAATGTTTTCCCCTGACGTATTTGTTTTGTTGCCGAGGAAAGCCAGAGAGTATAGCGAGATTCGGCGGCATGGTCAAACGCACATCAAACGGAGAACTTGGTTTGCAGCATCTGAAAGCACGCACGCAGGCTCTGCGCTTCCCCGCCTTCCGGTCGACCGGGGCGGGACTTTGGATTCCACGAAAACACGTCAATATGGATCCAAGCTTGGCCCTTCGGAATGAAGTTTTCGAGAAACAGGGCGGCGGTGACTGCCCCTGCCTGCGGACCGCCGGTATTGACAATGTCACCAACGCTGCTCTGGATCATTTCATTGTATGGATGCCACAAAGGCATGCGCCAAATCGGATCGCTGGTTTCCCGTGCCGCGTCCGCCAGAGCATCGAACCACGCGTCGTCGTTGGCAAACGTTGCCGGTAATTCCGGACCAAGTGCAACTCTTGCAGCTCCGGTTAACGTTGCGAAGTCAAGGATGAGTATCGGCTTCGACTCGGCCGCGTAGGCGAGAGCGTCCGACAGAACCACGCGGCCTTCGGCGTCAGTATTGCCGATCTCGATCTTTAGTCCGGCGCGTGTTGAGACGATTTCTCCCGGGCGGTAGGCGTTTCCCGAAATCGCGTTTTCCACGGCTGGTATGAGCACCTGTAGGCAAACAGGTAACTTCATCTGCATCACAAGGCGCGCAAGGGCGAGTGCGTGTGCGGCACCGCCCATATCTTTTTTCATCTGCCGCATGCCATCGGCACCCTTGATGTTCAGTCCGCCGGTATCGAAGCACACCCCCTTGCCGACGATAGCGACACAAGGATGTGTTGAATCGCCCCAGCGAAGCTCGATTAGGCGCGGAGGGCGATGGCTTGCCCGTCCGACCGCATGGATCGCCGGAAAATTTTCGCGCAGCAGGTCGTCTCCGATAATTTCTCTGAAGGAACCGCCGAATTCCGCCGCGAGTTGTTCGCTAACTGCCGCCAAATGCTGTGGGCCCATGTCCTCAGTGGGTGTGTTGACGAGGTCTCTCGTCCACGCAACGGCTTTACATATTTGTTGCGCCCGAGTGGTCGCCGGCGACGCCGAAATTAGCAGCGTTGCGGTTTTCCGGAGTGATGACTTGTAGCGGGCGAATTGATAACTGCCCAACAGCCACGAAAGCGAAGCGACGAAGTCATCAGCTTCGCCGTCCTCGACAAGCCGATAGTTGCCCGCTGGCAGCGCGAACGGCAAGTGTGAAAGCAA
Source organism: Usitatibacteraceae bacterium (assembly GCA_044346745.1). GTDB lineage: Bacteria > Pseudomonadota > Gammaproteobacteria > Burkholderiales > Usitatibacteraceae > UKL13-2. The sequence continues at coordinate 3,120 of JBIIYQ010000013.1, read as the reverse complement.
ATAAACGTCATTGGGCGCCTTTGTGCCCACCACGACACTGGCAACGTTGCCGCCAACCCCCGGTACTAGGGAAAATGTGTGTGGGGCACCGGTAAAGCCGCTCGCACTGAGCCATGTTTTCGTCGCCTCATCGGTTTTCTTCAAGAACTCGGCTAGGGTGTCGCTGGTGACGATGAATAGCGGGATTGCGCTGCTGCGATCAGTGGTGGAGCAGTCAAGAGAGAGCATTGAATTTTCGCGCGTTGGGATTGCGGGGGACTAATAGAAGATGCCGACCAGCGCACCACACGACAGTGTTGCGAGGGTGCCGGAAACTACGCACTTGTAGCCGAGGTTGATGATCTCTGGCCGTCGCTCCGGGCACATTGTGCCTATACCACCGATCATGATGCCGAGCGATGCAAAGTTGGCGAAGCCGCAGAGCGAATAAGTCATGATGACGCGGCTGCGCTCCGACAACTCGGTCGGCGTCAACTTCACCATATCGAGATAGGCGATGAACTCATTGAGTACGGTCTTGGTGCCCATAAGCGCACCGGCCGTTTGTGCCTCTGACCATGGAATGCCTGTCAGCCACACGATCGGCGCCATGACGGCGCCGAAGAGACTTTGCAAAGTGATTGGTTTGCCGCCTATATCCGGCAGAAATCCGAACAACTGATTGATGATCGCGATTAGGGCAGTGAGCACCAGCAGCATGGCGACGATATTAATGAAAATCGAGACACCTTCCACCGTGCCTTGCGTTACTGCATCCATCGTCGACTGCACTGGTGCCCCAGTGGCGATCATGCCGTCGGTGACTTGGCCCTCGTGCGGCACCATCAACGCCGAAAAGGCGATTGCGGCTGGGGCAGAGATAAACGAGACGATGAGAATGTGGCCGATCGCATCAGGAACTGAAGCCTTGAGGATGATGCCGTAGAGCACCATAACGGTGCCGGCGATACCCGCCATTCCCGCTGTCATTGTGATGAACAGTTCACCGCGCGTAAGTTTGGCGATGTAAGGTTTGATAAACAGCGGCGCTTCAACCGTTCCAAGGAAAATATTTGCTGCGGTTGATACGCCAATTGCACCGCCGACACCGATGGTCTTTTTCAAGACCCAAGAAAAGATATTGACGATGAAGGGCAGGACTTTCCAGTAGAAAAGTATCGACGACAGTGCGGATACCACAATAACCAGGGGCAGCGCCTGCGTGGCCAAGATGAATGGACTTTTTCCGTCCTCTACCTTATATGGCAGATCCCCGCCGCCGATGTAGCCAAACACAAATTTTGTGCCCTCCCGCGTGGCATCAGCGACACCATTCAGTGTGTTGTTCAGGACGGCCGCTACCTCTTTGAAGTAAGGGAATTTGAACAACAGCACAAACATAATGATCTGCAAGATGATTGCGCCGACCACGGTACGCCATTGCACTGCGTGCCGTTTCTCTGAAATTGCCCAAGCAAAGGCGTAGAGAGCGAGAAAGCCCATCAGGCTCTGCAGAATCAGCATTGTGTGTGCCCCTTGAGTGAAAAATGCGCGGGCAGAGACGATCCAACACCCGCTTCGACGTAGATAATACTCGGAGTAAAGTGCGGGATTCCGCTCAGATCATTTGGCAAACCTCTATGCACTTCAGAATCTTCTCCAGCTCGTTGGTTGTTCACTTAGCCGGCAGGGTTTGGCTGCTACGCCGGAACTATCGGTCTGCTGTGTTGGCCTTGGGGGTGCTGGCATTTTCAGGTTGCACCACCGTCCCGCCTCCACCGCCCGCAGTCGTTGCCGCGCCGGTCGTTACGGTCAAGCTGATCGCCTTTAATGATTTTCACGGCAACTTGAAAATTCCGGGCCTGCGTGTGCCGGTGCCCGACCCATCTCAGCCCACTGGAATTCGTTTCGAGAATGCCGGTGGGGTGGAACAATTTGCCGCCTTGGTGCAAACGCTCAGGCAACAGAATCCGCTGAACGCCGTATTGTCCGCGGGAGATATGGTCGGGGCGACACCGCTAATGTCGGCACTGTTTAGAGATGAGCCAACGATTGAGGCGATGAATATCATCGGTGTTGACTTTCACGCGGTGGGAAACCATGAGTTCGATTACGGCGTAGAGCATTTGAAGCGACTCCAAGCCGGCGGGTGCGAGAAGAACGCGACGACCGGCAAGCCTGATTGTAAAGGCCGGCCCGACTATCTGGGGGCAAAATTCCCGTTCCTGGCTGCAAACGTAAGAGCCGAATCTGACGGAAAGACATTGTTTCCGTCTTACGGCGTCAAGGAGTTTGAAGGGATCAAAGTGGCGTTTATCGGCATGACGTTGCGCGCAACGCCCCAACTAGTGCGCCCCAGTGGAACCGTCGGGCTGCGCTTTTTTGATGAAGTGGAAGCGGTGAACCAGCTGCTGCCGGAGATCAAAGCGAAAGGGATCAATGCCGTCGTGGTAGTGGTGCATGAGGGCGGTGAGCAGTCAGGTGGTATCAATGACTGTACCGACTTCAAGGGCCCGGCCAAAGAGATTGCAACTCGCTTGGCACCGGAGGTCAGTGTGGTGATCACCGGGCACACACATCGTTTTTACGTTTGTGAAGTCGCCGGGAAGCGCGTGACCAGCGCGGGAAGTTATGGCACGCTGCTAACTGAAATTGATGTTGATCTTGATCGTGCGACTGGCAAGGTGAGTCGTACTGCAGCGCGCAACATTGTGGTGAAGCCGGATGGCCCCAAGGCGGCCGAGCTTACTGCGTTTGTCGAACGTTACACGGCGCTTAGCGAGCCGCTTGAAAAGACGACCGTTGCAAAGGTAGTGCGTGAACTAAGCGCTCTCTCGACGCCCGCTGGCGAGTCTGCGCTCGGAAACTTGATCGCCGATGCGCACTTATATGGAACCGCAAGTCCTGACCGCGGCGCGGCGGTCATCGCGTTCAACAATCGAGGCAGCCTGCGGGCACCAATCATCCCCGAAGAAAATGGCGGGGTTTCATACGGAGCCCTCTTTAAGACGCAACCATTTCAGAATGATCTCGTCGTCATGAATCTCACCGGCACACAAATCAAGAACGTGCTTGAACAGCAGTGGACGGCGGAAGCGGAGGGGAGACAAAGCCGCATCATGGGTGTTTCCAAAGGATTCA
>JBIIYQ010000012.1:0-38661 GCA_044346745.1 Usitatibacteraceae bacterium | reverse complement strand
AACAAGCTTTACGGCTTCCGCGCGATACTCGCTGGTGAATACTCGTTTCGGTATTGATGACATTCAGAACTCCTTGGATTGAAAGTATTTACCAAATCCATGGCGTCCGTTTTACCGAGCCCCTTCCGTACCCTGTTGGCATTCACAGGGGGCGGTTCGCCTCGTTTTGGGGGATTCCCGTGCAATGCCTCGCAAAGTAAATGTCTCAACCCGGTTGGGGCGAAGGGTTAAGGGTTAAGGCGACACCCCCTGCCGGATTGAGATTGACCGAAGCGCTGAACCCAGTTAGCCCATTGGCTTGATTAGCGGCGTAATGACTGGGGTCACCATTGGCGCGGGCTTCGCTACTGGGGCAGCCTTCTTAGGGGCTGCCTTTTTTGCGGCGGGCTTCTTTGCTGGCTTCTTAGCTACTTTTTTTTTTGCGGCGGGCTTCTTAGACGCTTTCTTAGCCGCTGGCTTCTTAGCTACTTTCTTAGCCGCTGGCTTCTTAGCTACTTTCTTAGCCGCTGGCTTCTTAGCTACTTTCTTAGCCGCTGGCTTCTTAGCTACTTTCTTAGCTGCCGGCTTTTTTGCTGCTGGTTTCTTAGCCGCTTTTTTTGCTGCCGGCTTTTTCTTGGCTGTTGCCATGATCAACTCCTTTCGATGGTTGGACCGAATTGCTTGTTTGGACTCGACTCAACTGAATCGAATCACCAAGACATCAGTTCAGACGAACGATTGAGATTGGCAGTTGCCGAGAACGCTAGAGACGGCGAAACAACCTCCCTCCACTCGCGGTTGCTTGCCCAAAAGAATCCAAATGCGAGGAATTCAAAAAGCATTCGCCGCGAGCACTTGGTGAAAAGGATTCTATGTAAGAATTTTTTTGAACACCAGTTATTCACGCCGTCAAGGCCGATTATTTGCAACTGAGTTTTCTTAAATGGTATCGAGACGATACCATTACGAATCACACCATTGCATAGGTGCGCTTTTTGTTTTGCGCGATGTGATGCCGGCGCATGAATTTGCTTCATTCCATCTATGGAATTAGAAATTCCCCGGACATCAGCATGTCCACTGTCTCGCGTTCGCGCACTAGAAACACACTTTCCCCATCGACTATCACTTCAGCTGCGCGAGGGCGGGTGTTGTAGTTCGACGACATAACAAAACCGTAAGCGCCGGCGGACAGCACCGCAATCAAGTCGCCTGCGGATGCGTCGAGCTTTCTTGCGTAACCGAGCACATCTGCGCTCTCACAAACGGGGCCCACGACATCAAATTCTTTCGCGTAAACGTCACCGGTCTGTCTGACCGCCACAATCTCATGGTGTGCTTGATATAACGCGGGACGAATAAGGTCATTCATCGCCGCGTCGACGATTAGGAAGTTCTTATGCTCGCCCAGCTTGACGTATTCGACGCGACTCAACAACATGCCAGCGTTGCCGGCGATTGCGCGTCCGGGTTCAAGTAGAAGCTCGGCCGTGCGGTTGCCGAGCGCGTTTTCCAACGCCGCCGCGTAGCTAGTCAGATCAATTTGGGTTTCTGTTTCATAGGTGATTCCTACACCGCCGCCGGGACATATGTGGTGTATCTCGATGCCGTCGGCGGCTAACTGGTCCGCTAACGCGACTATTTTTCCCATGGCCTCAACTAGGGGGGTGGCATCGGTCAGCTGCGAACCGATATGGCAATCGACTCCCGCAATCTTGATTCCTTGCATAGCGGTCGCTGCTCGATAGACGGCACGCGCACGATCGAATGCGATCCCAAACTTATTATTTTTGAGGCCCGTTGAAATGTATGGATGCGTTTTGGCGTCAACGTCCGGGTTTACGCGGAGGCTTATTGGCGCCCGCATTCCCATCGATCTGGCCACTTCATCGAGCCGCACCAATTCAGCCTCTGATTCGACGTTGAAGCACTTAATGTCCGCCCTTAAGGCAAGGGCCATCTCGCTGGCCGTTTTTCCTAAACCGGAGAAAACCACCTTGGACGCCTCGCCACCCGCACGAAGGACACGCTGTAATTCGCCGCCAGAAACAATGTCAAATCCGGTGCCGAGTCGTGCCAGCGTATTCAGTACGCCGAGGTTTGAGTTTGCCTTTACCGCATAACAAATCGTGTAAGGACGTCCCGCGCGCGCGCGGCCGACAGCCTCATCGAGTTGGCGATAGGCCTTAGATAGCGCCGCCCGTGAGTAGACAAAGGTTGGCGTGCCAAATCTCTCTGCAACATCACCTAATCTAACCCCCTCGACGTACAGCTCGCCGGACAGGTAGTGCCCACCAAAAACTTCTATTGCAGCCATCTACAAATCTCCCGCTACCGATGCCGACTTCGGCACATCAGGAAGGCGTAGCGGGCCTTTCTGCCCGCAGCCCGAAAGCGCGGCGATAAGAGTCAGCAGGGACAATATGCGTAGAATCTGGCGTAGTTGCATGGGGCACGGTTCGAAGTTGTTTGATCGATGGTATCACGCGACGACAGCCCCCCAAAGCGAGAAACTCGCGCCGAAAGCTCACCATGTCCGCCAATACTCCCATGCAGGAAACTGAGTTCCATCTAGTTGTTGACAGCTTACTCTTGCGTCTTCAAATTCGGTTGGACGAACTGCCAACAAATGTCGATAGCGAGCTCTCAAGCGGGATTTTGACACTGACATTTGAAAATGGCAGCAAGATCATCATCAATCGGCAGACACCAAATCGAGAAATTTGGGTTGCCGCCAAATCGGGCGGCTTTCACTTTCGTTTTGTATCCACCGATTGGATCGATACACGAAGCGGGCAATCGCTTGGTTGCCTCTTGACGAAGGTTATCTCGCAGCAGTCGGGAACTGAGTTTCCGATCATATTGAATTAGGGATTGCCCTCGGCTGCATTGCACAGGCCATTGCAAAGAATCCCGTGTACGGTGTCAAGGCTGTTGCCAAGAGCTCTTGCGAGAGCCAGTAAACTTGATTAGTATCGACACAATACTAAAAATATGGGGCTAGAAATCGACCGGTCTTAGTATCGAGTCGACACTTTAATCAATTGCGCGGGTCAGAATTGATTTTGGGGCATGTATTCTGAAGGCTTTACACCTATCTATCCACCGCAGCCAGTTGTTCAATCCGGTGTCCTGGCATGGATAAAAATCCACTTGTCCTGCTTGAACTTGTTGAGAGGCTCGGCAACTTGATGCGCGCAGAAGCGCGACGTGTCGCATCGGATGACCAACTGGCCCCCGTACACGTAGAGGCGCTGGTTTATCTTTCTAATGCAAACCGTTACTCAAATACACCCCAAGCGCTCGGCGAGTATCTTGGACTGACCAAGGGCACCATCTCACAAAGCCTGCTGCTGCTTGACCGGCGCGGCCTGATTGAGCGATACCAAGATGACATTGACCGGCGGGTTGTTCGACTTCGCCTCTCTGCGACCGGAGAACAGTTCTTGTACGACGCCCAGCCTCAACTCGCTTGGCTCCACGCGACGCGTGAGATTAGTCCTAACCGGATACGCAATGCCGTTTCAGCTCTGCGTGAGGCGCTGACCACCTTCCAATCGGATCGCGACGGTTCCCCGTTTGGCAAATGCCCGGGGTGCCGGCATTTTGAGCGCCTCTCCGCGAGGGCCTATAGATGTGGCCTGATGGGCGATCGCCTGTCGGGACCTGACACTAGGAAGATATGTTGGCTATATGAAGCGAAAGGCGGCTCTGCCGATGACGACGATGAAGAGTTGTAGGACGGTGTTATGCGGCGGCGCACAAGCTCGCTGCGTAGGCATTGCGTCTGTCCACCCTCAATGTCCGCTAGGTGCGAGCCAATTTCCGTCATGGGCTAAAATCGGAGGATGATTGGACTATTGATTGTTGCCCACGGCACGCTGGGCGAAAGCCTAATTCACTGCGCCTCCCATGTGGTTGGGAAACGCCCCCTCTATCTGCGCCAGCTAGGCGTGACTATTCACGATGATCCGGATGCCATTTTGCCGCAGGGCCGGGACCTCATTCGCTTCGTTGATCAAGGTGATGGTGTATTGGTGATGACGGACATTTTTGGGGCAACGCCGTCGAATATTGCCTGCAAACTACTGGAGTCTGGGCGTGTCGAAGGAATTTCCGGCGTAAATCTTCCGATGCTGATACGCGCGCTCACATACCGAGAGCGCTCCATGGCGGAGCTGATCGAAAAAGCCGTCGCAGGCGGCACTGAAGGCATTATTCAGATGCCAGCGGGCCGCTGCGAAACCCTTAGCACGGCAACGTAGGCAATATGCAAAAACAACAGATTGAAATCATCAACAAGTTAGGGCTGCACGCTCGTGCCTCCGCCAAACTCACGCAAACCGCCGCCCGCTTTCAAAGCGACGTGTTCATCAGTAAGGCGGGACGACGTGTGAATGCCAAGTCGATCATGGGCGTCATGATGCTGGCGGCTGGGAGGGGAACGCTTGTGGAGCTTGAAACTTCCGGTGCCGATGAGACTGATGCGCTTGCAGCGGTGGCCGAGCTCATTAATGACAAATTTGGCGAGGGTGAGTAACGTGATGTCGCCGGTGTGGTCATAAGAGTCGTGGGCCTCCACCTCTCCTCTGACTTAATGACCCGCAATGCCGCCTACAGAATGAGGTTGAGGCGGTGTCCGACTTGCTGTGTCATAAGTATTCGCACCGAGATTTCGCTTGATTGGACGACAAGTCAACCTACCGAGGCGAGCACATGAGTTTTTCCATGCACGGTTTGGGAGTCTCTGGCGGAATAGCCATCGGTCATGCCCATTTGCTAACGCTCGCCTCGCTTGAAGTCGACCACTACTCCATTCCGGTCGAATTTGTTACGAAAGAAATCAAACGGTTTGACCGCGCGGTGAAATCTGTCCGCGCCGAGTTAGACGCGCTTGAGGTTGGCCTTAAGGCGGCGCACAAGCTAGATGCTCACTCAGGTGATATTGCCGCGTTCGTGACGATACACCGCATGTTGCTGGAAGATCCCACCATTTCGGTCGAACCTCGCGCGATTATCGAGCGCGAAACCTGCAATGCTGAATGGGCGCTGAAGTTACGTATTGATGAGCTGCTTGCCCAATTCGCAGATGTCCAAGACGAATATCTCAGAGAGCGCAAAACCGATGTGCGGCAAGTTGCAGAGCGGATAGTCTCGGCGCTCACCGGCCAAGGTGGCGCGGTCCCAGAAAAGCTCCGGGAGCGCGCGGAGGACACCATTTTGGTGGCTCGCGACCTTTCACCATCCGACGTGATCTTGTTTAAGGATCATCAGGTCGCCGCGTTTATTACCGACCTCGGCGGCAGAACCTCACACACCGCGATTCTTGCTCGCAGCCTCGGTATCCCCGCCCTTGTGGCGCTTCATTCGGCACGTGAGCTGGTGCGCGAAGACGAGCTGATCATCGTTGACGGCACACAAGGCGTCGTGATCGTCGATCCAGAAGAGACCGTTTTGGCAGAATACCGCCTAAAGCAGCATCAGTGGAAGTTGGGGAAGCAAAAGCTAGGACGCCTTAAGGCCGCCAGCACAACCACACTCGACGGTATCAGCGTCGAGCTGCATGCCAACATTGAACTGCCATCCGATCTAGATGCCGTCCGGCAATCTGGCGCAACCGGCGTCGGATTGTTTCGCAGCGAGTTCTTGTTTATGAACCGCCGCGACCTGCCGGACGAAGATGAACAGTTCGAGGCTTACCGAACCGTCGCTGAGGGGCTGAAGGGGCTGCCAGTGGTGATCAGGACGTTGGATATCGGTGCCGACAAGTCACTCGATCCCGGCTTGGCTACGAGCGGCCATTCTGCGCTAGGGCTTCGCGCGATTCGGTATTGCCTCGCCGAGCCGCAGTTATTCAATACTCAGTTACGCGCTATCTTGCGGGCGTCCCGTTACGGCGATGTACGAATTCTCATCCCGATGCTCGCTTCATCGGTGGAGATCCGCCAGACTTTCCTTGCGATCAACATGGCCAAAGAGCAGTTGACGCGAGAGGGCAAAAAGTTCAACGATAACATTCTGGTCGGTGGCATGATCGAGATTCCAGCGGCCGCAATCGCCCTGCCGATGTTCCTCGCCAAACTCGACTTCCTGTCCATTGGCACTAATGATTTGATTCAATACACCTTGGCCATCGACCGAACCGACGATACGGTCGCACACCTGTTCGACCCCTTGCACCCGGCCGTTTTGCATCTGATCGCGAGTGTGATCGAACAGGCGAATCTTGCAAAAATCCCGGTTGCCGTCTGTGGGGAAATGGCGGGGGACGTGGCTCTAACGAGGTTATTGCTGGGGTTTGGATTGCGCGATTTTTCAATGCACCCCGCCAATTTACTGTTGGTCAAACAACGCGTACTTATAACGAGCGTCTCGGCGATCCCGAAACTGGTCGCCGCAGTCATGCGTTCTGCTGATCCGGAAGAAACCCGAGAGCTGCTCGACCAGCTCAATGCGCTGTAAATGCATTTCGGTTTAGCTGAAAGACCCCCTCGGTATCGCTACACTGGATTGGATTTCGCTTGAGCCGATATCGTTCGCCGGGTGCCCTACTTCGCCGGTTCGCCGTCTTCGCTTTAATCGGGCTCACGGGATGTGCCGTGTTTCCGTTTTTCGGTTACCAATTCAGCGTCACGCATAACGAGCTTAACGAACGCATCGGCAAACGGTTTCCGATGGAGCATAACATTGCCGACCTATTGACGGTGACGCTAATGCGCCCTCGGGTTGCGGCAGCATTGTCAAACGCAGCGCGCGGATCGGATACTGCAACGGCGCGATTGTCTATTACGGTCGATTTGCAAGTAAAACTACCCTCCATACTGAACACCCCGCAGCGCTCGCTTTGGGGGAGCGTTACACTTTCCGGCGTGCCCAGTTACGATACAAAATCCAGATCGGTGGTGTTGGATGATGCGAACTTAGATCGGGTTCGCGTCGACAACATGCCGGACGCGTTGTCCGCTGCGCTGGCAAAGACGGCTTCACAGCTTGCCAAAGAGCACCTCGACGCCAAACCGATCTACACGCTGACCGCCACTCAAATCAGCCGCCTTGGTTTGCAAGTCGAACAGTCTTCGCTTTCGTTTATGGTTCTCGCGGATCGACTCGTTATCGCTAAGAAGTAGCCGCCTCAATATTCGGGCTACGGATTAGTGGAAGATCTTTAGCATCACGCCTCCTATAATCTCTCATGTTTGTGTCGGGAGCACGGCGTTGGATTTAGCCCTAATGGTAAAAGCTTTCATCCTCGGCGTTGTCGAGGGGCTGACTGAATTTTTGCCAATTTCATCGACCGGACATTTGATCTTGGCCGGGCATCTGCTCGATTTCAACGATGAAAAAGGGCGGGTCTTCGAAATCTTCATTCAAGCCGGTGCCATCCTCGCGGTTTGTTGGGAATATCGTGCGCGCTTGGTGTTTACGTTTCGCGGCATTACCAATGAGCCGCGTGCACAACGATTTTTGCTAAACCTGTTCATCGCCTTCTTGCCGCTGGCAATCCTAGGGCTGCTATTCGACGAACAGATCAAGGCCGTACTCTTCCACCCCATTCCGGTCGCGTTGGCGTTTATCGTCGGCGGAATCATCATTCTCTTTGCGGAGCGTTGGTACAAGGCGCGCACCAAGCGCGAGATCTTGGAACTGCGCGACGAAGCGCCTGGGATTGTCGCTCGGCCGATGATCGCTAGCGTGGACGACATAACTTGGCTGGACGCGCTAAAACTTGGACTGGCACAATGTGCCGCGTTGATTCCCGGAACATCGCGGTCTGGTGCGACCATCATTGGCGGCCTGTTCTTTGGCTTGTCCCGCAAGTGCTCGACTGAATTTTCTTTCTTTCTGGCCATCCCCACCTTGTTTGCCGCGACTCTGTACACGTTATGGAAGGCGCGCGCCCTGTTATCAACGAGCGACATCCCCATGTTCTCGGTGGGGTTTATAGCCGCCTTTCTGTCCGCCTTTGTTGTTGTGCGCTGGCTGATCCGTTATGTGTCAACCCACGACTTTACAATCTTTGCTTGGTATAGGATCGCATTCGGCTTCGTTGTCCTCGCCACCGCATACTCCGGGTCAGTGGATTGGCGTACGCACTAGTCCGAATTTTTCACTGTGGTTGCGAAAAAGAAACCAGCGTTGAGTCGGGTCTCTTGTACGATGGACGAATCAAATCAATACAAAAAAATCAGACACATCCGACGTGAGAGATGATCCCGCGCAACATTTTTTCAATCGGTCCACCGTAAACAACTCTTCATTCATTACATCAGCTGCACTCACCGGGCCGCGCCGTCCCCTCACTTGCAGCACGCATTTCACACGCATGATGAATGAGACAGTTCCTCAGCAAATTTCCGCAAACCTATTGGCGTTTGTCGTCGGATGAACGTGTGGCACTAAGTTACAGAAAAATTGTTGGTACAACGCAACGCAGGCAGCCGTTTGCCGTCGCTATAATCTTCACATTCACAAAAACAATTGTAAATGACATGCCAGCACTCATTTGCGGATCTGTTGCCTACGACACCATCATGGTTTTCCACGGCAAGTTCGGCACACATATTCTTCCCGACCAAATTCATATTTTGAATGTAGCGTTCTTGGTACCGGATATGCGCCGCGAGTTTGGTGGAACTGCCGGAAATATTGCCTACAACCTTAAGCTTTTGGGCGGAGAGCCGCTGGTGATGGCAACAGTTGGGGACGACTTTGGTCCGTATCGCGAGCGGCTGGATCGGCTCGGAATCGCTCGTACGCACATCCGAGAGTTACCCGGCACCTTCGTACCGCAAGCCTTCATTACGACCGATCTGGACGCTAATCAAATCACCGCGTTCCATCCAGGTGCAATGTCGTCCTCGTACATTAACAAGGTTGGAGATGCAAAAGGGATTACGCTTGGCATCCTCGCGCCAGACTCGCGGGACGGTATGTTGCAACACGCGGCGCAATTTGCCGATCTGAATATCCCGTTTATTTTTGATCCGGGCCAAGCGATGCCAATCTTTAACGGGGACGAACTACGGCATTTCATTGAACTTGCAAACTACGTGACGGTCAATGACTATGAGGCACGAGTGTTGGAGGAACAAACGGGAGATTCCGTCGAAAAGCTGGCCGAACGCGTCCAGGCGCTGATCGTTACCAAGGGAGCGGAAGGCTCGGTGATTTATGCCGACGGTCAACAGATATCTATCCCGAGCGTTAAGGAAAATCGGCGAGTTGATCCTACTGGCTGTGGGGACGCCTACCGTTCAGGCTTGTTGTACGGCATTGAACGGTGCTGGTCATGGGAAAAAACAGGACGACTTGCCAACACCATGGGTTCGATCAAGATCGAACATCGTGGACCGCAGGGCCATCGGCCAACGCGCGAGGAGATCGGCGAGCGTTATCAGATGGCATTTGATGAACCGTTATGGGATTGAAGTGTGGCACACACATTTTGTGTCCATAACAGCAATAAACGGAAGGAACACTAAATGAAATCTAGCTTTGTAGTATTGACCGGCGCACTGCTCTCCAGTGTGCTGTTGGCGGGCTGCGTCTCTCCGAGCATGGGTGGTGGTGACTACAATCGTCGTCAAGTCCGCGGTGAAATGAATGTTCGTCTGGGCGTTGTGGAGACAGTCCGGGACGTTTCGATCGATGCACGCGGAGCAGAATCCGGCACCGGCACCCTTGTTGGTGCGGCGTTAGGTGGCATTGGTGGTTCAACGGTAGGCGGTGGCAACCGCGCCAATGCGGCTGGAGCCATTGCCGGCGCGGTTGTCGGCGGCTTGATCGGCAATGCCGTAGAAAAGAGCAATAATGATCGCCGTGGTATTGAGGTCACTGTTCGGCTTGAGGGCGGCAAGTTAATCGCGGTCACCCAAGAGAAAGACGAAGAGTTTCGTGTTGGTGATAAGGTTCGTATCCTATCAGGGCAAGGAGCCACCCGAGTCACGCGGGGATAGGTCGCGGCGTACAGATGAACAAGGGGGCGTCCTCGGGCGCCCTTTTTTACGTCTAGACGCCGCGCGCCGCCGCTAAACGGAACCGTACGCATCCCGGCTCGTTGCGATCTAGTGTGAGTTCGTAACCTGCGTCGGCTGCGTGTCGATACGCTTGGAAAAGTCCGATACCCCATCCGGCGTCACGAGCGCTGTTCACAGGCGTCTTGAATAATTCTAGCTGGACTTGCTCGGCTATTGCGCTTCCCGTGTCGGTCACCAAAAGAGTCGGAGAATCGCCCGATAAAAGTTCTACAGTAATTTGAATCGAAGGCTCGCGACCCCGTTTTTTGCGGGCATTCTCCAAGCAGTTTTCCAACACCGTATCGAAAACGGTCGCCGGAACATTACCGACAAGAGAATCGTTGGAGCGAAAATCGACGGCAGCGTTCGAGTGGCGCAGCGCCGCATCCCGCCACCAGTCTGCCGCAGAGAAGATAACGTTTGCGCTATGGATTGCTGGATTACGCAGTTTATCGAGAGTATTCTGTAGCCGTTGTGTGAGTTGGGGTAGTTGCCGCTGCAACATCTCGTCGAATGGTGACATCGAGCGTCGATCAGCGATGCCGCTGCGGAGAAGCTCACCCTGTCCCCTGCGTTCGTTCGACACAATACTCGCTGAGGTAATCGCAACCAAGGACTGCAAAAGATTCTTGATGTCGTGGGTCAGGCGCGCGCCGGTTTCGTGAACCGCCTGCATGTAGGCATTTTGTTTCATTGCCTGTTCACGACGTTTACCTTCGTAGAATTCCCCAATTACCTGTGCCAACAGCCGCACGTGCAAAAAAAGTGCTGGGGACAGATCGACCTCGGTGTAAAAGGTGATTTCCAAGCCGTGATGGCGAAACGACGCAGCATGAATTGATTCGCGCCCGAAGCGTCCTTCGACATCTTCTGTTGTCCATTTTGCACCCACCGTCCACGGCAGCGTGGCAACTTCGTCCATCGCGGAAGTGAGGAAGCGCGACGACGACATCTCGGCTTCGGAGAGCTCGGCAATACGACGCATCCACAACTCGAAGGGCAAGCCCACGCTCATCAGATAACGTGAAAAATACGTACGCAGGCCACCAAAGCCGCCGCGCGGTCGCCACAAGATAGCGAGAAACAGCAATGCGCCTGCGAAGGAAAGCACCGTCAACAGCACCGCCGGAAAATACTGGTTGCCGGTCACGCGCATGGACGCTAGGCTACCCAAAACAATCACCACAACAAGTTGCAATACAAATGTCGAGTAGAAGAAGTCAAATACCTGCACGCTCGATTCGTCTTCCGGTCTGAAGGGTAGAAACACCATTGCTAAAAGCACTAGCGGCATCACCCAAGCGGCAAGTGTTCGCATACCGTCGGGCAACGAAGCGAGCCCCAACAATGAAACTGGTACTGTCCACGCTAGGAGAATCGCAAACAGATAAAAGACAGCCACCAAATAAAATCGACTTCGTCGCGCTGCTTGCAGCGTGAAAACCTTACCGCCCATGATGGCAATAAGAATCGCGATCCAAGCCACAAACATCCAGCCCGCGAGTGTGTAAAGCAGTACAGCGGTCACCCCTAGTAGTAGTGCGACAGCGATCACGTTAAGCTCACGCTCGGCCGAAACAAATGGTTGCCAGATCAAAAACAGACCAAAATGAACCAGCAGCCAAATTCGGGAGTAAGGGCCCTCATTGGCTTGGGACAGTACCGCGAAATGCAGCGACAGCAGCATCGCGATGATTAACCATCGGCGTTGTTGGATCACCCAAGTGGATATAGCTGTTGAATACTGAGTGTTTAAAGACTTGGCCAATGGCTACTCACGAACGTTGCGGGTTGGAGATTAAAGTCAAGCGAGGGCGCGACTGTGCGGGCACCATAACGTGATTGTGGCATGGCGCGTGTAATTGAAATTTGCGATCGTTCGGCTTGTTGCAACACCCGTTCGACTCCAAGCTATCTCTCGGCACCCAAAGACTCGTATTGCTAGGACGGCTAGTGTCGGTTTTTCGGACACCTATGTCGACTCTGCCGACAGGCCGGAACCACGAGTCGTAGCCGAATGCTCGCTTCCGGCTGAAATGTCCGATACATCAATGACTTAAATAGTTGGCACGCGATTTGCGGAGGTTAGCTGTCTGTAACGAATTTTGAGGCCATCATGAACTCACTTAATACCAACCAATCGCACCAAGTCCGCTTCGATGTCGCCGCTGCCGTGCTGATCATTGGAATGGTATTCGGTGCGTTTGTTCGATTTGCGGCCTAGCTTCTCAATCAACGCTTAAAGCTTCCACTGGAGATAACAATGAAGAGTCAACAGTCAGGTTTTACCCTCGTCGAGATTGCCATAGTGTTGGTGATTATCGGTTTGCTGCTGGGCGGCGTGCTCAAGGGGCAGGAACTGATCAACAGCGCCAAGGCCAAGAGCTACGCGCAAGACTTCCGCACGATTCAATCCGCACTATATGGCTTCCAAGATCGCTTTAAGGGTATTCCTGGGGACTTGGCTGGTGCAGCAACCAAGATTTCTAATGCCACGACCGCGTCTACACCAGGCACAGTGGGTAATGGCCAGATAGAAGGTGCGTGGAATTCCCCAACAGGTACCGATGAGTCTTGTTTGGCGTGGCAGCACATGCGTTTAGCGGGGTTCTTGGCCGGTAACACCAGCGTTGACTGCTCCGATGGTTCTGCATATTTACAGATAAATGCGGACGGAGGTCGTATAGGTATCAGCAGCACAATGCAGATCACTGGCATGACTGGTTCTTACAACATCTGTTCGACCGGCGTTTTGGGCAAAATCGCAAAGCAGTTAGACACCCAACTTGACGACGGCAATCCCGCCACCGGGTCGTTGAGGATTTCGAATCCTGCAGTGTCAGCAGCAACAGCCTTAACAACTGGGGAGGTTGGCGATTCGCTCTCCACGTTGGTTTGTTTATCGTTCTAGATTTCGAAGTCGTTCATAAGATAAGCCCGCTTCGGCGGGCTTTTTTCTTTTTGAAACCCTAACAGCCACGGGCATCTTCAAACAAAATGGCTTGGAAAAGCCCGTAAATAGGGCGCTTTGAATTTTTATCAGCCTTGCAAAATCCTCATCTCCGCGCGCGCAAGGTTTTCCGGGGAACCATTCAGGATCAGTACATCGCCGGATGCCAGACAAAGCTGGTGGTCTGGTTCCATCTGTCGAACGCCACCTCGGCGGAGCGCGATCAAAAATACGCCTTCGCGGCCGATATCGAGTTCCGCGATGGATTTGCCGATCGCGGCTGCACCGGCGTCTAACATGACCGACTGAAGCCGTGGCAAGTCCGGGTCTTGCACACCATCATCGGCGTCCGTCGCGCCGGGGAAAAATCCGCGCATCAGCTCATACCGTTCGCCGCGAACCGTGCGAAGTCGCGACAACACGCGATTCAGCGGCACACCCAACAGCAGCATGGTTTGAGTGGCGAGCATGAGGGAGCCTTCAACGACCTCAGCGACGATCTCATCCGCCCCTGCGTCGCGCAGCTTTTGTACATCCGTGTCGTCGAAAGTGCGCACGATGACCGGTAGATCAGGCTTTAGCGTGCGAACGTGTGCGAGGATTCGCATCGCAGTGTGAGTGTCCGCAAAACTGATGACTAACGCCGAAGCACGAGCGATACCGGCTGCGGTGAGGACCTCGCGTTTTGAGGCATCGCCAAACATCACGGACTCACCCGCCGCACTCGCTTGCTTCACCCGCATCGGGTCGCCGTCCAAGGCGGTGATGGATATTTTTTCCCGTTCCAAAAATCGCGCAAGACTCTGCCCCGAACGCCCGTAGCCCGCGATGATCACGTGCCCCTTCTTCATCATCGATTGCACGGCGAGCTGTTGCAGTTGCACCGCACGCTGCTCCCACTCGGAAGCGACGAGGTACAAAACAATCTTCTCCATGTACTTAAACAGCAGCGGTGAGAACAACATGGAAATGATGCAGGCGGCCAACACAATCTGCAACACGTTGGACGGCAGCGCGCTTGATTTATCTGCGACCGACAGCAACACAAAGCCGAATTCACCGGCCGGCGCTAGTGCCAAGGCGACACGTAGCGCCACTGCGCGGTCGTGTCGAAACGCCCACGAGAGGCCAAGAACGATCAGAAACTTGATTGAGAGCAGCGCGACGATCACCAGTAAGACGTAGACGAGGTTCTGCCACAGCGCGGAAAAGTTCAGCAACATGCCGATGGTGATGAAGAACAACCCAAGCAGCACATCGCGGAAGGGCTTGATGTCGTCTTCAACCTGGTAGCGGTACTCTGTCTCCGCAATCAGCATCCCCGCGAGGAACGCACCCAGCGCCAACGAGACGCCAGCCACCTCTGTGGCCAGTGCAAGGCCCAGCGTGACCAACAACACGGTCAGCACAAACAGCTCGGATGATTTTTGTGAGGCGACCAAGTGAAACAGCGGCCGCATCAGACGTTGGCCGAGAAACAGGATGAGCGCAAGCGCCGCCGCCGCCTTCAGCAACGATAGCCCCACCGAGGAAATCATTTCCTCACCTGAAAGACTTAGTGCAGGCACTAGCACCAACAGTGGGATCACCGCCAAGTCTTGAAACAGCAGGACGCCCATGGTTTGTTTACCGTGAGGCGAGTGCAATGCGGCCTGCTCTGCGAGCACTTTCGAAATGATCGCGGTCGACGACATCGACAAGACACCGCCGATGACGAGTGCGGCCTGCCACGTTTGTCCGGCAAGAAGCGCGATTGAGCCTGCGACGAGAATAGTGACAAGCACCTGTAGCAGCCCGAAACCGAATACCACTTTGCGCATGGCAACCAGCTGCGGCAAGGAAAACTCCAGGCCAATCGAGAACATGAGAAAGACGACCCCAAACTCGGCCAAGTAACGGGTACCCTCGCTATCCGGAACCAATCCGGCTGCGTGTGGCCCGATGGCGACGCCTACGATCAGATAGCCCAAAATCGCCGGCATGTTGATACGTCGGAAAAGCACCACCGTTACGACAGCCGTCGCGAGCAGCATAACAACAAGTGACAGGGTGGAGGAGTGCATGGTTGGCGGGCAGTATGGCGTTAGTGGTCGGTGAGACTGTCAAACCTGCGGCGTGCTTCACCGAGTTTCTCCGCGTTTATCCGTACGTGACAGAGGTCGATGCTAAACACGCATAAAATAGCGAGATGCCACACATATTACCTTCACGCAACGTCAGCGACACTGAAAAAACACTGTCGCTTGCCCGCGAAACCCTGCACATTGAGGCCGATGCCGTCAGAGCGCTTGCCGAACAACTGACGGGACCGCTTGGGCAAAACTTTATTGCCGCCCACAAACTGTTGTTTGATGTGACCGTGAACAAAGGCCGTGTTGTTGTTACGGGCATGGGAAAAAGTGGACACATCGGCGGCAAGATTGCCTCAACGCTCGCCTCAACCGGCACCCCGGCATTTTTTATGCACCCCGGGGAGGCGTCACACGGTGACCTCGGCATGATTACCAAGGATGACGTCGTCATCGCGATTTCCAATTCTGGTGAGTCAGACGAAATCGTCAAGCTGTTGCCGCAGCTAAAACGTCGCGGCACTGCCATCATTGCGATGACGGGGCGCGCAGATTCAACGTTATCAAAAGCGGCGACGGTACACCTTGGCACGGCAGTGGCCAAGGAAGCATGCCCGCTGAACCTCGCTCCAACCGCAAGCACCACAGCGACCTTGGCGCTGGGTGATGCGCTCGCCGTGACGCTGCTCGATGCCCGTGGTTTTGGCGAGCAAGAGTACGCCATGCATCATCCGGGGGGATCACTTGGGCGGCGCTTGCTGATGCATGTCTCGGATGTGATGGTGACCGGGGATCGTGTGCCGAAAGTGTGGGAAGACGCGTTACTGACCGATGCAATTCTGGAGATGTCGAAAAAAGGGTTGGGCATGACAGCGGTGGTTGGTCGCGCCGATGAAGTGCTCGGTGTCTTTAGCGATGGTGATTTGCGACGTACGCTGGAAGCGCATTACAGCATCCGGACGTTGCGTGTGCGTGAAGTCATGACCTCTTCACCCAAGACCATCACCGCGGACAAACTGGCTGCGGAGGCTGCCGAAGTGATTCAGCGCTTCAAAATTGCCTCGTCAGGCTTGCTGGTTGTAGATGCCAACAACAAGCTGGTTGGTGCGCTGCATGTGCTTGACCTGATGCGGGCCGGGGTTCTGTGAAAAAGCTCTCGTCTCAACTGGCCAAGAAAATCAAAAAGGTTTCGCTCGCAATCTTTGACGTCGACGGCGTTCTCACAGACGGGCGTCTCTACTATGGTGCAGACGGCGAACAACTCAAGGTGTTCAACACCTTGGATGGCCATGGCCTGAAAATGCTTGCGGCATCAGGCGTCACACTGGCGATTATTTCCGGCCGGTCGTCGGCTGCACTCGCCAAACGCGCGAAGGATTTAGGGATTAAGCATTTGGTGATGGGTGCGGCTGATAAATCCGCCGCCTACCAAGCGCTGCTGAAGAAACTGAAACTCACAACCGACATGGTTGCCTCAATCGGCGACGATATTGTTGATCTGCCCATTCTCATGCACTGTGGGTTTTCTGCAGCTGTACCAAGTGCACCGGGTGATGTTGCCTCGCGGGTGGACTACATGACGAAGGCCGCAGGTGGTGCGGGGGCGGTGCGTGAATTTTGCGAAGTCATCATGCGCACCCAGGGCACCTACCAAGCGGCACTAGAAAAATACGTGGATTAACTATGCTTTGGATTAAGTCGTTTCATATTATTTTTATGGTGGCATGGTTCGCCGGATTGTTCTATATGCCGCGTTTGTTCGTGTATCACGCGCAGGCCACCGATCCTATTTCGCTCGAACGCTTTAAGGTGATGGAGCGCAAGCTCTATTTCGGCATCATGACGCCTTGTATGGTGATTACCATCGGCTTGGGGTTGTGGTTGTGGGGCGGGTACCGCATCGGCTTTGGACAGGGCTGGATGCACGCCAAACTTGCGTTGGTTGGTGTGCTGGTCGCGCAGCATTTCTACCTGGGCAAATTGATGAATGATTTCAAGCACGATCGGAATACACACGGCCATGTGTTTTATCGTTGGCTCAATGAAATTCCGACGCTGCCAGCCTTAATCGGTATTGTCATCCTCGTCGTGGTCAAACCCTTCTAACCGGCCGCCGGCGACGTGAACAAATTTTTTGCACAATGCCCAAGGGGGCTTTCGGGCGTACTCGTCGCCGAGTTGCAACGTTTGGGTGCGACGGATGCGGTGCCGACCGACGCAGGCGTTTCGTTTAAGGGCAACGTTGAGGTCGCGTATCGCGCCAATCTGCATTCGCGAATCGCCACACGCATTCTCTGGCACGTCGCGCAGTTCCCATACCAGTCCGAACATGACATCTACGATACGGCGATGTTGCTGCCTTGGCCGTCGTGGTTCGATGTTTCGCGCACTATCAAGGTGGAAATCACCGCGCAGAAGTCGCCCGTCAAGAGTCTGGACTTCACGACGCTCAAGATTAAGGATGCAATCTGCGACAAGTTCCGCGAGGTCAAGAATGAACGACCGTCGGTGGCGACGCGCGAACCTGATCTGAGGATTCACGCGCATCTCGACCAAACCGAGGCATCGCTGTATGTCGATCTGTCTGGCGAGCCGCTGTTTAAGCGCGGCAAGCGCGAGCACACCGGTGAAGCCCCGCTAAAGAAAAATCTT
The DNA here is from genome assembly GCA_044346745.1 of Usitatibacteraceae bacterium. GTDB lineage: Bacteria > Pseudomonadota > Gammaproteobacteria > Burkholderiales > Usitatibacteraceae > UKL13-2. Next base: position 20,995 of record JBIIYQ010000012.1, on the reverse strand, counting down.
GCCGCCGGTATCATCGCCTTGACCGGGTGGCAGGCCGATGAAACGTTTTTTGATCCGATGTGTGGTAGCGGTACGTTTCTGGTCGAGGCGGCCGAAATGGCGCTCAACATTGCACCGGGATTGTCTGGCGGCAGCCCACGTAAGTTCGCTTTGCAAAAGCTGAAGGAGTTTGATGAGCCGCTTTGGAAACGACTGATCGACGAAGCGCGCGCGAATGAGAAACCCAAATCACTTGCCTCGGTGTTCGGTTCCGATATGTATGGCGAGGCGCTCAAGATCGCACGCGAAAACTTGGTCGCTAACGGTTTGGGTGACTGTGTACAGCTCAAACAAGCCAATATTCTGGAAATCTCGGCACCGACAGACGCAGGTGTACTCGTCACCAATCCGCCGTATGGCGATCGCATTGGTGATTCGGAGGCACTGAAGGAGCTGTACCCGAAGCTCGGCGATCTGCTGAAACAGAAATTTGCCGGATGGCGTGCCTATTTCTTTTCTGGCGACACCAATTTGCCCAAAGGTATCCGCCTCAGCACCAGTCGCAAGACACCGCTGTTCAACGGCAAGATTGAGTGTCGACTCTACGAATACAAAATTATTGCCGGCAGCAATCGTCGGGAAGAGACGAAACCACAGTAGGGGCGAAATGGGAACTTCAAAAAACCGCAAAATTGCCGTCATTCCAGCGCAGTTACCAAACTAAGCAGGGACGACGGAGTCATTAGAAGTACCCAAATCATGGAGTCTTTATAGGACGGACGTTTCCAGACATTTTCGCCCTGAAGAAGCGCAGCAGTCGGCCAGTTTGGCAAATTCAAAGGCGAACGCGAACTCGTCGCTTGAACGGAATTACTTGATGATTTCCAAATGCGCGAGCCCGGATGCCAGATCTTTGTCCTTGGCAGACTTGCCGTTCAGTTTGATATTCAAGCGCAGATCGTTCAGCGAATCGGCGTTGCGTAGTGCGTCTTCGTACGAAATGAAATCGCCTTCATAGAGATCAAACAACGCTTGGTCGAAGGTCTGCATGCCGATCTCGCGCGAGCGTTTCATGATCTCCTTTATTTCGTGAACTTCGCCCTTGAAGATCAAGTCCTGAACCAAGGGTGAGTTAAGCAGGATTTCAATCGCTGCTACACGGCCCTTGCCTTCTTTTTTCGGGATCAAGCGCTGTGACACAAACGCCCTCATGTTCAGCGAAAGATCCATGAGCAACTGATGCCGACGCTCTTCGGGGAAGAAGTTAATGATCCGGTCCAACGCTTGATTGGTCGAGTTCGCGTGTAGCGTGGACATGCACAGGTGGCCCGTCTCGGCAAATGCAATTGCGTAATCCATTGTTTCCCGGTCACGAATTTCGCCGATCAGAATCACGTCTGGCGCTTGGCGCAGCGTGTTCTTAAGTGCCGCAAACCAGTTGTCGGTATCAACGCCAATTTCTCGCTGTGTGACAACACAATTCTTGTGGTCGTGAACGTATTCGACCGGGTCTTCGATGGTGATGATGTGGCCATAGGAGTTTTCGTTGCGATAACCGATCATCGCCGCGAGTGTCGTCGACTTACCGGAGCCGGTCCCGCCGACCAAAATGACCAGGCCACGTTTGGTCATCACAACGTCTTTGAGAACCGGCGGCAGATTCAAGTCTTCCATCTTGGGAATCGCGGTCGTGATGGTGCGCATCACCAAGCCGATACGCCCTTGCTGAACAAACGCATTGACACGAAATCTGCCAATCCCAGCCGGTGCAATCGCAAAATTGCACTCTTTGGTTGCCTCAAATTCGGCGGTTTGTTTGTCCGTCATGATCGACCGTGCAATCTCACCGGTGTGCACCGGCGACAAGCTCGACTGGGAAACTGGCGTCATTTTGCCGTCGATCTTCATTGCCGGTGGGAAGCCGGCGGTGATGAACAAGTCGGATCCTTTCTTGGCAATCATTGCACGCAACAATTCATGCACAAACTTTAGCGCTTGTTCTCGTTCCATGAGATTTATCCCTCGCGTCTAGGCATCCGAAAAAGATTCGCAGAAACCGATTGCATTAATTGAACGCTTCTTTATTGGAAGCCTTATTGCGTGCCTCGGCGACGGAAATAACGTTTCGGCGCACCAAGTCTGCCAGGCACTGATCCATCGTTTGCATGCCGATCGATCCGCCGGTCTGGATCGCCGAATACATTTGGGCGACTTTTGCTTCGCGAATCAAGTTACGAATGGCCGGTGTGCCGATCATGATTTCGTGAGCAGCCGCGCGTCCCTGACCATCTTTTGTTTTGCACAACGCTTGTGAGATCACCGCACGCAGACTTTCCGACAACATCGCACGGATCATTTCTTTCTCTGCCGCTGGGAAAACGTCAATGATTCGATCGACAGTTTTGGCGGCCGAAGACGTGTGCAGCGTGCCGAAGACAAGGTGTCCGGTTTCCGCCGCCGTCATGGCGAGGCGGATCGTTTCTAGGTCGCGCATCTCGCCGACCAAAATGATGTCCGGGTCTTCGCGCAGCGCCGACTTCAGGGCGTTGGCGAACGAGAGTGTGTGCGGGCCAACCTCGCGCTGATTCATCAGACATTTTTTTGACTCATGAACGAACTCAATCGGGTCTTCTACCGTTAGGATATGGCCGTACTCGTTTTCGTTGACGTCATTGACCATGGCCGCAAGGGTCGTCGACTTTCCGGAGCCAGTGGGCCCGGTCACCAGCACCATGCCGCGGGGTTGTTTGGCGATTTCGGCAAAAATCTTCGGTGCGTTGAGGTCCGCAAGCGACAGGATCTTTGAGGGAATGGTCCGCATCACCGCACCCGCTCCGCGGTGATGATTGAATGCATTTACGCGGAAACGCGCAAGATTGGGTATCTCAAAGGAAAAGTCACACTCAAGGTTTTCCTCATACTGCTTGCGCTGGCCATCGTTCATGATGTCGTAAACCATGCCATGAACGTCGTCATGAGACAACGCCGGAACGTTGATGCGTCGCACGTCGCCATGCACTCGGATCATCGGCGGGAGACCGGCCGAGAGATGCAAATCAGACGCTTTATTCTTGACGCCAAAGGCGAGCAGTTCAGCGATTTCCATTTATACTTTTCACTCTCAAAACGTCGCAGTTGTACGATTGATTATGTTCCCAATTGCCACCAACTTGCAAGGCGCTTACCAAGCTCGTGATGCCGCGATCGCGCGACGCTCCGTGCTGTTTGTATCGCCGGTAGCGCTTGTCGCGGTCTCGAAAACAAAACCAATAGAGGCTATTCAGGCCGCTTTCGATGCTGGTCAATGCGCCTTTGGTGAGAACTACGTCCAGGAAGCCTGTGACAAGATAAATGCACTTTCTGCCCTGCGTAAAGGTGGTATCGAGTGGCATTTGATTGGCCCGCTTCAAAGCAACAAGGCCAAGTTGGCCGCCCTTAACTTTGATTGGGTGCAGACTGTGGATAGATTCAAAATTGCCGAAGCACTGTCAAAGCACCGAGTGAATGCTCAGCTGCCGCCCCTCAACGTTTTGGTGCAAGTCAATGCAAGCGGCGAATCACAAAAACACGGTTTGTCGCCTAGCGTCAGTTTGGAGTTGGCTGAGCGCGTAGGCAAACTGCCGGGGCTGCGACTTCGCGGGTTAATGGCGATAATTGAACATACCCCGGACGAGTCCACACTTCGCGCCCAGTTTCGGCTGCTCAGGCAGTACTTTGACGCGCTTCGCCAGCGCCAGCCAGCGGTTGATACACTCTCAATGGGAATGTCAGGCGATTTTTTGACCGCAATCGACGAAGGCGCAACGATGGTACGAGTTGGTAGTCTCATTTTTGGCGCACGCCAAGTTTTGGGTCAGCCCGAAGCATCGGCCATGGTTTCTGAGGCCCAATGAAGAATATCCTCTTTATTGGCGGTGGGAAGATGATGCAGGCTATCGCAGGAGGGCTGATCGCGAAAGGCTGGGCCGCCGAGTGCATCTCGGCGGTGGAGCCAAACGAAACGGCGGCAGCCGAGGTCGCCCGTCTCGGTGCGGGGTTTTTCCCCACGGGCGATGCAGCAATTGGCAGCCTAGTCGCCGCTGACATCATCGTCTTGGCGGTGAAGCCGCAGGTGATGCGGGAGGCGCTGCTGCCGTTTGCGGGAAAAACTACGGATCAACAACTCGTAGTGAGCATTGCTGCCGGGCTGCGCGTCGCAGATCTACTCGCATGGTTAGATGGCGGAACGGGCTGCATGCAGTCGGCCCAAATGGTGCGTGCGATGCCGAACACGCCAGCGCTGATTCAAGAAGGGATTACCGGCTTGTACGCAGCCCCACATCTGTCGCCCGACAGTAGAGACGCTGCCGAGACACTTTTGGGCGCAGTCGGTAAAGTGGTGTGGTTCGAGGACGAAGCAATGCTGGATGCTGTTACGGCGGTTTCCGGCAGCGGTCCCGCGTATGTCTTTTACATGATGGAGGCATTGGAGACAGCCGGCCTTGAGCTGGGGCTTACAGCTGATATAGCACGAGAATTTGCACGGCAAACCTTCTTCGGTTCGGTGCGGCTCGCCAGTGAGAGTGCAGAGCCGCTCTCGAAGCTGCGGGCAAATGTGACTTCGCGGCATGGCACTACGGAGGCTGCGATTTCCGTTTTTGAGCAAGCCCAACTGAAGGCACAGTTTGTGCGCGGTGTACATGCTGCCGCGACGCGAGCACGCGAATTGGGGGATGAATTATCGAAAGCAAATTTATGTTGACTCAATCTCTCATTTTTTTGCTCGAAAGTCTGGGTCAGTTATGGATACTCGCCGTGTTATTGCGCTTTTTTGCACAGACAATGCGCGCCCCGTTTCGCGCACGCGCAGGCAATCCGCTGGCAGACTTCATCATGGCACTAACAGACTGGGCGGTTACACCTAGTAGGCGCATTTTTCCGAGCGTATTCCGACTAGACACAGCCTCGATCGCAGTGGCTTGGGTGGCGACCGCCCTGCTTTCCCTTTCAGTGCTTTTGTTGAGCGACAAGGTGTCGCTGGCATCACCAACCTTTTGGCCCGGTTTGCTAGCGTATAGTGTTGTCGAACTGTTTCGACTCTCCGTGTTTTTGTTCATCGGTCTGATGATTGTGCAAGCCATACTTTCATGGCTTAACCCCTATCATCCGTTGCAGCCTTTTTTTCACACCATGACTCGGTCGATTTTGAAACCCGTGCAGAATCTGATTCCACTAATCGGAGGCGTTGATTTATCCCCGTTGTTTGTCATCCTGCTGCTTCAAGTGTTGCTGATCGGCCCCTTGGCGTTTCTTGGAATTGAGGCAGCGCGGCTAATGAACTGGATGCCACGATAGCCGGACAATATGAAGGCAGGTAAGATAGTGGCACTGCTTGCCCACTTTCGACAAAAAATGATGTTTAGCAACCGGCTTTCGATGACAGCGCTGCGAATCAATTTTATGTCGGCTGCCTCCAGATAGTCGTCTTACGTTGTTTTCACATCGCCGTAACCAATGTGCAGAGCCCCATGATGGCCGATCTTGCCACAAGTCAATTTGAATTCGAAGCAGAGCGATACAATGATTGGCGTACGGACCTCGCCCGCGCGGTGCACGAGTATCATGATTGGCTCGAGCGTACCAATCAGTTGGATGTACAGCAATCGATTCGGTTCTATGACCTGCTTGAAACGCTTAACAAGGGTCGTTTGTTGCTGGCGTTTTTGGCCGAGTTTTCTCGCGGTAAGTCGGAACTCATCAATGCGCTGTTCTTTTCGAATTTTAAGGAGCGGCTGCTGCCCTCGGATGTTGGGCGGACGACAATGTGTCCGACCGAGATTTTTCACGACCCAGGTGAAGAGCCGTATTTGAAATTGCTCTCAGTCGAGACGAGATACCGCGACGAGTCAATTTCACAACTCAAGAATATGCCCGTTGAATGGTCGAAGATTCGGCTCGATATCAACGATCAAAAACAAATGAAGCAGGCGCTTTCAGCGATCGCCGCCACCAAACGGGTGTATGCACTCGACGCCCGCATGATGGGCCTGATCCCGATGTTTGATGACGGCACCACTCCAAAGGAAGACGATGTCGTTGAGGTGCCAGCGTGGCGCTATGCAATCATCAATTACCCGCATCGACTGTTGACGAATGGCCTGTCAGTGCTGGACACGCCCGGCCTAAACGCGCTTGGACTCGAACCGGAGCTCACACTTTCCACCGTACCCAACGCACACGCAGTGTTGTTTCTGCTTGGTATTGACACGGGGGTGACAGGAAGTGATCTTGAGATTTGGAATCGTTATGTCCGGCCGGGGCTGCCAGCAAAGATAGCAGTACTCAACAAAATCGACCTGATGCGGGACGACTTGACGACGGGGTCGGAAGTCCTGTCCGGCATGCAGCGGATGATGGACAACGTGTCCACGCAGTTGGGGCTGCCAGCCGAAAAGGTGTTTGCGTTATCGGCAAAAGACGCGCTCGTCGGACGCATTAGGGGAGATCGTGAACAGGTTGCGAGGTCGGGTATTAATCGCCTTGAGAACTATCTTGCAAGTGAGATCATCCCAATCAAGCGTCAGTTGCTCGCCAAAGCGGTCACCTCTGAAATCGGCGCGATCATGACGGCAAGCCAGAAGAGCTTGGTCGGAAAGCACGAACAACTTACCGCACAGCTTGCCGAACTTTCTGACTTGCAAGGCAAAACCCGCGACCTCGTAACAAAACTCTGGCAGCGGGTAAGTCAGGAGCGCGAGACCTACAATGCAGCACTCTTCGAATACAAAGTGCAGCGGGCGGCATTCAATACCAAGAAAAATGCCGTCCTAGACGCCTTCAATCCGACTCAGCTTGAGTTGCTTTGCAACAAGAGCCTGACAGCGATCAATGACTCATGGACCACCCCCGGCCTGACCCGTGGTATGCGCGAACTGATTCGTCTGATCGGCGACGATTTTGATCATGTGAAGCTCGCCGGTGAGGATATCCTACGATTGATGGAGGGCGTCTACAGCACATTCCGTGTGCGGTTCGGCTTTACTACGATGGAGTTTCCGCCGCTCGACTTCGAGGAGCCCCGCGCTAAACTCGCGGGGCTTATCCGCGAGACTGAACAGTTTTGTAGAGACCCCATCAATATCGTAATGACGGAAAAGCGCTTTATGGTGCGCAAATTCTGGCGCCAGCTTGTCGACGAGTCCCGCGGAATTTTTAATCAAGCGCGCACCAATACCGAGCGTTGGTTAACAGCCGTGCCGCTCCCGCTCGAAACACAAATTCGTGATCACAAGGCACAACTCGAAGCGCGGGTCGCCTCGCTACAAAAGATCAATGACCGAGGCAGTAACATCAATGAAGAGGTGGCCAAAGTGGAGGCGCAACTCGCCGACGTGGAGCATCAAATCGAACTGATTTCTGGGCTTATTCGTAAAGTACGTGACGTTGGCCCCTCTTCAGAAGCACGTGCCGCCGCAGACGCGCAATCGATGCTACCGAAACCAAAGGGTGGGTATCCTGAGACCGTGCGCATGGCGGCCACGGCGAGGGCCGACGAGGCAGACGCCGGGGACGCTCTCACGTTCGCAAAGACGACGCGCACGAAATCCGGCGTTCCCACGCCCGACATGACTCAACCGGCAGCCGCGATTAGTGCGTCGGACGCCACTGCATTTGACAAGACGCTGCGGATTGACAATGGGTCATCCCGCTGATCCGAGCTGCACGGGTTTTGTCTACACGAGGATGACGTCGTACTGCTCTTGTGTGTAGGACGATTCGACGGACAGCGAAATTGGCTTGGCGATAAAATCTTCTAGCATTGCCATTGATTGAGATTCTTCATCAAGAAACCGATCAATCACCGACTGTGAGGCGAGTATCCGGTATTCGCGTGCATCAAAACTCTTAGCCGAGCGCATCACCTCTCGCAGAATTTCGTAACACACGGTTTGTGCGCTTTTTATCTCGCCGCGCCCGCTACATGTATGGCAACTTTCACATAACACGTGGGCGAGACTCTCACGCGTGCGTTTGCGCGTCATCTCAACCAACCCTAGTTGGGAAAATCCGTTGATGGTCCAGCGCGTACGGTCACGTTGCATTGACTTGCCGAATTCGGCAAGTACCGCTTGTTTGTGCTCGCCGTTATCCATATCGATAAAATCGACGATGATAATGCCTCCGAGGTTGCGCAGGCGTAGTTGGCGAGCAATCGTTTGCGCAGCCTCAAGATTAGTTTTGAAAATGGTGTCGTCAAAGCTGCGCCCTGACACAAACCCGCCGGTGTTGACGTCGACCGTCGTTAGCGCCTCGGTCTGGTCGATAATTACGTAGCCGCCGGACTTTAGATCCACGCGACGATGCAACGCCTTGTCGATTTCATCTTCGGCACCGAACAAGTCAAACAACGGTCTCTCGCCAGCGTACTGTTCAAGGACAGAGACGGAGCTTCGGGTGTACTGCTCGGCGAAGTCACGCATTTTGTTGTACGTCTCCCGCGAGTCGACGATGATCCGTTCCGTATCTGCGGTGACGAGGTCACGCATGACCCGATGGCTTAGATCAAGATCCTGGTAAAGCAACGTCTGCGGTGCGGCGGTAAATGCTGCCTCGGTGATTCCGCGCCATAGCTTGATGAGGTAGGCGATATCCGCATTGAGCTCCTCTTCTGATGCGGTTTCTGCCACTGTTCTGACAATCAAACCACCCGCCTCACCCGGCGGCACAAGGGCGTGCACCTTCTCCCGTAACTGCTCGCGCTCGGCTTCGTCTTCGATACGCTGCGAAATGCCGATATGATGGTCACCGGGCAAATAGACCAGCAGCCGACCAGCAATGGAAATTTGTGTGGAAAGTCGTGCGCCTTTGGATCCGATGGGGTCCTTGATCACCTGAACCACTAGGCTCTGCCCCTCGTGGAGAAGTTTCTCAATCGGCTTATGTTCCACAGCCTTTTGTTCACCTGACTTTTCGCCATTCTTCTGGCCGGTCCAAATGTCGGCGACGTGCAGGAACGCTGCGCGCGAGAGACCGATATCGATAAAGGCCGACTGCATGCCAGGCAGTACCCTTCCGACTCGTCCAAGATAGATGTTGCCGACGAGCCCGCGATTCGAAGAGCGCTCAATATGCAGCTCCTGAACCGCTCCTTGCTCCATGATGGCAACACGGGTTTCTTGCGGTGTCACGTTGATCAATATCTGTTCGTTCAATTCAAGTGCCCTGTGATTAATGCTCACTTACAACTGCACACCGGCGTGTTTGAGCAGACCTGCGGTCTCAAACAGCGGAAGCCCAACAACGCCCGAATAACTGCCGGACAATTTGGCAATAAACTTGGCAGCGCGACCCTGCACGCCATAAGCACCGGCTTTGTCCATTGGTTCGCCGGTGTCGACGTACCGACGAATCTCATCTTCGCTTAACGTCGAAAACGTGACCATGCTGGTGGTGAGTGTTCGAAAAGTTTCGCCCGCAGTTGTTACCATTACTGCCGTCAAAACTTGATGGGTCTCTCCGGAAAGACGTTTCAGCATCGACACCGCTTGGTCCGCGTCTGCTGGCTTCCCCAGAATGGTGCCATCCAATGACACCGTCGTATCAGCCGTCAAGATGGGCCGAGGTTGCCACTTGCGCTCGCGCATCACCATCATCGCGACACCTGCTTTAAGCTCGACAACCCTTTCAACATAGGCGTGCGGCGTCTCGGCTTGGCGGGGCGATTCATCGATGTCCAGCCGCGGTGCCAGTTCGCGCATCAATAGCAATTCGTATTGCACACCGATCTGCTCGAGCAACTCGCGCCGTCGCGGGCTCTTCGAAGCGAGGTAGATACTGTTTGGGGATTGCTGCATCATATTGGACACTAAAGGTGTCTTTGCGGTGTGCTATTCACGATGGTACGGATGATTATGCAGCAACGACCAAGCCCGGTACGCTTGCTCCGCTAGGATTAAGCGCACCATCGCATGGGGCAGCACGCAGCCCGAAAGTGCGACCATGTGTGCGGCACTTTGTTTGATTTCAGTCGAGAGTCCGTCGGCGCTGCCAACAATGAAACACGGGTTGATTCCGTCACGCATCCACTCACCCATCCAGAGCGATAACATCGGCGTCGTCAGCGTCTTGCCCTTTTCGTCGCAGACAATCGGCATGGCACCTTTGGGGATAGCGGCACGAATTCGCTCTGCCTCCAACGCGAGCACGCGCTCGGTGGTCCTGCTGGCACGAACCTCCGGCTTTAACTCGATGACCTCCACGCGCGCTTCAGGAGGCATGCGTTTGGTGTATTCCTCGATCCCCGCGTTTACCCACGACGGTAGCTTGTGTCCGAGCGCAAGAAAGTAGATCTTCAAAACGTCACCTCGAATACTAAACACTAGATCTGGCGCGCGTTTTCGGCCGAAAATGGCTGGGAAGCGCCGCCGATGGAAGACCCCGGGGTTAAGCGCTTTTCTTCTTTGCCACTTTGGTGGCCGTCACTTTGGCTGGCACCTTCTTCACAGCGGGTGCTTTTGCGACTGCGGGCGCAGGTTTCTTGGCGGTCACTTTTTTTGCAGCAGGCTTTTTTGCTGATTTTTTTTCTGATCCTCCCGACTTCGCCGCGACTTTTTTGGTCGTTCCAGTTGTGGCAGACGCCTTCTTCACGACTGCTCTTTTTTCCACCGGTTTCTTTTTGGCAGCCACCTTCTTCGGCTTGGCTTCACCGGTCGGTTTAGCCGCCTCGGCGATAGCCCGCACTTCCCGCTTCGGTTTTGGAAACACAAGTGTCCCGTCTAACCACAAGTCTTCAAGCTTGTAATAATCTCGAATCGCCGGCTGCATGATGTGGACGACAACGTCACCGCAATCGACTAACACCCACTCTCCGGATTCTTCTCCCTCGGAGCCATAAACTGTGTAACCCGCCTCGCGCACTTTGTCGATGACATTGCCAGCCAGCGCACGCGTCTGTCGGTTGGAATCCGCGCTCGCGATAGCGACATAATCGGACACCGCTGTGATCTTGGCCACATTGACGACCTTGATATCTTTCGCCTTGATGTCCTCAAGCGCGTCGATGATGATTTCAATTAGGGTGGATTCTGATTTTTTGGCCAAGACGCTTTGGCTCCTCAAAGATAGAGTTGATGATGCTGAATATAGTCGTAAACCGCAATGGGCACCAACGCGCGTACGGATTCACGAGATTTACCCCCAATCTGGAGGAGGGCGCGAATCTGTGTTGAGGAGATCGCCGGCGGTGAACAATCAACGATTTCGTGCTGTACGGGGGTGCGCGGCACAATGATTTCTTCACTAGCGCGCAGGACCACCGCAAAACGAACGAGCTGGGAAAACACAACAGGCTCCTGCCACGTGTCGAGTTTCGAAAAAGCATCACCGCCGAGCAACCATACAAATTTTTCGGTCGGATAATCGAGTTTCAATTCACGTACTGTATCAACCGAATAGGTCGGGCCACCGCGGGATACTTCGCGGTCATCCACCGTGATATTAGGTAACGCAAGCTTCAACATTGCGATGCGATGGCGCGACGGCGCATACGGCATCCGCGCTTTTTGCCAAGCGTTACCGACCGGAATGACGAGTGTTCTTGCTGGCTGCAGTTGAGTGATTGCTGCTTCCAACATTGCGACATGACCATTGTGAACAGGGTCAAAACTGCCGCCAAAAATCAGTGTTTCATTCATTGTTCATTCCGGTTGAGACGGTTAGCGCGCACCGCGCCACCAAACCTTGCGTGGTGGATTGACCCACAAGTGTCCACCATCGGCGCGATCGACTAACGTCATATTGGGCAATGACACGGTGCCACCGCTGCGTTGGAAAAGAACCTGCGGAGTAGGCCTTACGGTCTGCATTAGGGGCGGACCTCGCCGTGTCCTCGAACGATCCACTTCATCGAGGTCAGTCCCTCAAGTCCGACCGGGCCACGGGCGTGTAACTTATCGGTCGAAATGCCAATCTCAGCACCCAAACCATACTCAAATCCATCGGCAAATCGTGTTGACGTGTTGACCATCACCGAAGCGGAATCCACTTCCCGCAGGAATCGCTCCGCGCGTTCGGTATCTTCCGTAACGATGGCGTCCGTGTGCGCGGATCCGTACTGCGCGATGTGATCCATCGCCGCGTCCAGCCCGCCGACAATTCGTATCGCAATAATCGGTGCCAGGTACTCGGTGTACCAATCTTGCTCAGTCGCGAGAGTGGAGGTGATACCGACGCTGTCAAGAATGGCACGGGTCGCCGGGCAGACGCGCATCTCGACAGATTTTGCGACGTAGATGTGTGCAATCGCCGGCAGAAACGCCGCCGCAATTTGGCGATCAACCAGCAACGTTTCCATGGTGTTGCACGGCGAATAACGTTGCGTTTTGGCATTGTCGGCAATGCGTGTTGCCATATCCAGATTGGCGGCGCCATCAACATAAACGTGGCAGACGCCATCCAAATGTTTAATGACCGGGACCTTGGCGTCTTCAGCGATCCGCGATGTCAGACTCTTGCCACCGCGAGGAATCAGTACATCAATCACGCCGCGCATGTTGAGCATTTCGCCCACCGCTGCCCGGTCAGTTGTGGTCACCAGTTGAATTGCGGTGTTGGGTAAACCGGCCGCTTCAAGACCATCCAACATCGCAGCGTGAATCGCACGGTTGGAGTGGATGGCTTCCGAACCGCCGCGCAGGATACAGGCGTTGCCGCTCTTCAGGCATAAAGCCGCCGCGTCCGCAGTCACGTTTGGCCGTGATTCGTAGATCATCCCCACCACGCCTAGCGGCACACGCATATGGCCGACGTCGATACCGGATGGACGGCGTTCGGCCACGGTCACTTTGCCGATTGGGTCGGGTAGTGCCGCGACCTGCTGAAGCCCCTCCGCCATCGCAGCGATTGCATCCGCGGAGAGTTTTAGTCGGTCGACAAATGCTGCATCACTACCACTCTGTTGCGCACTGCGAACATCAGCGGAATTGCCAGCAAGGATCTCGGTTTGTTTGGCGAGGATGGCATCTGCGGCAGCGCGTAACGCCGTGTTTTTGGTCGCGGTTGAGGCGCGCGCCATTACCCGAGCAGCCATTTTTGCCTGCACGCCAATTTGGCGCATGTAACCCACGACATCCGCAATGGGTTCCGCGGTGGATAGATCATTCATGTTCTTGCCGGTCTATTGTTGTGGCATATGAATCGGCAGACGCGCACCAGCCAGGCCACAAGAAAACTGAAGCAGCGCATCCCAAACATCATTGCTGTTTACGCCCTTAATCATACGGTCAATGCGGGCGGCTTGAAGATTGAGCCGCACCAAACTACCTGCGGTATGTTTGCGAGCAAGTTTCTCGACTTCGCGCGCTTTGGAGGGAAACGGTTGGCGTCCCGACTTGGTCACGCCCAGTATACGCAGCAACAGTCGCAGCTCACTGGTCAACATCCACAATATGAGTGGCGGCGGCTCACCCTCCGCCTTCAGCCCGTCGAGCATCTTTGCAATGCGTGCCGCATCACCGGCGTGTATCGCTGCAACCAGGGTTGCGGTCGAGTAGCGCGAGACGTTGGCGATGCTGTCTTCCATCATCGCAAGCGAGACTTCGCCCGGCGGACAAAGCAAGGCGAGTTTTTCAATTTCTTGTTTTGCTGCCAGCAGGTTACCCTCCACCCGGTCGGCGAGAAAGTCCAAGGCATCCGCTGATGCGGACAAATTGGCGCGTTTCATCCGGCTGGCGAGCCAGCGCGGGAGATTTTCCCGGTCGACCGGCTGCGCTTCAATCACCGTGGCGGCGGCTTCAAGCGCCACGAACCACTTAGTCTGTTTACCCTGCCAGTCCATGTCGGGCAGGGTGACGAGGGTTACGGTGTCGTCTGGCAGACGCTTGCAGTAGTTTTCGATGGCGGCAGATCCCTCTTTGCCGGGTTTGCCAGTCGGCACTCGCAATTCAATAAAGCGTTGCGTCGCAAACAGCGAAAGCGCACTGCCGGCTGAGGCGAGCCTTGACCAATCGAAGCCGGATTCTGCAGTGAAGACCTCGCGCTCGATGTAACCCTGCTGTTTGGCGATTTCGCGCAGGCTGTCCGAGGCCTCCAGTGCGCCCAACGGGTCTGCGCCATAAACGACATAAAGCGGCTGCAACGACTTTGGCGGACGATCCAGAAACTGTTCGGCAGTCAGGCGCATCGAAAACTACAATACCTTTTTGACCGCGATCATGCGCCGCAGGATCTGGCCGGTTGCGTCGCGCTCCATGTCTTGATAAAGCATGGCTTCTTCCTGTTGTTTGGCGATGACTCGGGTATCGTCATAGGCAAAGGTTCGCTTCAACAAGATTTCGCTGGTCGGAATGATGACCTGGCCTTTGGCATCCACGAACTGGTAGGTGACCTTCATGCGTAACTCGTATTCACGAACCCGACCAGCACCGGACAGGGACAAAATCTGCCGGTCGCGTCGTTCTTCAATAATCGTGAGTGCCGCTTCGGCATCCTTGGCGTTACCGACAACTTTCGTTTTCGAGTCTGCGAGATCTCGCCTCACGAGACCGGCAACCACCGAGTTGCTCCGTGAGGTCACCTGAATCGTGTTGTAGGGTAGTTCATAGGAACCACGCAGGGCGAACCCACAGGAGGCGAGGATCGTTGTAACAACCGTGGTCGCAAATAGCCGGCGGAAAATCGTCGCGAGCGCAGGCGAGGCAAGGCGTGCAAGACCGAGAAACCGGAATGTATGAATTGATACATGAGGATTTCGAGGCCGCGCGCAACGCAGCGTCACCAAGCGCAGCAGATTTTCCTTAGACCACCACATTGATCAACCTTCCCGGAACCACAATCAACTTCTTAATCGATTTGCCCTCGGTGTGTTTTGCCACGCCCGCATCAGCCAACGCAAGTGCTTCGATATCCGCTTTGGTGGCACTCTTTGGCACAGAAATCTGGCCGCGGAGTTTGCCGTTGACCTGAATGACCAGCTCGATTTCGTCTTGCTCTAGCGCGCCGACGTCCGGCTCCGGCCAAGGTGCGTCGATGATTTCGCCGTAAGCCGCAACAAACCCCAACTCATTCCAAAGCTGCCAGGTGATGTGCGGCGCGATGGGATAAAACATTCGCAACAATATCCACAAGCCTTCAAACCGGGCGGCGTCCCAATCAGCACCCGTTTCGGCTTTGCTGTCTTCGAGCGCATTGAGCATCTTCATGCCGGCGGAGACCACGGTGTTGTATTGCAGGCGCGCGTAGTCATGGTTGGCCTGCGACAAGATAGAGTGAATCTCAAACCGCAATTTTTTTGCACCCGCTGCCGCGTTCGCAAACTCAAGGCTTGGCGGGGAGTTTGAGGCATTTTTGCTCGAAGAACCCCATGAATAAAGGCGTTTCAAAAATCGGTAAACACCTTCAGCGCCCGAGTCAGACCAGGCCGCGCTCATTTCGGGCGGCCCGGCAAACATCACATAGGCGCGCGCGGTATCGGCGCCAAACCGCGCGATGATGTCCTTAGGCTCAACGACGTTGTTCTTCGACTTCGACATTTTTTCCATGCCGCCCAACGACACTGGCAACCCGTCGTCATTCGCAATCGCGCCAGTCGGCCGGCCCTTGTCGTCGTATCGCACCGTGATTTCGCTGGGGTAGTACCAGCGTTTTTTCCCGTCGCTTGTTTCGCGGTAAAAACACTCGGCGGACAACATGCCCTGTGTAAACAAGTTGGTAAACGGTTCATCGAACTTGACCAAACCCAGGTCGCGCATGACTTTGGTCCAGAAGCGCGCATACAGGAGATGCAACACCGCGTGCTCGATTCCGCCGATGTATTGGTCCATCGGCATCCAGTAGTCGTTGCGGGCATCAACCATTGTGCCCGCGTCTGGGGAACAGTACCGCATGAAATACCATGACGAATCAACGAACGTGTCCATCGTGTCTGTTTCGCGCTCGGCCGGTTTGCCACACTTGGGACAAGTACAGTCAATAAACCGACGGTCCTTCTTGAGCGGGCTACCGCTGCCATCCGGAATCAAATGTTCCGGTAGCACTACCGGCAGGTCTTTCTCGGTCACGGGCACAGGACCACAATCGGCGCAATGAATGATGGGAATGGGTGTGCCCCAATAACGCTGGCGGGAGATCCCCCAATCGCGAAGACGCCAGGTGGTTTTGCGTTCGCCGCCTGCCGCTTGCGTTTGGTTGGCGACGTAGTCAGTGGCTTCCGCGAACGACATCCCGTTCATGGCGCCGCTATCGATACAAACGCCGTGGTCGCCATAGTTAGGCTTCCAAGCGTCGGTGGAGTAAGGGCTGCCAAGGTCGATGACGGGCTTGATCGTCAGCGCATATTTTTTGGCAAACGCAAAGTCGCGTTCATCGTGTGCCGGCACACCCATTACGGCGCCATCGCCATATGACATCAGCACGTAATTGCCGACCCACACTGGAATTTCCTGCTGAGTGAGTGGATGCGTGACAGTTAAACCGGTGGCGACACCTTCTTTGTCTTTTGCCGCCAGCTCCGCTTCGGTGGTGCCGCCGTGTTTGGCGCGCTCAATAAATTGGGCGACCGCAACGTTCGACTTTGCAGCATGCAGTGCAAGCGGGTGCTCCGGGGCAACCGCACAAAACGTCACGCCCATGATGGTGTCGGCGCGTGTGGTGAATACAAACAGCTTGCCGTCTTGAATCAGGCCGTCGGCATCGGCAACGTTATGCGAGAACGCAAAACGAACGCCAACTGATTTGCCGATCCAATTCTCCTGCATGGTGCGAACTTGTGGCGGCCAGCCGTCCAGCTTGTTCTTTACCGAATCAAGTAACTCATCCGCGTATTGGGTGATTGCCAAGTAATAACCGGGGATCTCTTTTTTCTCGACCAAGGCTCCTGAACGCCAACCACGACCATCGATGACCTGTTCATTCGCCAGCACCGTTTGATCAATCGGGTCCCAATTCACAACTTGCGTTTTGCGATAGGCGATGCCTTTTTCGAGCATCTTCAGAAAGAGCCATTGATTCCACTTGTAGTAATCCGGCTTGCAGGTCGTGACTTCACGCGACCAGTCAAATGCCAAGCCCAGCGGCTGCATTTGCGCCTTCATGTCTGCGATGTTTTGATACGTCCACTGTGCCGGCGGCGCGCCGTTTGCAATTGCTGCGTTCTCGGCGGGCATGCCAAACGCATCCCAGCCCATCGGCATCAACACGTTGTAACCCTTCATGCGCAGGTGGCGGAGCATAACGTCGTTGATGGTGTAGTTACGCACATGTCCCATATGCAGCTTGCCAGACGGGTAGGGCAACATTGAGCAGGCGTAAAACTTGGGCTTTGGTTTCCCATTCTTGTCTTTTGCGTACTCGGTAACGCGGTAGGTGTCGCTATTCTGCCAAGCTGCCTGTGCAGCGGCCTCTATCGATTTTGCGTCGTATTTTGTTTGATGCGTTGAATCCATTTGTGAGGCAAAAGAGTCTGTTTTTCAGACACTTATTATACAGTCGTCCCCTGCCGCTTCCCCGTTGTCGCGCGATACTTCATCGACTTCGCGAACAGCAGAAACGCCGCCGACTATAATCTGTGCCAACCTTCCTGTTGTGGTCTTTGATGTTCGCCAACGCCTCACCTGTCTCTGTAGTTTCCCCGCGTCTTCTCGAAAATCTGAATCCGGAACAACTCCGCGCCGTGACGCTCCCGCGCGAGTCGGCCTTAGTGCTGGCCGGTGCGGGCTCCGGCAAGACACGTGTTTTGACAACGCGAATCGCTTATTTGATTCAATCAGGGCAGGCTTCGCCTGGCGCAATTCTCGGTGTGACGTTCACCAACAAAGCTGCCAAGGAAATGCTGACGCGGCTCTCGTCGATGATGCCGATCAACACGCGCGGCATGTGGATCGGGACCTTCCACGGTCTGTGTAACCGCCTGCTGCGCGCGCATTACCGCGACGCGAACTTGCCGCAGACATTTCAGATTCTTGATTCCGCAGACCAGCATTCGGCCATTAAGCGGTTACTCAAGGCGCTGAACGTCGACGATGAAAAATTCAAGCCTCGCGACATGGCGTACTTCATTAATGGGGCCAAGGATCAAGGGCTGCGTGCCAACATGGTCGAGGCGCGTGATGAATTCACCCGCCGGCAAGTCGAGATCTATCATGCCTACGATGAACAGTGCCAGCGCGAGGGAGTTGCAGACTTTGCCGAGTTGTTGTTACGTTGTTACGAGCTCTTGTCAAAAAATGCGCCGCTACTAGAGCACTACCGCCAGCGGTTTCAGTTTGTATTGGTCGATGAGTTTCAAGATACCAATCGCTTGCAGTATCAGTGGATACAGCTTCTTGCTGGAAGAAATGCGGCAGTGTTTGCGGTTGGGGACGACGATCAATCAATCTACGGGTTTCGAGGGGCAGAAGCTGCCAACATGCGCGATTTCCAACGTGACTTCGCGCACGGCAATATTATCAAGCTAGAGCAAAACTACCGCTCACAAGGAAATATTCTCGACGCTGCGAATGCGGTGATTGTGCATAACAAAGATCGGCTCGGCAAAAATCTTTGGACGGACGAGGGGAAAGGTGAGCCGTTGCGTATTTACGCGGCCTCCACCGATGCCGACGAAGCGCAGTTTGTGATCGATGAGGTCAAAGCCCTACACCGCGAGGGCAAGAATCTCTCCAACATGGCGCTGTTGTATCGTTCAAACGCACAGTCGCGTGTGCTTGAACACACACTCTTTCGCGCCGGTATTGCCTACCGTGTTTACGGCGGTATGCGATTCTTTGAGCGCCAAGAAGTCAAACACGCGTTGGCGTATCTGCGGCTTGCAGGTAACCCAAACGATGACGGCGCGTTTTCGCGGGTGGTCAATTTCCCGCCGCGTGGTATCGGTGCACGCTCGGTTGAGCAAGTGCAAGAGCTGGCGCAACGTTACAACGTTTCGATGTATGAGGCCGCGCTAAACGGTATCGCGCAGGGCGCCATCACCGGACGCAGCGCATCGGCAATCGGCACCTTCCTCAAAGTCATCGAAGGACTGAAGTCGTCATCCACCGCCGTCTCACTCGGAGAGTTGGTCGATGAGGCCATTGAAAAAGCCGGATTAAAGGCGCACTACCAAACCGAGCGCGAAGGTGCGGATCGACTTGAAAATTTGGCGGAATTGGTCACCGCATGTACACAATTTGAAGAGAGTTATGAGGGCGAGGACACGACGTTAATCGGATTCTTGACCCACGCCAGCCTGGAGGCCGGTGACCACGAGGCCTCAGCGAGTGACGATGCCTTGCAACTGATGACCGTACACGCCGCAAAAGGTCTCGAGTTTGATCATGTATTTCTTGGCGGGTTGGAAGAGGGCTTGTTTCCCCACGAGAATTCGATGAACGACTTTGCCGGGGTTGAGGAAGAGCGGCGATTGATGTATGTCGCGATCACACGTGCAAAAAAACGTCTTTACCTTTCGTATGCTGGCCAGCGCATGCTGCATGGCCAGACGCGTTACGGAATCGTCTCGAGGTTTCTTGACGAGATTCCGCCGGCGCTGTGCAAGTGGATCGTGGTACCAGATAAACAGGCTGCCTATGGCGCGCTGGTCAACAGGGGTTACGGGGGCGGCGGCGGCTGGGAAAAATCCGGCGCGCGGGGTTCCTATGCCTCCGAAACACGCGGCGGTGGCGGGCAGGTCTATACCGGTTTCAAACAAAACATCGTCAAGGATGAAAATGCCGTTGAGTACGGACGCGAAGGGGCACCAGACACCTCACGGGCAAACTTTGAAACCGCTCGCGCCGATGCATTCCCATTCAGAGTGGGGCAAACCGTGGCACACACAAAATTTGGTGAAGGTGTGGTGTTGTCATTCGAAGGTCGCGGCACCGACGCACGAGTGCAAGTGAAGTTTCGTGCAGAAGGCACCAAGTGGTTGGCGCTGCAATATGCCAAGCTGACCGCGGTGAATTAGTAGAGTCGCCTATCCACGGGCACTTCCAAGCAAAACAGGCTGAAAAGCGCCGTCTTTGCTATTGTTTTGTTGCGCGAAAAGTTTGATGCGTTAAGCTAATGACGCTAGCGCGCAGCGTTGCAGAGGCATTGGTTTCTCGAAAACGTCGGGCGAAATTTGGCGGTGGGAATGACCGCTTTTTTCCAGCGGGAACCGCCGTACCTGACCCAAAGCGGTCCTAGGATTTTCCCGGAAGCGGACATCGAAGCCAGGCGCAACACTTGCGTTTATCCGCCACTAATGTATATTCTTTGTATATACATACCGACGGGGTTTGATGTCAATTCAGTCAATTTCCAAGTGGGGCTCAAGCTTGGCGGTTCGCCTCCCCGCTGCCTTTGCAAAGCAAATGCGGTTAGGCGAAGGATCAAAGGTCGAGATTGCGATCGACGGCAAGCGCCTAGTCGTGGTTGCGGTCGACGACGAGCCTGATGTAAAAAGCTTTTTTGCTGGTGTGAAAGCGAGTCAAGCGCAACACGGCCTGGTTGCCACCGGCAGACCGCGGGGCAAGGAAATCAGATGAGTGCGCCGTCTGCGGGCGACATCATTTCCTTCAAGCCGGAGCTCGATGCGAAGGGCCACGAACAACAAGGCGCACGTCCCTGGTTAGTCGTCTCTGTTAAACCCTACAACGAAGCGAGCAAACTTGTTATGGTTTGTCCGGTCACCACTCACCAAGGGCGTGCGGAGCAAGCGAATCCTGCTGAGGTGTTGTTGCCCCCTAACTGCGGGGCTAACGGCGTCGCGCTCACGTTTCAGTTGCAGACGATCGACTGGATGGCGCGAAAGGCAAAGCCACTTGGGACGGTCCCCTCTGCGACACTAAAAGCGGTTCTGCGGAATCTAAAGATTTGTCTCGGGGTGTAGGTCTTTACCAACATTGGGTGGCGAAGCCGCACCTCTTTGAGAAATGACGAGATGCATTCTTCTGTTTTACAGGATGCTGGAGATGTCCGCTTCTGGCCGAGGCTGTGTAAAAATAGAGATGTAGCAGAGCTGAGCCCGGTGCATTTCTTTCATGTCCGCAATTTTCGACGTCAGATTTTTGCGGTCGCGCCC
>JBIIYQ010000011.1:0-38824 GCA_044346745.1 Usitatibacteraceae bacterium | reverse complement strand
AATTGTTTGCGCGACGATCAGCGAATTTCATCATGTGTCAGCAGCCAGATAGACGGCTGCAACAAAGACCGAATGTATGGCTGCAATCGACTCCGTGTGTCGTCATCATGAAAAGATTGTTCTTGCAGACCGGGGGCGTCCATGTATGGGTCCCGGCCCGGCGCAACCCTTGTGGTTGTCCGCCGGGACGACAGTTTGGAGGTTGCCTCTTGCTTGCGGCCCGTTCTGTCATTTCAGCGACGGCTGGAATCCAGTCCTTCCTACAGCCTAGATTTACGATGTACTGGGTCCCAGCCTGCGCCGGGACGACAGTATTGACATGGTGCCATGATGCGCAGCGGTGGGTTGACATCTGTACCGCATAAGGTACAATCCACGGATGCGTAGCGCCCCTCGACTAGTCGCAATTTTCTATCGCATGAAAAGCGGGAACGAGCCAGTGCGCGAGTGGCTTAAAGATTTGTCAAAGGACGAACGTCGCGCGATTGGGGAAGATATCGCCTATGTGCAGTTCAAGTGGCCGATCGGCAAGCCGCGTGTCGATCACTTGCGCGGCGAGGTATGGGAAGTCAGAACAACAATCGGTAATCGCATCGCGCGCACCCTCTTTGCGGTAGACGACGGTGTGATGATTCTGTTGCACGGTTATATCAAGAAGACGCAGCAAACACCCGACAGCGAATTGGCGCTTGCGGCAAAACGTTTTAAGGACTACATCAATGGCAAAGCGTAACCCCCACGTTGGAACTAACTTTGATGACTTCCTCAAAGACGAAGGTCTGTTTGAGGAAGTTCAGGCGAAGGCACTTAAGCGCGCACTCTCAGAGCAGATTGAGGAGAGTATGCAAGCGGCGAACCTTTCGAAGGTCAAGATGGCTGAACTGATGTCCACCAGTCGTTCGCAACTAGACCGCGTACTTGACCCGGACAATGTATCGGTGCAGCTAGATACGCTGATCAAGGCGGCGAGAGCGGTAGGCAAGACGGTGGAGATTCGAATCAAGACCGCAAAGCGGCCTGTACACGCGTGAGAGAAACGTCGGTCCCATGCGTGTTCCTTCCAACCCTTACAGAACGAGAACAATGATAGATTCCGCCGCCGCTGAAAACGAAGTGCTGGCGAGCCGGGCATGGATTGACTGCCGTACCGTGTTTGTCGAGCTAACCGATGGCCAGCAGCTTGGCTTCTCGGCGGATCGCTTCGCGCGGCTTGCCAATGCAACGAATGAACAACTGCAGAAAGTCACGCTGCGACTGAATGGCGCAGCACTTCGCTGGGTAGAGTTGGACGAAGACATTACCGTGAAGGGCGTTATTGAGGGGCGGTTTCAGCTGCCGTTGTCGGTGGCTTGGTAGAAAATGCGAGTAGGCACGTTGGATTGCACCTTACCGAAACACATGGATAAAGACTTGAAGACTGATGAAAAGCGCAAGTTGGCTTCGGATTCGGTTGTGCTACCCGGCCACAAGCTCGCTACCTCGAAAACACCCCGGATGCTGACGCCATCCGAGATTGCCTTGTTGCGGCAGGACCTCCAAGAAGCCATTAGGCACGCGAGCCGGAAGGCTAGCCAGTAGTTTGGATGCCCGCCCCGCGTGAAAAAGACATCTACGAACAAGGCTGACCAAGACATCCCGGTGCTGAAGCGAGAGCAGCTAGGCAAGGGCGTCCGTGGCAAATACTTTCAGCAATATACCCAGCAAAGCAACGTGGTCATATTGAAACCTGAAATCATGAAGGCATTCCCAACGTCCGATGCGGTTAACAAGGCGTTGGCTAGCATGCTCGCGTTCAGCGAGCACGACGACGTAGATTCTGTCTAGTATGCCGACAGTGCTTAAGGACAAACTGCTGTGCAAAAGGCGAGCGCTGGAAACATGAAGCGCACTTGGGTGGTGGGTTTGACTGGGGCAACCGGTGCATTGCCAAGTGTGGATGAAGTGCTGCCGGGTATTGACGAAGTGCTACGTCAGGCGACGCAGGTGAAAAACGTTTGGGTGCCGTATGGGGCTTGAAGCTTGTCATCCCGACGAAGGTCGGGATCCAAGTCTTGTTGCTGCAACAGCCGCCCGCGCTGTTCGTGCCGAGCACGTCGAAGCACCCCCTCTCGACCGTCATCCCGTGCCACGACACGGGATCCACCGTCGTTCGACTAGCTGAAAATGCCCAAACCCCGCCTAGTCAACCTCGCAGGCCCAAATGGCGCGGGCAAGACTACTGCCGCCAAGTATCTTCTGCGAGACTCACTCAAACTTCGCGAGTTCGTAAATGCAGACACTGTCGCAGCAGGGCTTTCCGGGTTTGCGCCTGAGACCGTCGCATTCGAAGCGGGCCGAATTGTATTGAAGCGTATCAACGCGCTTATCGAATTGCGGAGCAGCTTTGCCTTCGAGACGACGCTTTCAAGCAAGTCGCTAGCGCGGATACTGGAAAAGGCTGCGATCGCGGGCTACAAGATAGACTTGATCTACCTCGCCTTGCCAAGTGCCGAGTTGGCAGTTGAGTGGGTTGCGGCACGTGTGAAGCTTGGCGGTCACGATATCCCACAGGCCACCATCATGCCTCGTTTTCACCGTAGCCTGCACAACCTCGTGACCCGCTACATCCCGCTTGTACACAGATGGAAAGTGTTCGACAATTACCATATTCCGCCAGAGCTACTCGCGTCTGGCACGCGACGTAAAACAACAATCCTAGTGGAGCAAAAATGGCAAACGCTCAACAAACTCGCAAAAAAACCATAAGTGCCACTGCGGCGGAGGACGCCCGCGTGCTGGAAGCACTGAAGCAGGCTTCGAAAGAAGCGAAGCGCGTGGCGGAAGCGAACAAGCTGCCGTTCATCGCAGGCAGAAAACAATCGTGGTCTGTCCACAAATAGTGCCCCGGCGCAGATTGACGAAGTGAATGTCGCTGGCATCTAAGTTCGAACGTACCGCTCAAAGTTACCAAGGCTTGTCCAAGCGTTTGCATTGGAAGTTGGCGGTGCCTTGTTCCCAGTCAACGATGGATCCCATGTCCACATCAAATGGACCGAAATCGTACTTGGACAACGATAGCCGGTCGCCGCGCACCGTAACGACGATATCGCTCTGCAGATAGACGCGATGCCAACTTCGAAGACGCTTGGTCAAGTGCCACCCGCGTGGACTGAACAAGAGTGGGCAATGGGATTCGATGGTATCAAACACTTTGGTGAGGCGAGCGCGTGTTTCGCGGGTCTCGGCATCCTCGCCAGGGCCTTGACCGATCGCGCACGAAACTAACCTTATCGGCTTCGACTTGGCCGCTGAAGGCAGGGGCGAACCATCATACTTGGCTTCCCCGAGATCAATATCCATGAGGACGCAGTCGCTTGCATTGGTGACCAAGTTCCATGGTGCGAGAGATTGGTTCCATGCGTCGATGTGGCTTGGTAGGATCTCACTGGCTTCGGGGTTGAACTTCACTAACGACCTGAGCTTTTCTGGCTGGGAGTCGAGGTATTGCCGAATGCGTCTGCTACCGGGACCATCTGGGCGAAACGCGTAGGTAGCGCCGGTCAAGCTGAGGAAAGTCGAACCCAGCGGCAAAAAGGGCGCAACAATTGAATTGCTTTCATGAACACCTAGAGATACGTAGGCGAAGGGTTGTTCTGCTAGTTTTTTTGGGATCGCTGCGGCAAACCACTGGCTCGTCCAAGAGGCAGCACTCCAGCGGGGATTGCCGGCGTTCCAGACATGAAAAGCCTGCGCCAATGCAACTGTGGTGAGAATAATAACGACTGGTTTGGTTGCTCGCACCGTTTGGGAAACTAAAACGACAAGCATCGGCCCGGTCAGAAGCAGAATTGGAAATCCGTAACGTCCGTTGCCGGTGGTCCACAACCAAGCGCAAATGGACAGAAAGAAAAACCCCCACAAGAACTGGCTAGGAGCGCGCTCATCACTTGGGCAAGTTTGGTGCTTCGATACAAAGCGGAAAAATCTTAGGCTCAGCAAAACCACGCCAAATATTGTCAGTACTGCCGGTCGCAGATCGGGCGCATTGTTCTCCACGTAGATCCAGCTATGAAACTCCGCCATCCTGAATGGTAGGCTGACGACGTCTTTCAAACCGACCGGTTTAAATCTGTCGTGATCCAATTTCGCGGTGGAAAAATCAGGTGATTGGAAGATCTCGTTGAAAAAGGGAAAAAACGGGTTCCCGAACTCGCGATACAGTTGGTACGCCCACCAACCATTGGCAATTAGGTAGCCGGTCAGCAAGGCTGCGCCGAAGACAAAGACGCGGCCTGGTGTTACTCGCCGTGTCACTACAAAAAACAAGAGGCTGATACCCGCAGCCGCTGCGAAAACGATGTTAGTCAGCTTAAACCCGGTTGCCAAACCCAACAACAATCCGGCCGCCAAAACTTGAAACTGCGCTTTTCGTTCCTGTGCGGAAGCGTCCAAGGAGACGGCCAAAAGTAGAACTGCGCCCAAAACAAGAACCGTCAAAGTGGGCTCTAGGAAAGTGCCTCCCACCGTTCCCAAGAAAACCGGTGTGCCAACCCCAAGCAGGGCTGAAAACGCGGCGAGAACTTTTTTCTGTGGGTGGCTTGAAGACACCACCCGCTCAGATATTTCCCACAACAAAACGAGATTCAGACCGTGGATCGTGGCAAGTGTGGAGCCAATAACCAGGCTATGCCAGTCAGCCTTGACCATCCAATAAAATGGCAGATACCCGATGGGGTTGAAGTAGCTATTAGGCCCTGCTCCCATGAAGTCGGTATGCAACGTGTCGAAGGTCCACGCATGGGGGAGATACAGATGATAATTGATGAGATCCCAATTGATATCCTTGCCGGCCAGAAAAGAGAGAAGGCAGGCGAGAAGGATCAGTACGAGGTTACGAACGAATGGCGTCGGCATTGAGTTTTTCAAGAAGTTAATCGTAAGCCAGCGTCGCCTTGCCAATTTGCGATTTCGGCTAGTGCGTTGTGAAAGTTTAATAGGCTGCCGACAGTCGGCCGTGCGTTATTGATTAATTTACATTCAAACCTTGCAAAAATGAATGAACGAGAACACGCATTTGTCATCCCGGTATTCCGGCAGTCCCCTTGGCTTCGGGAGAGTATTGAGTCACTGCTGAGCCAAACGACAAAAAGCGGCCAGATAGTGATTACAACCTCGACGCCGTCTGCCGAGTTGGAGTCGGTCGCTAGGCAGTACGACCTACCGTTGGCGATTAATCCACAATCTATGGGGATTGCGTCTGATTGGAATTTTGCACTGAACGCGACGCAGGCCAAGCTTGTCACAATCGCGCATCAGGACGACACGTATTCTTGCGATTACCTGACTCAAATGCTACAGCAGATTGATCGTGCGCCTGATTTTCTGATTGCCTATTGTGACAATGTCGAACATAAAGGTGACGGGGTGCGACGCTCTAATCTAAATCTGCGAGTCAAACGCTGGCTGACCCAGCGCGCTTTTGGGGGCCGTTCCTATCTGGCAAGTCCCGCTGAAAAACTCGGCCTATTGAAGTGGGGTAACCCGGTGTGCTGCCCAAGTGTGATTTACCACCGTCCAAAGTTGCACAATTTTTCGTTTTCAAGTGGTCTTGCTAGCAATTTGGACTGGGAGGCTTGGGAAAGGTTAGCTCGGGTAGAGGGAGGGTTTCTTTATGTTGATCGCCCGCTTGTTTCCAAACGTGTTCACCCGGCTAGTGAAACCTCCGCGTTAATCGCCAACACACGACGTGCTGCTGAAGATCGGCTAATGTTCGACAAATTTTGGCCAAAACCGGTATCACGTGCGATCAGCGAAGTGTACAAATTAGGCTATCTATCAAATAGAGTCTAGCTGTGGGCGGTGAGTGGTCGGTCTCGCTTATGAGGCTGTCGAACCAAGCGACACACAGACCACGCCGGCAGTAATGAGCAAAATCCCAACCCACTGAAGTGCGCCCAGATTTTCCCCGAATACGAGCCAGGCGGCGGTAGCGGTGAGAATGTAGTAGCTGGCACCGACACTGGCTGTTGCAATGCCAAGTTTTTCGTTCGAAATCACCACCATCCATGCGACGTAGCCAAAAATCTGTAGCGTCAGTGACGCCCAAACCCAAGGAGAGAGCGCCGCAGAAAAAACAAAGTTTGGGAAGGTCTCATGGGTGGACGGCCCGCCAATTGCCTGAATTGCTCTTTTGAGTAACAAATGGCTGATTACGGTGTTGAGAGAAACGACAACGATCAGAAATTTGGTGAGCATTTTTTACTTTGCAGGTAGAAGTGAAGGCGTGCGAATTCTGTCTCAATTAGCGCGAATTGATTTTTGTCACTACAAGATAACCGAAGCTCATCATTGGGCAAAGCCACTCGATACAATTGACGCCCTGTTCACCGGCTGAAACAAGTAAACGCCCAACGCCGCGCTGTCGTGATTTCATCTCAGTAAATTCGGCGTAATAGGGGCGGATATCGCGCTCGTCGAATCCCGCACGGTGGCAGATGGTCGATAGGGTCTTAAACGAGAAAATCGCCAGATGGTCATGGTGAGTCGACTCCCTTCCTGCCAAGCCGATAAGGCAGTTGTGAATGGCAGTCGCATTCGGCGTCGACATTACCAGCGTCGCGCCCATGAGTTCCGTTGTGCTGCGAAGCTGGGAAAGAAACGCCAATGGATCATTGAGGTGCTCGATTACCTCACCGGCGACGATGACCTCTGGCCGAAACTCCTTTAGTACAGGGATTGATTGGAAACATTCCTCCAGATCCATAATGTTGCCGCGCTGAATTTGTGCATTTCCTGCGGTCTCAATTCCCCCGTGCGGTACCATTTCTGAGTTGTCGATGCCAATGACTTGTTTTGCGGCTGCGGCGATTTCCTCGTGTAACCAGCTACCGCTGCTGCGTTTGGCGACAAACGCCGTTTCGTCCATCGCCCCGAGATCGAGAACACGTTTTTCCTGACATAACTTCTGGATGAATCGAATTCGCTCTACGGGCCGTTCAAGACGAAGTTTCTCTAGGGGCGTGTATAGGATCTGGCTGTGGGGGGTCGAAGTGATGGCGTGTCTCCGTGGCAATAGTCTTATCGATGCAGCCGTAGTTTCAATCGTTATAGCCAGGTAGCGAAGCCTTTTGTTCGGACGCGGCTGCATCGACGAAGCCGAGGACAAAAGACGCAAACAAAATTTCGGCCCCCGCGATCATCATTGTTACGGACGGGATCGCGACACGCATCATTTGTCTTGGGTCCAAGATAGAAAGTTGGGCAGATAACCATATTTGAACCGAATAGACAGCGAGTGACAGCCCAACGAGTGCAATGCCGAGCCCGACAATAATTCCGCGCTCGAGTGTGAAGCTGTCGAGAAAGATGCGGAAATTGCGGGTTAGCGGCAGCGTACCTTTGATGCAACCAATACCGCGCGCAATTAGTGAAAAGATAACCAGTTGCAGTCCGATGATTAGCCCCGCGGCCGCGTAAAGCATGGTGTGGATATCGAAGCCAATACCGTTGATTACGATGGGGCCGACTGCAACTACCGACATTGCCGTTATTCCCGCTAACATGAGCGCTAAGCCTGGATAGAGAAGCAACCACCTTGGGCTCATCATCAGCAAGAAGCGGAGGTGTCTCCAACCGTCGCGCCAGCTACGTAAATGGGGTGGGCGGGATCGCCCATCCTGGTGCAGAACGGTCGGCACCTCAGTAATGCCTAAACCAGCCAAGGTTGCTTTGACAATCATCTCGCTGGCGAACTCCATGCCTGACGACGCCAGCTTGAGATTCAAGATCGCTTGTCGATCAAACCCGCGCAGCCCGCAGTGAAAATCGCCAATTGGTGAGCGAAACAGCAGGCGACCGATGAAACTCAAAACCGGATTTCCAAGGTAGCGATGTAGCGGTGGCATGGCGCCAGGCATGATGCCACCAGCAAAGCGGTTACCCATCACCAGTGGGTGCCCCTCTCGCAGTTTTGAGACAAACGCATCGAGCGTCGAAAAATCATAACTGTCGTCGGCGTCGCCCATGATGACGTAGCGCCCGCGGGCTGCCGCAATACCGCCCAGCAGCGCTGCGCCATATCCCCGTTCGGGAATCGGCGCCACACGCGCCCCCGCTTTGGCCGCCAGCTGCTGTGAGCCATCCGTGGAGCCGTTATCGGCGATCAACACTTCGCCGCGGAGACCCGCCCTTGAGAGAAAATTGAGCGCCTTTTTGATGCACGTCACAACGGTCTCCGCTTCGTTCAAGCAGGGCATCAAAATGGTCAGCTCAAGATTCTCGGTCGTCATCGTTTCTTTTGGTTGTCAGGCACATAAGTGTGCCGCCTGCGGCACGTCATCCAAAAAGGATCGGGAATTCACATTTGCAAGTGACAAAAAACGGCATTTCGCCACCAATTTTGTCGATCAGCGTTTTCGAATTTTTGTCACACAAGACCACAATTGTTCCCATTCTGTCTGTAGCCCGACCGTCTCGCGCTGCGTTTGTGAAGTGCGACACCTGATTTGCCACTGGCTTTATGTTGCTGGCATCATTAAACGTCAATTTATCGAGATGTAGCCCGTAATCACCGGCTAGTTTGCAAGATTCAAGCCATTTGCGAGCGCCCGCAGCACACAAAGGAATGTTGGCACGGCGATTGCCTATCAAGCGCACAACACATCGCGATGTGTTTGATGAAACCCCCGAGTTCCATTTAACTAGTTAACGGAGAAACATATGAAAAAGCAGCTCCAGCAGGGTTTTACCCTGATCGAACTGATGATCGTGGTTGCGATTATCGGTATCTTGGCCGCAGTTGCCATCCCAGCTTATCAAGACTACACCGCTAAAGCCCAAGCGTCAGAAGCATATACACTTCTCGGCGGTTTGAAGACGCCAGTTTCTGAGGCGATTTCAAACGACGCGAGCCTAACGAACAGCTGCGTTTTGCCGGGCAACGGCGTAGCTACGTCGGGCAGGTATGTTGCTTCGATTAGTGCGGCTGTGGCCGATACATCAAATTGCGCCCTCACTGCGACTTTCAAAACGGCAGGCGTGAACACTAAGCTTGCTCCATCGGGTACCGCTGCTACGGTAACCTTTACCTACACGCCTTCTACCGGGGCATGGACCTGCGCCACTAGCTTGCCGACTGAAATTCGCACGAAGGCTTGCCCGTAATTCAGCAGCGTTTTGAATTGATGCATCGGGGGGCGACATTGTCGCCCCTTTGTCTTTCTGAACACGTACCGCAACTTTGCCGGTAGGTATCGCGCCCACGGGTTGCCGAATTTAAGACCGTCGCTACTCGTATCGCAGGGCTTCCACGGGTTTTAACGTCGACGCCCGCTTGGCTGGGTAGAAGCCAAAGAAGATGCCAATCACGGCTGAGAAAGAGAAAGCGATGATAATTCCCGTCATCGAAATCCCCACTTCCATCGGCGAGAGATTGGTAATCGCCACAGAACCTGCGTAGGCAAGTCCCACACCGATTGCGCCACCACAAACACAAATCACGATCGCCTCGGTTAGAAATTGCATCAAGACATCGCGTCGTTTGGCACCCAACGCCATACGAATACCGATTTCACGCGTGCGTTCCGTGACTGATACCAGCATGATGTTCATGATGCCGATGCCGCCGACTAGCAGTGAGATCGACCCAATGGCTCCCAGCAGCAACGTCAGGGCTGTGGCAATGCCTTGCGCGGCTTCGGCGATCGAAGCCAAGTCACGAATGGTGAAATCGTCCTCTTGATCTTCGCGAATGCGGTGCCGAATCCGCAACAGCTGCGAGGCGTCGTACACCGCGTCCTGTACCTGTGATGCACTCGCCGCCTGTGCCAACGCGTAGTGAATACTGCCGGGCTGCCCCCAACGGATGAGTTGCTGCCGTGCGGTAGAGAAGGGCACAAACACCGCGTCGTCTTGATCCCCGCCGCCAAGGTCACTTCCTTTGCTGGCAAGTACACCGATGACCTCAAACGGCCGATTACGGATACGAATCGTCTGGCCAATCGGGTTGGCCTCGCCATAGAGATTACTGGCAACGGTTCCACCGATGACCGCTACGCGTGAAGCCGAACGAATCTCGATGTCGCCGAACAACGAACCGCGATCCGCTTCCCAATCCTTCACAGTGAAAAACTCCGGCGTCACACCCATCACGTTCGCGTTCCAGTTGGTGGTGCCGCTAGCGACCTGGAAGGGTTGCTGCACAATCGGTGCCACCGCATTAAACGTGGGTAACTGGGCAATCGCTTGCGCGTCGGCGAAAGTCAACGTTTGCACGACACCCCGCCCAGCCCGCACGCCGTTGGAAGTGGAAGAGCCAGGGAAAATCACCATCACATTGGAGCCCATGGCGGCGATGCGTTTATTGATGTCTTCACGCACCGATTCGCCGATGGCGAGCATCAGTACGACAGCACCGACGCCGATGATGATGCCAAGCATGGTGAGGCCGGCGCGAAGCCGATTCATTCCCATCGCACGGAACGCTTCCAAGAATACTTGCATGAGATTCATACGATTCCCTTCGAAAACAATTGCGCTAAGTTCATCGAGAAAGTCCTTTATCCACGGCCATTCTCAGCCGCTTTTGCTTCAGAAAGCCCGCCAGATATAGACTTTGGCGAAAGATCACAGATCCGATTCAGAGACCAGTCCGTCGTACGTGACCAGTCCATCCTTTAGGCGCACCAATCGTTTGGCATATTTGGCGACATCCGGCTCGTGGGTCACGATCAAAATGCTCATGCCGCTTTCTTCGTTCAAGCGCGTGAAAAGGTTCATGATTTCCACCGAGGTTGCCGTATCCAGATTCCCAGTCGGTTCATCCGCAAGGATCAGTGCTGGTTCGCAAACGAGGGCACGTGATATTGCCACGCGCTGCTGCTGACCACCGGAAATTTGGTTGGGCAGACGTTTGGTGAACGCACCCAGCCCGGTCTGCGCGAGTTTTTCAGCGGCGCGGCGGCGCGCTTCCGGCATCGAAACACCAGCGTAAAGCAGCGGCAGGGCAACGTTATCGACCAGCGGCATCCGTTTGAGCAAATTGAAGCCTTGGAACACGAAGCCGATCGTCTCGTTACGAACTTTTGCCAGTTCGTTGTCGGTCAGTTTGGAGGTTTCCTTGCCGTTCAGTACGTAGCTGCCGCTCGTTGGCGTATCAAGCGCACCGAGGATATTCATGAGTGTCGATTTGCCCGAACCGGATTGCCCCATGATGGCGACAAATTCACCGTGTTGGATCGTTACGTTGATCCCATGTAAGACTGGTGTTTCAACCTCGCCTGAAAAATAGCTCTTGTGAATGTTTTCGAGCTTGATCAACACGTCGGACCGCGGACGTGTGTTGGGTGGGCTGGTGTTAAGGTTGGCGTTCATCGATTACTTCTTCGACTTGTCCTGCAGATCACGAATGACCAGTTCGTCGCCAGCCTTCACCTCACCTGAGACAAGTTCGGTGTGCTGGTTGCTCGCGATGCCAGTGCGTACTTGGATCGGCACCAGCTCGTTCCTCTCGTTGACTTTATAGACGGTGCCCACGCCGCGCCGTCCACCGCCACCGCCTAGACTGGGCGGCCCGGCCAGTTGGCGTGACTCACCACCGCCCGTTTTCGTCGCACTCTTTGCGGCTTCGTTAGACACTTCTGGTTTGCCGTCGGATTTTGCGTCCGCTTTCTTTTCTGCAGCCTTGGCGTCCTTTTTCTTCTTGTCTTCTTTATCGTCCTTCGGTGGCTTAAAGCGCAGTGCGGCGGTGGGGATACGAATCACGTCATCACGCTGAGCTGCGACAAAACTCACCTGTGCGGTCATGCCGGGTTTCAACATTTGGTTTTCGTTGGCCGTGTCGACAATCACGTTGTAGGTCACCACGCCTTGGTTGATCGTTGCGTTCAGACGCACCAGACGAATCGAGCCGACAAACTCGCGGTCGGGGTAGGCATCCACCGTGAATTTGACCGGCATGCCCGTCTTCACCGTGCCGACATCGGCCTCGGCGATCGAGGTGTCGATCTGCATCGCGTCCAAGCTCTGCGCGATTTGGAACAGTGTCGGCGTGCTAAAACTTGCCGCTACGGTTTGGCCGACGTCGATCTTGCGGTCGATCACAATGCCGTTGATTGGCGAGCGAATCACGGTGTAGGAAAGGTTGGTGCGTTCGCGATCAAGCTGCGATTTGATTTGCGCAACGTTAGATTTCGCCACATCCAAGTCGCGGGTGTTTTGCTCAAGTGTTGCGTCCGAAATGAAGCCCTTGCGCACGAGTTCCTGGTTACGCTTTAAGGTGCTTTCGGCGAGCCGCTGGGACGCTTCGGCGGAGCGCAAGGTGGCTTCGATCTGTGCGAGGTTGGCCTTGATCAACGCAGGATCCAGTTCCAACAACACCTGCCCGGCTTTCACCTGTTGGTTGAAGTCGGTGTAGAGCTTGGTCACCGTTCCCGAGACTTGGGTGCCCACGCTGACCACTGTGACGGGGTTCACCGTCCCATTAGCCGTGATCCGTTGGATGACCGCACCCTTATCAACCGTCACCGTCCGATATCGGTCTGCTTTGGATTCCTCCGCTTTTTTCTGGAACTGCACAAAAACCAACCCGCCCACCACAAGGATGGTGAGCGGCACCAACACTTTGGCGCGGAAAAAGAAACGGAAGACAGACTGGATGAGATTCATGGGCGGGAGAACCAAAAGATGGACGGGCGGGGTGGAGGGGGTTTCGTGACGCTTAAGAGTTTAAAGGCTTTAGCTCGCGCAAAGATTGCTCAAAAGATTCCAACGTCGGTTCGGACGAATATTGGCATCTTCACGGTCACGCTCGCCGCCTCTAGTGAACCGTCATCGGCGGTCGAATTGTCAGACCGTTAGAAACCGCGCCAAGAAAGTACTCGAGTTGTTTGTATTCGACGCTGCCTAATTCGAATGGTGCGGCACCTGCGCGTTCAAAACATCTCTGAAACTGCTCGTGAATCGAGCGAATGGCACCGCCGGGCTCGATCCGCGGCCAGGCTAGCACTTGGCCCACCACAGGTGAAAAACCAACCCGTTTGCCGCTATTGCCCGTACTGTCCACCTCCGCCTGGGTTCGTCCGGCCTCGAGCACATGGCAGGAAGCGCAGGCAAGGTCCCGCTCGCCGATGCGTCGGCTGAACCAGCGCCGACCTGCGGCGTATTGTTCAGTTGCCGCAGGTCCAGCGACGCGTACGTTGAGCTTTTGGCCGATCGACAGACTGCGCAGGTAGACGCTGACCGCCCCCATGGTCAAGTCGTCATCGAGTCGGAAGGGCGGCTCCTGATGCAATTCGAGACAAGCGTTGACCGCGTCTTCGAGTGTCACGACTGTGCCTAACTTCGGGTCGAATTGCGGATAGTTCGCCGCCACCCGTTGCCCGCCATTGGGAAAACACGCTGGTAGGGATTTGCCGTTTCGAAACTTTCGCTCCCATGCTTTTTTGCCGATGGCGAGGATGTCGTTTACGTTGGTGGCATTGTTGCCGCCAAGCGGGATGACAGACACGCCTGGTGCGAAAGTGGCGCCGCCGTGGCTCCAATCGTCAGGGGGCACACCCGGAAACTTTCTTTGCAGAATGGCCGTCAGGGTGGTTCGATCTCGCTCGGGGCTGATCGCATCGGCTGTTTGCACGCTTGCCTTGGACGGCGGCGGCCGGTTGGCGGCTGTTTGGCCGATAGCGGCATCGGTGAAGGTCAGCACGCAGAAAACAACTAAAAGCGTGTGCCGCGCCGATCCAAACCACATACTCAATTTGAGCCGGATGCCGTTGTTGCTCGAACGGTCAACGTCTGGCTAAACCCGCGCTCCTCGCGCTCCGGCCGATCGCGCTTCTCGCCCGGCATCAGTGGGCGATTTTTGAATTCGGTCTTGAGTTCGCGTAGACGCGATTCGGTCGATGAGGATTCATAAAAATCGCCGTCTTTTGCCTTTAGCGCGATCTCAAGTTGCTCGATGGCGCCGACCAAGTTGCCGCGGCGATAGTACGATTCAGCAATGGCCCGATGCTGCGCCAGTTTTTTGCCGAGGCGTTCATAACACTTGCCGATAATCTCGTAAAGCTTGGCGTCATCTTGAATCGATTTCAATCGCTCATTGGCAAGCTGTAGCGCACTCTCTGTCTGGCCAGCTTGGAAGTGTGCCTCGAGCAGTCCCAAAGCGAGCGCCCGGCTATCCGGGAACCGTTTAACCCCAGCTTGGTAGGTGCGAATCGCGGCTTCAGTCTTTCCCTGACCTAACTGAATCTCCGCGAGTTGTTTTTCAATCCACGGATGTGCTGCTGGTGAAAAACGAATCTTGCTCAGTTCGCGTTCAGCGCCCACGAAGTCGCGGCCTTTGGCCATCGCCATCGCCAGACCGTACACGTCGGCACGATTGCGCAGCACCGTCTTTTCGTCAATGGCGGCGCGGAAGAAACCGATGGCGTCAGTGGAGCTCATGCTCATTACACGAAGTCGCGCTTGGGCGAGTTTGTATTCCGGGCTTTCCGAGACGACTCTCAGTCTCTTATCAGATTCGTTGAGTATCTGGTCGACGCGGTTCTGCATATCGGCAATACGCTCGGTGGTCAGCGGATGCGTGCGCAAATACCCGGGGGCTTTGCCTTCGTTGTGTCGATTCGCCTTCATGAGGCGATCGAAGAAACCCACCATGCCCTGGGGGTCAAAACCTGCCCGCATCATGATTTGAATGCCGATGCGGTCCGCCTCCCGCTCAAAGTCGCGTGAGTAGTCAAGCTGGTTCTGGATCGCGAGGGCTTGGCCGCCGAGGATCGCCGCTTCAGTCGCCTGTCCGGCCGAAGTCGAACCGGACCGCGCCGCAAGGATTGCCGCTGCGAGTGCGGCCAACTGCATCAAGCCGCCGCCGCGTTGGCCCATCGCACCGCGCGCAGAGTGGCGCTGCAATACGTGGGAGATTTCGTGGCCCATCACACCGGCTAATTCGGATTCGGTACGTGAAGCGAGCAGCAGGCCAGAGTGAAATCCGACAAACCCGCCAAGTAGGGCAAAGGCGTTGATGGTGTCGTCATTCAACACAAAAAATTCGAATTCGCGGCGGTTGTCGTTGGTCGCGCCACGTGACGCCGCCACCAGCCGGTTACCCAAGTATGAAATGTACTCGACGATCTCCGGATCATCGACAAACGCGCGGTCGCCGCGCACATCCAGCATAATTCGTTTGCCGATGGCACGCTCCTGCGGCTCCGTCACGACCGCATCAGATGCATCACCCAAGTCGGGCAGGCCGTCGGCGTAAGCGAAACCGGCAGGCATCAAGCTCGCGGAGACGGTAGTTGCAACGTAGAGGGCGAGGGTGACGCTGGCCACCAGTCGTTTGACCGGGCGCGTTACCAAAGGCCTTTGCTGCTCTTGAATCGGCAAATCAACTTCTCCAGAACCATAATGGGTGCGAATCGAATACTTATGTGACGGACGCGTTCAGACATAGTTCCATCCGCGCTACGATTCTAACAAGCCGTGTACCCAGTAACTCACCAGACCACTCACGATGACAACTCTGAACCACTTTGATGAACGCGGTAATGCCCACATGGTGGACGTTGGTGACAAGGCCGAAACCCACCGCGTTGGCGTGGCCACCGGCATGATTTCCATGCAAGCAGCGACACTTGAGGCGATTACCGGCGGCACCGCAAAAAAAGGTGATGTTCTTGGCGTGGCAAGGATTGCTGCGATTCAGGGGGCTAAACGCACTGCCGAGTTGATTCCCCTCGCGCACCCGATCGGCATCAACAAAGTGGCGGTCGAGTTTGTGGTGAACGCCGATCAATGCAGCATCGAGTGCACTGCAACCGTGGAAACGTTTGGCCGCACGGGGGTCGAGATGGAGGCACTTTGTGCAGCCTCTGTCGGGCTGCTGACGATCTATGACATGGTGAAAGCGATGGATCGTGGCATGGTCATCTCCGGGGTGCGTTTATTGGAGAAACACGGCGGCAAATCCGGCGATTGGAACGCCGCGTAGTCGTGTTGCCTCAGGTGAGGCCCGCAAAGGCAGCGATGGCGCCGGCTGTGCCGCATGCGGCGATGACCGTGATCACACCTGCCTTGTAACGCATCAACGCGACGGCGGCGACGAGTGTGATGCCGGCCGCCAACCAGTCAAGGCCACCCGCAAAAATCGCAGATGCGGTGGCGCGCGGCCACCATACGTGCCACGCAAAAAAAACGGCAAGGCTGCCGATCACGCCAACAACCGCAGCCGTAATTGCGTTGAGTGGCGCGGCGAGACCCAGATTGCCGCGAGTGGATTCGATAAACGGGCCGCCGACCAAGATAAAAATGAACGAGGGCAGGAATGTAAAGAAGGTGACGACGAGCGCCGCGACGGTGCCGGATAGGAACGGATAACCAGCAACCACATCCTTGGCCACGCCGCCCAAGTAACCAACAAACGCTACCACCATAATCAACGGCCCCGGCGTGGTTTCCCCCAAGGCGAGACCATCGATCATTTGTTCGGGCGTCAGCCACTGGAAGGTTTCCACGGCTCCTTGGTAGACATACGGCAGGACGGCATATGCCCCACCAAAGGTCAGCAATGCCGCTTTGGTGAAGAACCAACCCATTTGTGAAAGCGTCGATTCGCCTCCGCCTAGAGCTGCAAGACAGGCCATCGCCCCCGCCCAAAGTGCGAACCCAACGGCCGCATAAGTGAGGGCCCTGCCGGTGTTCCACTGCATATGTGGTGGGATTGGCGTGTGCTCGTCGATGATGGGTGGCCTGAGGGTCGCCGCAGGGTGTACTGCAATTGCGGAGCCCGACTTGGCATGTGGCGAAGCTGTCGAGAACACTGTCGGACTGACGCGGCCGCCAATGACACCAATGATTGCCGCGGCAGCGATGATGGCAGGGAACGGTAGCTGCAAGGTCGAAATAGCGAAAAACGCTGCGACCGCCACACACACCAACCACCGGTTGCGTAACGTTCTACCGCCGATGCGCCAAGCCGCTTGCGCCACAATGGCCGTTACTGCCGGCTTAATGCCATAAAAAATGCCAGCGACGATCGGCAGGCTGCCGAAGGTCACATAGACCCAAGAAAGAGCGATTAGCAAAACAAGTGAGGGCAGCACAAACAAGGCGCCAGCGAGAATGCCGCCCCATCGACCGTGCATCATCCACCCCAGGTAAGTTGCGAGCTGTTGAGCTTCCGGGCCGGGCAACACCATGCAGTAGTTCAGCGCATGCAAAAAGCGCGCTTCGGAGATCCAACGGCGCTGGTCGACCAGTTCGCGATGCATGATGGCAATTTGTCCCGCCGGACCGCCGAACGAAATGCATCCCAAGTTCGCCCAGAACCGAAGCGCTTCGGTTCGCGAAATCGAATGGCCGGCAGCTACTGCTCGTGCGTCAGATGCCATCGGATCGCCCGGGCATCGAAATGCCGGAAAGCGCTGAAAGACTGATCGCAAGGCTTGATTTGTAG
Source organism: Usitatibacteraceae bacterium (assembly GCA_044346745.1). Classification (GTDB taxonomy): domain Bacteria; phylum Pseudomonadota; class Gammaproteobacteria; order Burkholderiales; family Usitatibacteraceae; genus UKL13-2. The sequence goes on along the minus strand of JBIIYQ010000011.1, from coordinate 21,399 downwards.
GCTATCGCATGCATCTTGGTAAACTATCAGCAGACTCTCTACATTGCCTCATGCGGATTACTGGGCGACCCTGTAGGTATCGAATGGTCGCAGGCAGCGGTAGCAAACTGAAACACGGATGAAGAATATGAACACAACGACAATAAACAAAGAACTCGACGTTAAGGGGCTCAATTGCCCGTTGCCCATTTTGCGTGCAAAAAAGGCGCTCGCCGATATGGCATCCGGTGAATTGTTGCGCGTCGTCGCCACCGACCCGGGCTCTGTGAAAGACTTCGCCGCGTTTTGCAAACAAACTGGGAATGCGTTGCTGTCTTCGGATGACAATGGCAAAGAATTCAGCTTTGTCATCTCAAAGCGATAGATTCGCGATAGCTGGAAAAGTACCTAAGCGCCTCAAGTATAAAAGTCCTTTATCCACGGACGTTTTGCGGCATTTTTGCCTGAAGAAGTCCGTCTTTATTAGAGTTTCATTTCCCGACGAAAGTTGCTGATCGTTTCTCGACAAACGCGGTGACGCCTTCCTTGAAGTCCGCTGTTTTTGTGCAATCCGCAAATCGCGCGATTTCGTTGTCCATCTGTCGACGCATCGGCGTTTCAAAGCTTTCGTTAAGCAATCGTTTGGCGTTGGCGTAGGCCACGGACGCGCCAGTGGCGAGTCGGGTGGCCAGCGTCGAAACTTCCGCGTCGAGTTTATCGGCGGGTACGACTTTCGTGACCATGCCCAACTGGTGTGCCGCTGCTGCGTCGATGGTTTCGGCGAGCATGATCAATTCGGTGGCTTTGCGAATGCCCAAGACTCGTGGCAACACCCAAGTGGCCCCACCGTCGGGTGATAGCCCAATTTTTGTATAGGCGGTGTTGAAGGTAGCTTTCTCCGAGACGACCACAAAATCACAAGCTAGGGCGACACTCACCCCCGCGCCGGCGCAAGCACCTTGAATCTGCGCGATCACGGGAAATGGCATATTGCGAATCGCCACAATCGCGTCGTGCATGCTGTCCCCCATCGGCACAATAGTAGACGCCAAGGTCGGGTCGTCCTTTCGTGCATGAAAGATCCCAACGTCACCACCCGCCAGAAACGCCTTGCCGGCACCCTTTAGAACCACCACGCGAATATCGCTGGCACTTGCCAGTGAAAGCGCCACCTCGCGAAACTCGCGAATCAACTGTTCGTTCATCGCATTAAAAACATCGGGCCGGTTAAACACCAGATAGGCAATCGCGGGGTTGGTGGCCTCGCGTGTGGTGTAGACCGTTGCAAGTGGATTGGTGGTGTTGTTCATCGTTACTTTTCCTGTGGAGACTCACTTGCTGTCAGCGTCGCGGCACTCGCAGGCGCAGGGGGAATGATGCCGCGGTCGAGATAGGCCTGGCGCAGGTGGCGTTTGAGATTGGGTAAGTTAATGGCGAAAGCAGCGGCACCAATCGCACAAATGATGCCGAGCATCATGTACGCAAACGGCGCGCCTAAGTGTGCGGCCGTCCAACCGGCAAACACGTGTCCCAACGGCGCGCCGCCGGCAAAAAAAGTCGAATAGACGGACACCACACGTCCGCGTTTGTCGTCATCCACCACCGTTTGAATAATGGTGTTCACGGTCGCAGAAGTGCCCATCAGCCCCATGCCGACCAACGCCATACCCACAATCGACATGGTGGTGTTCTGCATGCTGGCAAATACCGAAAACATGATCGCGCCGACCGCCGCGATGCTGGCCGTGATCGCCACCCAGCGGGCTAGGCCACGTACGTTTTCACGACGCGCCAGCAATATTGCGCCAGTCAACGCGCCGATCCCCACCGCACTCACAAAAATGCCATGTAACTCCGCACCTTTGCCGAAAGTTTCTACGGCGATGGCCGGCATCAGAATCGAGTACGGGTTAATCGCAAAACTGACCAAGCCGACGATCAACACCAGTGGCAGGATGATCGGGCTGGTGAGTGCGATGCGCCAGCCTTCAATCAAGTCGCGTGCGAGTGATTGCCCGGTCGCAATGCGCCCGCTGGCATTTGGCTTGATGCGCTTGAGCTGATAAACGACAGCCAGGTACGAAACCGCGTTGATGCCAAAACAAGCCGCCTCTCCGACTGCTGCAATCAGAAGGCCGCCAAGAGCGGGGCCGATTAAGCGTGTGGCATTGATGTTTGCAGAATTTAACGCGATGGCGTTGGGCAGATCGGTTCGGTCGCCCACGAGCTGCACAAAAAACGAATGACGGGTGGTGACTTCGAGCGCGCTCAGTGTGCCGCCAATGAAGGCAAATACACCGAGGATATGGACCGTCATGTGACCGGTGTAGGTCATCACGGCGAGTGTCGCCGCGTGAAAGAAGAAGATGGTCTGGACCACCATCAGCAATTTGCGGCGGCTGACCCGGTCGGAGAGGGCGCCTGCGATCGGGGTCACGAACAGGAACGGGATGAGCGCGAGGAAACCGATGGTGCCGGTGGCGGTGGTGGAGTTGGTCAGGCGATAGGCCAGCCACATGATGGCCACCGACTGCATCCACGAGCCGAGTTGCGAAATCGTTTGACCGAAATAGTACCGACGAAAATTGGTCGAACGTAATGCTCTTAGGGCTTGGGGTAGCGACATCAATCGCAGTTGCATCAATCCAGCTTTGCCAATTGGCTTTGCATGGTGGTGAGTTTTTGTTTGGAGCCGGCCAAGCGCTCGCGCCACTGCGCAACAACAGCGGCGGGGGCCTTATCCGCAAAAGCTGGATTGTTGAGTTTGGCTTCTGCTCCGCCAATTTCTGCGCTCAGTTTGGTGATCTCTTTGGTCAGTCGCTCGCGCTCGACGGCGACGTCGATTTCCACTTTCAACATGACGCGCGCGCCGCCCGCAGCAGCCACCGCGGCATCACCGTCCGGTAGCTGAGGTACGAGGCTGATTTCGGAGAGGCGCGCCAGTGCTTGAATGTAGGGCAAAAATGCTTGGAGATGCCCGTCGTTGCTTGAGTCTATAGATTTATCTGCGACATCAGCGGCGATGAAGGCTGGCACTTTCTCCGCGGGTGAGAGTTGCATTTCGCTACGCAGGTTGCGGGTAGCGTTGGTGATTTCCTTTAGCTGCGTAATGAAGCCTTCAGCGGCTTGGTCAATCTTTTCAGGCTGAGAAATCGGGTAGGGCGCCAGCATGATCGTGTGGGTGTTTCCCCCCTTTTCTAAAGGGGGGCTAGGGGGGATTTTGCCCGCCAACGGCGCAATCTTTTGCCACAGCTCTTCAGTGATAAACGGGATGATCGGGTGGGCGAGGCGAAGTGTGGTTTCGAGTACACGAATGAGCGTACGACGTGTGCCGCGTTGTGCCGCCTCGTCACCGAACTGTAGTTGTACTTTCGCCAGTTCCAAGTACCAGTCGCAATACTCGTCCCAGACGAATTTGTAGATGGTGCTCGAGACGTTATCAAAGCGATATTCGGCGAAGCCCTTGGCCACGTCTGCTTCGGCGCGCTGCAATTGGCTGATGATCCACTTGTCGGCTTGCGACAAGGTCACCGGTAGCGACTCATCAAGACCCACGTCCTTGCCTTCGACGTTCATCAACACAAAGCGGGTGGCGTTCCACAGCTTGTTGCAGAAGTTTCGGTAGCCCTCGCAGCGACTCAAATCAAAATTGAGTGTCAACGACAGCGGGGCGAGTGAGGTAAACGTAAAGCGCAAAGCATCGGTGCCGTAAGCCGGGATGCCCTTCGGGAAGTTCTTTTTGATGTACTTGGCGGCTTTTTCTTTGTGCGCTTCGAGCATCAGGCCCTTGGTCGATTTTTCCAAAAGGCTGTCGAGGTCGATGCCGTCGATCAGATCGAGCGGATCGAGCGTGTTGCCCTTCGACTTAGACATCTTGTTGCCTTCGGCGTCCCGCACCATGGCGTTGATGTAGACATCCTTGAACGGCACTTTGTCGGTGAAGTGCAACGTCATCATGATCATCCGCGCGACCCAGAAGAAAATGATGTCGTTGCCCGTGATCAGTACCGAAGACGGCAGGAATGCCTTGATGTCGGCGAGTGTCTTGACGTCTTGGTTAGGCCAGCCCAGGGTGGTGAAGGGCACCAGCGCAGAAGAGAACCATGTGTCGAGCACGTCAGCGTCGCGTGTGACCGGTTTGCCGCCGGCCTGCGCTACTGCGTCGGCTTCATTGCGTGCCACATACACGTTACCCGCATCGTCGTAGTAGGCCGGAATCTGATGGCCCCACCACAGCTGGCGGGAAATACACCAGTCTTGAATGTTGGTCAGCCAGTGGTTGTAGGTCGCCGACCAATGATCGGGATAGAACTTCACTGCACCTGATGCGACTGCATCAAGGCCGCGCTTAGCTAGACCATCCATCTTTACGAACCACTGGTCCGTCAGCATCGGCTCGATGATGGTGTTGGTGCGGTCCGAGCGCGGCACGTTGAGTTTGTGTTTCTTTTCAGAGACCAACGCGCCGGCGGCTTCGAGATCTTTCAGTACTTGTTTACGTGCGTCGAACCGATCGAGGCCACGGTAGGCGAGCGGTGCCGCGTCGCTGATCTTTGCCTCGAGCGTCAAGATACTGATCGATTCAAGCTTATGGCGCAGCCCGATCTGAAAGTCGTTGGTGTCGTGTGCGGGCGTGATCTTCACGCAACCTGTGCCAAACGACTTATCGACATACGCATCGGCGATGATGGGAATCAATCGATCAGACAGCGGCAGCTGAAGTTGTTTGCCGACAAATTGCTGGTATCGCTCGTCTTCTGGATGCACTGCCACCGCGACGTCGCCAAGCATCGTTTCAGGGCGTGTGGTGGCAACCGTCAGGCCGGTCACACCGTTGATCGGACCTTCTGCGAACGGGTAGTGAATCTCCCAGATGTTGCCGTCTTCTTCTTGGTTGATAACTTCCAAATCAGAAACGGCGGTGCCGAGCACCGGGTCCCAGCTGACGAGTCGCTTGCCGCGATAGATCAAGCCTTGTTCGTGTAATTTGACAAACACTTCCACCACGGCGGCGGACATCTTTTCGTCCATCGTGAAGTAACCGGCTTGGTCGCCTTCGGTGTCGGCGTATTCCCAGTTCGCGGAGTCGCCGAGCCTTCGCATCTGGCGAGTAATGGTCGAGCCAGATTCACGTTTCCAATCCCAAACGCGCTTGAGGAAACTTTCACGGCCGAGCTCGTGGCGTGATTTGCCCTCGGCTTGCAACTGCCGCTCCACCACGATTTGTGTGGCGATACCTGCGTGGTCGGTCCCCACCACCCAGTTGGTATTGTGACCAAGCATGCGGTGGTAACGAACGAGCGAATCCATCAGCGTTTGCTGGAATGCATGGCCCATGTGCAGCGTGCCGGTGACGTTTGGCGGCGGCAACTGGATGGAGTATGAAGACGCCGTGGATTCCGGCTGGTGCCGGAAGTAGCCGCTGCTTTCCCAGACCGGGTACCAACACGCTTCGATGGCCTTGGGGTCGAATGACTTGGCGAGTTCGCTGGCGGGGGTTGATGCGGTTTGGGGATTGATATTTGGAGCGTCGTTCATTGTGGGCTTTGGCCACCCACAAAAGTGCTTCAAGGTGGGCGAGGATTAGTCTTGGGAAATTGTGATGCGTTACTTTTGGCGCAGCCGGTCTGCCAGCGCTGCGTTGATTGCGTCGCCAATTTCGTTGGCAATGCTCAGTTTCATGTTGGTTAACGCGTGTGTCACCGCGGCGCTAATTTGTGATTGCAAGTGATCATTCAAGCGTGCTTCAAGGCTGGGGGCGAGTTCGGCATCAATCCGCTGAGAAACACGGGAAAAAATTTCTTGCGACAAGAGGTCGACATCGTCATCCGACAACGAGCGCAGCACATCGGTGGAACCGACGTTAGCTTCGCCCGGTTCGGGCGAAGCCGTCGGGGAAGCCGTAGATGGCCAACTAGGCGCATCAACCAAGTCGGTCAACACAGGAATGTTGCGTTGGTCCGCGCCATCGTTGATGACATTTCGTTTGGCGACCAACGCATCGACCTTGCCCGCTAAAACATCGGTTCGATCTTCGTTATCCACTGTTTTCCTTGTTCTTGAAAATACACTTGCTCAATCTACGTGCTACGCGCGACTTTGGCTCATGTCTCGGTTCTGGATTTCGAAGCCGCGAGATTTGTAAAACTTAAGCCGCTCACGCGCCTTGGCGCGATCTTCATCGTCCATTGATACCACTTCACGTAAGTACTCAAAGCGTGTGAAGTAGGGCGGTGGTTCGTCGTCCAGATTCAGGATCGCATCGTGATGAGGGAGTTCAGAACTCGCATTAGCGATGACAATTGGTGTTGCCTTCGCGAGCGCATGATCAGCCCGCACGTGCGGGACAAACGAAAGCTGGGCGAAAGACCACAGCAGCCGGTCAAACTCTGCAGCGCGTGCTTCATCTGGCGCATACACGACAAGCTTCTTACCTTGGTCCAGCGCAGCTTTCGACAACTTGCAGGCGAAGTTGAGGCGGCTATCGACGTTAAAGAAAAACTTTACTTCGGTCATATCCCAACAATCACCTGCAGTATCTGCATGTTTGCGGCTGCGTCACACTTTAATCATCAACGAGGCGGTGCTGAAAACTGGATCGTTCGACTAATCCTTCAGCACCGCGCACCTCTGTCGCTATCGATTACACCCCTGCGCGTTTCATCAAGAATTTCGAAAGCAATGGCACCGGACGGCCGGTCGCACCTTTGTCGGCACCCGATTTCCATGCGGTACCCGCGATGTCCAAGTGCGCCCACTTGTATGACTTCGTGAAGCGCGCCAAGAAACACGCCGCCGTAATCGCTCCACCAGCACGCCCGCCGCTGATGTTTGGAATATCGGCGAAGTTCGACTTGAGCATTTCGTCGTACTCGGAGCCCATCGGCAGCATCCAAGCCTTATCGTGTGCGGCGTTACCGGCTTGCACCAACTCCAAGCCGAGCGCATCGTCGTTGGCAAATGCACCGGTGATGTGGTGGCCGAGTGAGATCACCATCGCACCGGTCAAAGTGGCGGCATCCACTACAACTTCCGGCTTGAAGCGCTCAGCGTAGGTCAGTGCATCACACAGGATCAAGCGGCCTTCGGCGTCGGTGTTGAGAATCTCAACGGTTTGACCAGACATGGAGGTGACCACGTCACCGGGACGGGTCGCCTTGCCGCCCGGCATGTTCTCGCAGGTTGGCACCAGCATGACGACGTTGAGCGGCAGTTTCATCATGCCGACCATCTTCATGGCACCCAGCATCGAGCCGGCACCACACATGTCGTACTTCATTTCGTCCATTTCGGCCGAAGGCTTGATCGAAATGCCACCGGTATCGAAAGTGATACCTTTGCCAACCAGCACCACCGGTTTGTCGCCTTTTTTGCCGCCGTTGTGCTCAAGCACGATGAACTTTGGTGGCTCGGCTGAACCCTGCGAAACCGCGAGTAAGGTATTCATGCCCAGCTTTTGCATGTCCTTTTTCTCGAAAATGGTCAGCTTGAACTTGTAGTCCTTGGCGAGCTTCTTGGCCGTCTCTGCCAGGTAGGTCGGGGTGGCGATGTTCGGCGGGAGATTGCCCAATTCCTTGGTGAGCTGCATTGCTTCACCGATGGCCTCGCCAGACTTCATGGCGGCCTTCATGGCTTTTTCATCGACCTTGCCGTCGACGTGGAAAATCACTGCCTTGCCAACTGACTTCGTATCGGACTTTTTCGTGGCGGTGTACCGATAAGCAGCGTCGATGGCGGCAATCACGGTCTGCTCAACCTTGTGCGGCATGTCTTTTGCGTACTTGGTGCTGAGCGTAAGCGTGACGTCCGTGACGGCGGTTGATTTGAGTGTCTTAAACGCGGCCGTGATGGCCTTGCAAAACACATGTGCCTCATAAGACTTCTCAGCACCCAGGCCGACCAGCAAAATACGCTTGGCCGCGATGCCCGGAACGCCGTGCAACATCATGCTCGATCCCAGCTTCCCAGAGATGTCGCCGTTGGTGGCTGCGGCCGAAATCGCACCTTTGGCCGCTTTGTCGAGTTCAATGGCCGCTGCAGCAGCAATTTTCTTTGAATCCCAGATACCGACCAATACACAATCGGTTTTGACCGCTGAGAGGGCTCCCGCCTTTATGCTAAATTCCACTGCGTTCTCCTAGATGATGAATTCGGGACTAGCGCTGATTCGTTTCCGTTGATGGCGATGCGTGGCCAAGGTTCAGGAAACGGCGCTGCAAGGGTGAAATTATCGCTCTTGCAGCCTACTCCCGTCAAAAAACAACATAACTGGCATCTCTCCGGCCCCAAGTGCAGATATTTCAACGCAGCCTGACCAAAGAATTCACCTCGATCGGCGTCAGCGTGATCAGCGTGCTGGTGGCAATAATTGTCACCCACCAATTGATTACCTTTCTCGGGCGCGCTGCATCCGGTACCGTGGAGCCGGAAGCGGTTGTTGCCCTGATCGGCTTTGCGCTTTTGGCATATTTGCCTGTATTGCTGGCGTCGGCGCTCTTCATCTCAGTGGTGGTGGCGCTATCCCGAAGCTACCGGGAAAGCGAAATGGCGGTGTGGTTTTCGTCCGGACTCTCCATCATGGCGTGGGTCAGGCCGGTATTGTCGTTTGGCGTGCCGATTGCGCTGGTGACTGGCTTTCTCAGCACCGTATTGACACCCTGGGCATTCCGCGAGAGTGCGGAGTACGAGCGGCTACTCCGTAGTAAGGATGATGTCGCACGTATATCACCGGGGAGCTTTATCGAGGCGCGAGACTCAAGCCGGGTGTTTTTCGTGGACAACACCGCGGCCGATACCGGCGCAGTGAACAATGTCTTTGTGCAGTACAACCAAAATGGTCGATTCGGCGTTGTTGTGGCCGAAAAGGGACGTACTGAAATCGCCGCAAACGGCGACAAGTTCCTGGTACTTTCGAACGGCCGACGGTATGAAGGCACGCCGGGCGCGCTCGATTTTCGGATTGTCGACTTTGAGCGTCAGAAGTTACGGATTGAGACTAAAGCCGAGCGGGCCGAGGCTCCGTCCAACAAGCAGCTCCCGACTTTGACGCTGCTGCAAGAGCCCACGCCGGAACGCATCGCGGAGCTGCACTGGCGGCTGGCGCTCCCGGTCGCGGCCGTTGTGCTGTCATTGCTGGCAATTCCGCTGTCGTTCGTAAACCCCAGATCCGGCACGTCTTGGAACAGCGTTTTCGCCGTTATCGTGTTCTTCCTGTACTACAACACATTGTCAATCTTCCAAGGCTGGACGGCGCAGGGTCATCTGCCAGGTTGGCTCGGCGTCACGCCGGTACATATTGGTATGGTACTTATCCTCGCATTCTTGTTTTCCAAGCAGCTGTTTGGCTTTCGTTGGCTGGCCTTCGCCAAGAGGTAGTTTTGGATTGTTGCCTTGGCTGCGCTAAAATGGCGGCTTGGCCCCAGGAGAGGTGGATGAGTGGTTTAAGTCACACGCCTGGAAAGCGTGCGTAGGTTCATAGCCTACCGCGGGTTCGAATCCCGCCTTCTCCGCCAAATAAAACAGCCCCGCAAGGGGCTTTTTTATTTGGCGGAGAAGGCGGGCACAGGAAGCCCAGCCTCGGGTTCGCCCGCTATTCAAAAACTCACGATTGCACAGGCGACGCGGAGAGCTTTACGCCAAGCGCAGTTAGCAATTTAAGCATTGTGTCATAGCGCGGTTTTGCGCCAGGGGTCAGTGCCTTGTAGAGGCTTTCTCGACCAAGGCCAGAATCTTTCGCGAGTTGTGCCATTCCGCGTGCACGGGCCACGTCGCGGACCGCGGTGAGAAAAACATCCGGGTTCGAATCCTCCAACGCGGCAGTGATGTACTCCGCAATCGTTTCGTCGTCGGTAAGGTAATCGGCTGCGTCAAAGCGGGCAAATTTAGGCATGTCTCACTCCGTATCTAATGCTTGCGCCATCTCAATGGCGCGTTTGATGTCACGCTTCTGCGAAGATTTATCACCACCCAACAAAAGCAAATAAACCACCTCGTTTCGTCGCGTGAAATACGCACGATAGCCAGGGCCAACATGAACACGCATCTCGGACACCCCGCCACCAACTGAGTCGCAATCGCCGAAATTGCCGTGCTCGGCAGATCGAATACGTTGCAGGATGCGTGCACGGCCCACCTTATCTTTGAGTGCGGCAAGCCAAGCGTCGAATTCTTCAGAGCGCTCAAAGGCATTCATAAGGGTAGATTGTAGCCGAGCGGATACATTAGCGCTAGTTTAAGTGAGAGGCTGGCTGTAAGTTTCGAGGCGAAAGTCTGATCGCGCGAGGTACCGGCCACAAACACCAACAAACATCAAGAACAAACATCAAGGGTCAGAGTTACATGGTTTTTCATCGATTCAATCGGTCAATGTATGAAATTAGGAAGCAATTCTGAAGCGCGGCTTTTGCCCGATTGTGCCCAACGCCACGCCGTTCGACAAGCCTTTTTACGTCGCAATTCCCAACGAAGTTCGGTTTGACTAGTCCAATCGCACAAATTCTAAACCCCAGTATCGACGGCTTTTTCCAAGCAAAAATACCTGAAGATGCCCGCCAATAAACGACTTTCGTGTTTCCAAAAGCCTACCGCGTCATCACCCGCCGCAGCACGTAGCTGGTGATGTCGACGAGCGCGACCAAACAAACCATCGCAAAGAGGATAGTCGCGGTCTTGCCCATCTGGAACAAGCCCATGTGGAAGGAGAGCAACTGGCCCAATCCGCCGGCACCAACCACACCGAGCACGGCGGCCGCGCGGATGTTGTTTTCCCAGCGATAGAGCGTGTAAGACATCATTTGTGGGACAACCTGCGGCAGTGTGGCGTACAAAAAGACACGGACGGTGCCGACACCCTGTGCGCGTAGTGCGAACCCGGGTTCCGGCGGCGCGTTTTCGATGGCTTCGGCGAACAGACGGCCGAGTACGCCGGTGGTGTGAAAGGCGAGAGCTAACGTGCCCGCAAATGGTCCCAGCCCGGCGGAGATCAGCAGAAGCGCTGCCCAGACAAGCTCCGGGATAGAGCGCAACGCGTTGAGGATCAGCCTCGTCACGCCGCGCAGTCGCGCCGGGTCGCCGGTATAGAAACGGCTGGCGGGCACGGCGAGCAATAAGCCGAAAATTGCCGCCAGCAGTGTGCCCAGCAGCGACATCGCCAGCGTTTCGATGGTGCCTTTCCAAACCTTGGCAACAAAGTTCGGCGAGAGGTCGGCTGGGAAGAATTCCTTGGCGAAACGCGCCGTCGATGCGGCGGATTCGCTCGAAAAGAACGCCGACCATTTCAGATCTAGACTGGCAAAGCTGGCGACGACCAACACCAAAATGCCAAACACAAACCAACACGCGCGACAGCGCGCGCTGAACAACGGCGGCGGCAGGCGGAAGGTCTCGTTAGCGGCGGTGGGCGGGTTTGGTGTCATGGCTGAATCCTCATCAAGCCAGCGCGCGCCGCAGCCAACTGCTGACGGCGTCCGCGAGTGCGACCAAACCAATGAAGACCAACAACATGGTCGCGACTTCACCGCCGTTGAACATCTTCATCGAGTTATCCATTTGCTGGCCGAGCCCGCCGGCACCAACAAAACCAAGCACGACCGACGAACGAATGGCGCACTCCCAGCGATACACTGTGTAGGACGTGATTTCGCCGGCGTTTTGCGGGAGCAATGCGTAGAAGAATGTCTGTAAACGTCCCGCGCCATTGCGCAGCAGGGTGGTGCTGGCGTGGGTTTCACCGCTTTCCAGAATCTCCGCGTACACCTTACCCAACATGCCGCCGTAGGTCAGCGCAATGGCGATCACACCTGCAGTCGGTCCCAAGCCGACTACCCGCACAAAGATCAACGCCCACACCAGCTCCGGCACACTGCGCAGAACGATCAACACCATGCGAAGCGTTTGCCGGAATACAAACGGCAGCGCAGCCATGCGGCCGGACAGCGCCGAAACCGAGAGCACACGCGTTGACAGCAACGTCAGCGGGATGGCGATGACGAGTCCAAGCGTAATACCGGCAGTGGCGATGGCGACGGTGCGCCATGTTTCGCGCGCCACCATCCACATGAATTCCGCATTGACCACCGGCGGGAAAAAACTCTTGATAAACGCCCAAGACGACTTGCGGCTCGATTCGTCAAATAGCGTCCAGGGCTTGAATTCAGTTGCCACGAGCAGCGGCCAGCAAATGACCAGCAGCGCCATTGACCATGCAAGGCGCGACAGCCAAGCAGGGTCGTGCATGCGTGGGTGGAGGCTAGAGGCAGTGGATTGTGGCTGGGACATGGTGCGCAGCGGGCAGTAATTCCGCGCCTATCGACAGTGCATCACCACCGGCGCGGGCGCCGGGGGTGCGCCCAAGGCATCTGGCACGACTGCCAGTCCGCCCAGCTCTTCGGGGTGGTTGCGGTACAAGGCCTGTAGCATTGCCGGTGTGACTTCGCCGCTTGGCCGGTCAAACTCGAGGACACCGTTTTGCAGGCCGATGATGCGGTCAAAGTGTTTGAGTGCGGTTTCCACTTGGTGAAGTGTGGCCACCAGCGTGACGTTGCGCGCGCGCGCTTCGTCGGTGAGTGTTTTGATCGCCATTTCGGAACGTGTTGGGTCTAGCGCCGATAGCGGCTCATCAATCAACCAAACTGTGGCCGGCGAAAGCAGCGCCCGCGCCAATCCCACCCGTTGACGTTCACCGCCCGACAATCGATCGACGCGTTCGAACAATTTCTCCGAGAGGTCGAAACGTCGGAGCGCGGCGTCCGCACCGGCGATGTCGACCGGATAGAACAATGAACGCAGGCTGCGAAAGAATCCCATCGCGGGGAGACTGCCCGCGAGTAGCGAAGTCACCACGCGTTGGCGTGGCGGCAACGGCGGCACCTGTGGAGCTAGGTAGAGCCGACCCCGCAGCACCTGCAATTTTGCCGTCGACAGACGCCACGGATCGACGCCATCCAAATCGAATCGTCCCGATTCAGGAGGGAGAGCGCAGGCAAGCACGTGCAACAGCGTAGTCTTGCCTGCACCCGAGGCGCCGATGACCGCGACTTGTTCCCCCGCACGCAGCGAAAGGCTCACCGACTGCAACGTCGCCGGCTGATCCTTTCGACTTGCAGGGTGTCTCGCGCTGAGGCTTTCAGCGTGGATTTGCATGCGCTTGTGGCAAATCTGTGGCTTGATCGTCGCTAGACGTGTTTACAGCAAGCCTGCACTGCGTGCAGCAGCCTCGATCCCGACGTAGTTCTCTGCCTTGGTGGGGATGTAACGCGTGGCACGATTCAGCGACAGGATCTCTTTGCCTTCCGGTGTGTTCGGGTCGAGGTCGATGAGCGCTTTTTGTACACGGTCGCGCATGGCGGCCGGCATGTCGGCGTGAACGGCCCAGTTGTAGTTGAAATAGGTTGGTGTGGTGTAGAAGACGTCAACAGCTTTGGTGTCAACGCGGTTCTCGGTGACGAATTTGCGCCACACGGTGATGTCGAGTGCGGCGGCGTCGACCTTGCCACTCACCACTGACGCGATGGTTGCGTCATGCGCGCCGGAGTAAGCGACACGTTTGAAATCTTTCTCCGGTTCAATTTTGGCAGCGAGCAGGAAGCTGCGTGGCATCAAGTGTCCGGAGGTTGACGATGGCGAGCCAAACGAAACCTGTTTTCCTTTGAGGTCATTCAGCGTCTTGATGCCAGAATCAGTTTTGGCGATAAAGACAGACTGAAAACGTGTGTCTTCTTCGCGCTGCGCGAGGGGTATCACTTTGTCCATCGAGCGGATTTTTGCTTGCACAAAGGTAAAGCCGCCGAACCACACCAAATCCACTTTTTTGCCGACCATGGCTTCCACAGCGGCTGGGTAGTCGGTGACGGGAATGAACTCAACTTTCATCCCTAATTTTTTCTCAAGGTATTGCGCAATCGGCGTGAATTTGCGGATTTGTTCAGTTGCAGCTTCTTCGGGAATAGTCGTCACTCGAAACACTTGTTGGGCGGAGGCCGCGAGTGGCGCGACTCCTGCGGCCATTGCGGCAACGGTCATCAGTGCCTTTAACGTACGTGAACGCGAAAAACTAATCATGTGTTTCTCCTGAAAATGTCGGCAGAACATAGAATGCGGATGTGGGCAGAGGCAAACAAGCAATCGACGCCTCAATGCGTAGGTCAATTACACCATAGCGCCATGACAACAACGACGAATTTTCAAATTTTCGACAGACTGCAAGACAACGCCGAAGACGAACGTCGTAAGTTGATTGCAGGCTTAGTTGCCGAACGCGCGCACATCGAGCCGAAGTATTTTTATGACGAGCTTGGATGTGCCTTGTACGCTGCGATCTGTCAACTCGATGAGTACTATCCAACCCGTACCGAACGTGCGATTTTCCAAGCGCATCGCGCCGCGATAGCCGCCTCGGCAACTAGTGGTGCTGAAGAAGAAGTTGGTAGCGGTTGCGGGACGTTTATTGATTTGGGGGCGGGAGATTGTTGCAAAGCGCAATCGTGGCTGCCATTTCTTTCACCGCGGCGATACCTTGCGGTGGATATCGCCGCGCCGAGTTTGGCGACGGCGCTTGAAAAAATGGCCGATGATTTTCCGGAAGTGGAAATGTTCGGGCTCGCCACAGATTTTTCGACTTCACTCGCAATTGATGACGAACTGATGGTGGGGCGCCGTGTCGTGTTTTATCCAGGTTCGTCGATCGGGAATTTTGCCCCGGCCGATGCGGTGAGATTCCTGCGAGACATTCGCCAGATCATTGGGCACAGTGGCGGTAGCCTGCTGATTGGTGTTGACGCCAAAAAAGATCCTGCGAGACTTGATGCTGCCTATGCGGATTCGCTCGGCGTGACAGCGGCGTTTAATCTCAATGCGTTACGCAATATCAATCGCATTCTTGATGCTGATTTTGATTGTGCGGACTGGCGGCACGCGGCCTTCTACAATGTTGAGCTTGGCCGTGTCGAAATGCACTTGGAAGCAATACGTTCCGTCACGGTTCGCCTCGATGGTGTCGAGCGAACATTTGCTATCGGGGAGCGTATCCACTCGGAGAACTCGTATAAGTACAACCGCGCCGAATTTGAGGCGCTGCTGACTGAAGCGGGATTTGTTGACATCGAGTGCTGGACTGACGCGGACGACGCATTTTGGGTTTTTTGCGCACACTGAAACACCAAAACGGCTTGAATTCGCGCAGGTTACTCGCGAGAACCCAGCTACTTTTAATCAACTAAGTCGGCAACGATGCGTAGAAGGCGCTGCTTTTCCTCTGACGGCGCAAACAAGGCCGCACGCGCCTTACAGGCGGTGCTGAGTCTTGTCATCAAATTCTGGTCCGACAAACATCGCCTCAATGAGTCCACCAACGCGGCAGCATCGCCAACCGGGAAGTAGCCTGCATAGTTGGCTCCCAACATGCCAACATTCCCAGACATTTTGGATGCGATGACGGGGGTGCCGGCGGTGATGGCTTCAACGATGACGTTTGCACCACCTTCGAGCACCGAGGGGTGGACAAGTAGATGGCTTCGTTTAATCGCGGCGCGTGTCAGACCGTGTGGTAACGCGCCCACCCAGCGGTAATGTTGGCTGGAAGCCATAAGTGCGTTTGCGGTTTCCGTGAAATGGGCGTCGTCAGCGCCGTGTGCGGCGCCGATATGCGTGATGTGAATTTGATCGTGAGCCGATAAATGAGCCACCGCATCAAAGATGGTCTGGGGCGATTTTTCGGCGCGCAGGTGTCCGACCACAACGCAGTTGAGCCGTTCACCAGTTTTTTTTGCGGGAACCAAACTACGCGCCGACTGAAAAACCACGTACGCCTTGTGCCGATGTTTCAAAGGCACGTATTGGATCGCGTCCTCTTGCAAGACAATTAATGCCGTCGCGATATCCACTGACGCGTTTGCTTCAGCGCTGTGCGCAAGATCGTTATAGAGATCTGTTCCAGTTAATGCGACAGCGATCGGCGTTGCCGGAAACAGCTGTTTCGCCGCTACGATACTTGCATAACTTCGACGGGCGTGGAGTGCGATCACCATGTCCGGAACAAAGTGTGTCGCTTGGAAATCCCGCCACATACAACGAAGGACTGCTGTATCACTTTCGGCCTGCACGATTATTGGCTGACACTGCGGCTGCAAAAGTTGCTGCCAGCGGTGAGCCGTGCGCCAGTTGCCATTGTTGGCGTCGGCCAATGACGGAGAGACGATCGCAATCTGGGGGCGTTGCATGTAAAAATCCAACTTGATGACTATCCCCACCGAGAAAAATTCGATTCGTGATGCACTGCTTTCGCAGCGCGAGTATACGTTAGCGCTCTATCAAGACCTGCCGACGGCATACTGGGAGCCAGCAGAGTTTCCTTTTGCAAAACTGACCAACCCCCCGCTTTGGGAACTGTCCCATATCGCATGGTTCGCTGAGTTCTTTTGCTGTCGCTGGCGACCAAACGATACTGCGGGTATACAAACACCGTCAGTTTGGCGCGGCGCAGACGTTCTACTTAATTCAAGCATCGTCGCGCATGATGATCGATGGAGAATCGAGTACCCAACTCAAGCCTTCATCGAGCAGTACATGCGTGATGCCTTGAGCAGAGTGATTGACGACCTCGCTGCTGCAGATACAAACCGGATCCCGCTTTTCCAATTGGCGATGTTGCACGAGGACATGCATGGAGAGGCGATGGTGATGACACGTAGGCACCTCGGTATGTCAGAGCCGGCCATCCCGTTTTTGGCCGAAACGCTGTATGGGGGCGAATTTCATGATGCCATCAAATTCGACGGTGGGTCGTTTACGTTGGGTGCCTCCGCCCAGTCCTACCAGTTCGATAATGAACTTCCCCAGTTGGATATCGCAATCGCGCCATTTGAAATCGATGGCGACGCGGTTAGTTCGGTCGACTATGCTGCATGGAAAGGCCTAGCACCTTCTACTGGTGACCAGCAAGTTGCCGCCGCGTGTCATGTGAGTTATGCAGATGCCGTGGCTTACGCTAGCAACCTTGGTCGGCGCTTGCCCACTGAAGCCGAATGGGAATTTGCTGCTGTCAGGTCACCGACGTTTGCGGCGTCGACAGGGCAGGTGTGGGAGTGGACATCGTCCCAGTTCGCGCCGCGGCCCGGATTCATAACTGGGCCATATCTCGACTATTCGCGGACGTCTTTTCCTAATGCCAATACGGCTCAGACGGAATACAACGTGTTGAAGGGCGGTTCCTTCGCGACCCATCCACGTTTGAAGTACCCGCAGTATCGAAATTTCTATTCGACGTCACGCAACGACATGTTTTGCGGTTTCCGAACCTGCCGTAGTCTGTAGTTCGCTACTCGGAATGTGTGGGCGGGATGCGGAGTATCCTTGTACAAACCATTTATGCCTGTTGTTCTACGATAAACTACGGGCTGGCGGGTCTCCCCGCATTCGACGTTTGTGAACCTGGTCAGGTCGGGAACGAAGCAGCCACAGCAAATTAGTCGAAGTGCCGGGGGCAAGGCTCGCCAACCATATTGCAGGTGAATGCGGCCAGCGCAGGCTTTGCATTCGAATCGGTTAGAAAGCAGAACGATTGAGCGTTGCACCTTTAGTCAATCTTTCTTGCCTCCGCCGACCACACGCTAAACATCTCGCCCACCGATTCGTCTTTCCGAACCCGTCCCCCGATCAAATGGCCCATCAAGTTCTTGCTCGTAAATGGCGTCCGCGCAAGTTCGAAGACGTAATCGGGCAAGAGCACGTCATTAAGGCGCTGGCGAACGCGCTCGACACTGGGCGGATTCATCATGCCTACCTTTTTACCGGAACTCGCGGAGTCGGCAAAACGACGCTCGCAAGGATTCTGGCGAAGGCGCTGAATTGTTTGGGGGCGGATGGAAAGGGTGGCATTACCTCCAAGCCGTGTGGTGTTTGCCAAGCATGCACAGAAATCGACGCAGGCCGGTTTGTCGATCTGCTCGAAGTTGATGCTGCGACCAACACCAAGGTCGATGAAATGCGCGAACTCCTTGAGACTGCGCAGTACGCGCCGGTGTCGGGCCGCTACAAGGTCTATATCATCGACGAAGTACATATGCTGTCGAAGTCGGCTTTCAACGCGATGCTGAAGACGCTTGAAGAACCGCCGGGACATGTGGAGTTCATCTTGGCAACGACCGACCCGCAGAAGCTCCCCATCACGGTGCTCTCTCGCTGCCTACAGTTCAATCTGCGCAATCTGGCACCATCGTTATTGGCGGAACACCTAGCGAAGATTCTGCAAACCGAACAGATTACCTTCGAGGCACCTGCGCTGGACATGATCGGTCGCGCAGGTGAGGGCAGTGTTCGTGATTCGCTGTCACTTCTAGATCAGGCGATTGCCCATGGCGCGGGTGCTGTTAAGAGCGCCGAAGTGGCAACCATGCTTGGCGCGCTTGATCAAACGTATCTGTTTACCCTTTTGGAATACATCGCTGATCGCAACCCCCGTGCGCTGGTCGCCGAGGTCGAGGCAATCGCATCACGAGCGATTTCATTTGAGTTAACACTGAAAGAACTCGCCACATTGGTGGCAAAACTTGCTTTGGTCCAGACCGTGGGACCAGAGGCAGCGACGGGTTTGGATGCAGAGAGACTGGTTAATCTCGCGGGAAGATTCGCAGTCGATGAGGTGCAACTGGTGTATCAGATCGCATTGCTCGGGCGACGCGACCTGCATCTCGCGCCAGACGAACAGTCGGGATTTACAATGACCATGCTGCGGGCGATCGCATTTTTGCGTTCGGCGATTGATAGCGAGGCTGAGCCTAAAAAAGTTCCTTCCGCCCAGTCGATGGTACCTGCGATCTTTGCCAACCCCGAACAGGCTGGGCCAAGGGAAAGCGGCGCGCCTCAGTCTGCGGTCGTCGGCGAGCTGACCAAGTCCTATGTTGTCGGCGACACGCCTACGGTGTCTGATTGGCCGGCGTTTGTCGCCGCCAACAACTTCACCGGCATGGCAGGGATGCTCGCCAAACAGTCCGCGTTCGTGAGTTTTGAAGATGGCATATTGGCCCTCACGGTCTCTGAGGCGCAAAAGTACTTGGCCGACAAGAAGTACCAGGAAAAACTCAAGGCGGATCTGGCGAGCCTGTTCGGAGAAAGTCTGCGAATACAGGTGTCGATTGGTCGGGTCGCGGGGCATAGCCTTGCAGCGGCCGAAGCCCGCGCCCGAAACGAGGCGGAGCAGGCCGCGATTCATTCCATCAACAACGACCCTTTTGTCAAGAGTCTGGCTGATGATTTCGGCGCAACCATTGACCTTGCGGCGATTCGTCCCTCTGGTTGAGTAGACGCGAATAACGATCCTTTACGTGCGGAGCAACAGATGATTCCAAAAGGCGGCTTGGGTGCGCTGATGAAGCAGGCGCAGCAGATGCAAGAAAACATGAAACGCGCTCAGGAAGAGCTTGCGTCGATTGAAGTTGAAGGTGCCTCGGGTGGTGGCATGGTCAAAGTGACCATGACATGCAAACATGATGTCAAACGAGTCACGATTGATCCTTCGGTCATGGATGACCGCGAGATGTTGGAAGACTTGATCTCTGCTGCGGTTAACGACGCCGTGCGCAAGGCTGAGAGTGTTTCGTCGGCGAAGATGGGGGCTTTCACGCAAGGTATGGGAATGCCGCCGGGCTTCAAGCTGCCGTTTTGAAACCGCACTTAGAAAAATGAATACGCCGTCTAGTCTTGCGGCGTTGATTGATGCGCTACGCTGCTTGCCGGGCGTTGGTCCGAAGTCCGCGCAACGTATAGCCTTCCACTTGCTACAGAGGGACCAAGACGGCGCCGCGAGACTCGCAAGCGCGTTAACTGGTGCGATCTCCCGAACTCGGCATTGTGCAATGTGTAATACATTCACAGAGTTAGAGATCTGCGAAACCTGCACACATCCGAAGCGCGATAACTCGCTTCTCTGTGTTGTGGAATCTCCAAGCGATTTGCTGATGATGGAGCAGACGCAGACTTATCGAGGTCTTTATTTTGTCCTGATGGGGAAGTTATCGCCATTGGACGGCGTCGGACCAAAGGACATACATCTTGACCGTCTGCTTAAGCGTGCGCGGGATGGCTTGGTCAAGGAGGTCATTCTCGCCACCAATTTTACAGTTGAGGGTGAGGCAACTTCCCATTACATTGGCGACATGTTCTTGTCCGACGGAATAAGGGTATCGCGAATTGCTCGGGGCCTTCCTGTCGGCGGTGAGCTGGAATACGTTGATTCAAACACTCTTGCTCAAGCGCTGCTTGACCGACGCGCGGTTGACTAGCGCTAGCCGATCTACTACGGAGTTGTGCGTGCGCCTTTCGCCCCGAACAGCTCGGTCAAGGCTGCTTTCGACAGGCGCCATAACTTTGGCAGCGCCCATGCGGCTAGCGCCAAAAAACAGCAGCAGAATCGCCAAGAAGGCTATTGGGTGTTTGACCGCCAACCACAAACCGCCCAATACCAATGCGTCCTCGGTAAATGACGAGGTCCAATTGGTCACCGGCTCGGGGGAGGTATTGATCACCGCACGTCCGCCCGCTTTGAAGAAATGGGTACCTGCGGTGATTGTGCCTCCAAGTAATCCTGCAGCAATCGACCATTCTGCGCTGTCATTCACGCCGATGACGCCTGCTGCGAGCAATGCCCCCGAAGGGATTCGAACAAATGTGTGGACAGCATCCCAGATCGAGTCGATTGCAGGAACTTTGTCGGCAAAAAATTCTGTCACCACCAACAGTCCCGTGCTGACTAGGACGAGCGGATGCGAAAGCACCTCGAAGCTGGAAGGCAAGTCCCAGCCGAACCACTGGAAGTACCCTGCGAGACCTATAAGAAATAAGACGGCATAAAGGCGAATGCCACTCGCCCATGCAAGCGCCATGGCGATACTGATGGTTGTGATCTGGTCCATTTAGCGTAATTTTGTCTCAGGTAATGCTGCATCGGTGCCGGAAACAATCTAGAGGGATAGCTCTAACACTTACGGAATCAACTGCATAACGCTTGTCGTGCGGATTTTGTTGGCCGCAGGTTGTGTATTCGGCCATTCCTCCACAAAGAAAATCAAAATCGGATTTGCATGAGCCCAAAAAGTATGCGTATAATCGCGGTTCTCCAAAACGATTGTTTAATGTGTTTCGGGGGCAATGTGTTCTTTAGAATTGGCTTAAAAATCACAGCTGAATTCGGGCGCGGGGTGGAGCAGTCTGGCAGCTCGTCGGGCTCATAACCCGAAGGTCGTAGGTTCAAATCCTACCCCCGCAACCAACTAAGCTGATCGTTCTTTAAAAACTAGACAACCGATTGAGGTGGGTGCTCTTGTATTGGGGTGCTTTGCTGGTGATGGTTATTGGAAGCGGTTGGCTTTTAGCTGATTGCGGAAGGTAGCTGGTGCTTAGGTGCATGAATTGCTGGTGAGGTCGAGCTCA
>JBIIYQ010000218.1:0-3771 GCA_044346745.1 Usitatibacteraceae bacterium | reverse complement strand
TCCGCATGCGGCAGGTACTGGTAATTGTTGTCGAACACTTCCCTGGGCATGCAATAGGTGCAGCGGAAGTTGCAGCGGTCGGTCACCGATATCCGCAAATCACGCAGTTGACGGCCGCGCTGGTCATATACGGTAGTGCCATCGGATCTCTCCCGCAAGGCTGGAATGGGCAGGCCATGCCCCCGAAGCAGATCGGTGATCGGGATCCCAACGGGAAAATTTGCGTGACGGGTGTTGCTGGACATGCAGAAAGTATAGCGGTCATGCCTGCGGGGAACGCGGATGAGCGGGTATAAATGCCTTAACATTCGCCCATGTCAAATTCTGTTGCCAATCCCTCGTTTGCCGTTTCAGTCGTCATGGAGCGTGTGGCCATTAACAGCCGCTGGCAATCACACAAGTGGCAACCGGCCGGGATTTTGCCTGACGACGGCTCGCGGCAAGCGCCGGAGGTCATGTCTTCTGCGCCCGATTTGACCGAGGTCTTGTTCCCCGGATTTGAACTGCGGCTCTATACAGACGAAGCGGAAGGTTATTTTCTCAACGTGTCTTCACCCGATCCGCAGGTTTTTGTAATGTGGCGGTTGATAGAAGATGTGGCCGAAGACGTCGCCGGACACGCGTTGCCGCACTCAATCACGCTGTCGTACAACGAAGCTGCTCGTTGGATGGACGCACAAGAAAAAGTTGATCCAGTAGCGATGCCCCCGCAGATTCTCGAAGCCCTGGTGGATTGGGTGCAGCACAACTACAAACCTCCGGAAAAGAAACAGCGGATTCGTCCGAAGTCCTTCGAAAGCAAAGAGGGACGTTACAACAGTGGCATGTCGTCATGAGTGAGGGCGGTTTTTTCTCGCGTTGGGCCAAACGTAAAGCCGAGGTGGCGACCGAAACAGCGGGCGAGGCTCTTCCCTCGACTGAATCGGCGGCGGTTGATGGTTCGATTGCCCCGTCCCGCCACTCAGGGAGTGGCACCGAACAATCGGTGGGGAAAGATCGCCCAGCCGACCCGCCGCAACCAGTGCCGCTGCCAACGATTGAGTCACTCACGGCGGACTCCGACTTCACCCCGTTTATGGCCAAAGACGTCGCGCCGGACACGCGTAACCAAGCCATGAAGAAGCTCTTCACGGATCCGCATTACAACGTGATGGATGGTCTCGATATCTACATCAATGACTACGGCAAGCCAGACTCGCTCCCCGAGGGGTGGTTGCAGCTCATGAATCAATCCAAAACGCTCCACTTGTTTGAGACCGCTAAGGAGGAAGCCGCGCGGCTTGGCAAAGCGCCGGTAGTCGTGCGCGCGCGTGTAGAAAATGCTGCGACCGCACAATCTGGCAATGCCGCTGCGATCGCTGATGTCGACGCCGCGTCTTCCGAACAATTGGCCGCAGACGGCGCTTTTGTCGCTGCGCGGGAGCAGTTGTCGCACGACATTCCAGTACCCAGCACGATTGAACCCAAATTGACTTAGACGCTATGCACTTATTACCCATGTTGGGGTATTAAACCGCACAACATTGGCAAAACTAGTGTCAAATGCAGCAACAAGAGAAAAACAATAACGGAGAGTCGTAGCGTGTGGTTTTGCTTCGAGAAACAGTATTGATTGCAACACCAATCGACACATCAGGCCTAGGTAACCAGCAGCCAAAACTCGCGGCGATGGCGGCGTTAGCTTCTCTGGAGCCGTTCGAGCCGGTCGCCAGTGTGGCCTACCAGTCCGCCGGCAGGTTGTTGGTCATCGGCGGTGACAAGCGTGTGTCCGAGGCGGTGGGCGCGCTCGGTGACAAACTTTCAGCGGCTGTGATTTGGACCGGCAAGGCTCCCCCGCCGGAACTCCCAGGCACGGAAGTCCGGCTCGGCGATGTTGTGAGTCTCAATGGCTTTTTGGGCGCCTTCGAATTGTTGTGGCGGCGAGCGGGCGCACCAACGACCGAGGCGGCGTCCTTTGATCTGGTGCTCGACCTTCTGGTCTCGCCGGTTTTCCAAATGCCGCAGCCGCCCCAAGGCTATCTTTACGTTGCCATCGACCAGCCCGATGCACTTGCGGCTGCACTGGCTGAACTGCCCGAGATGGTTGGTGAGTTCGAGAAACCCAAATTTTTTGCCTATAAAGAATCGATTTGCGCCCACAGCCGTTCACGCAAGACCGGGTGTTCAAAATGTATCGACATCTGTTCGACCAAGGCCATTTCGAGCAACGGTGACACGGTTATTGTTGATCCGCACCTTTGCATGGGCTGTGGAGCCTGCGCTACGGTTTGTCCGTCGGGGGCGATGAGTTATCAGTACCCTCGGGTGGCGGACCGCGGTGTCCAGCTTCGCGCGTTGCTCGGCACTTATCGGGACCACCGCGATACAAATTCGCTGCCACCGGTGATTGTTTTCCACAACGGCAGAGATGGCGCGTCTGCGCTGGCTAAGATGGCGCAAGCTTCCAACGTTTTGCCGGTAGAGGCGTGGCACATTGCTTCGATCGGACTCGACGTGTTGCTGGGCGCTGTCGCATACGGCGCGAGTGGGGTGGTCGTCATCACCGAGGGAAGCGAGGCGCCAGCCTACGCAGATGCGATTAGGGCGGAAATGGCGACCGGCGAGACGATTTTGGCGGCGTTGGGGTATAGCGGCTCGCACTTCGCGCTATGCGGCACCGCAGCAATGGTTGCACAGGTTGCCCGCATACAAGTGGCGCGCACCGTTGCGACGCCCGCGACTTTTCACCTCTCAAATGACAAACGCGCGACGCTTGAATTTGCGATAGAACACCTCGCGCGGCACGCGCCGATCGCCGAGGTTCCCGATGTGATCCCCCTCGCGCCGATGTCCATGTGGGGCAACATCGCGGTCAATCAGGACAAGTGCACCATGTGTCTTGCCTGCGCAGGGGCATGCCCCGAGTCCGCGCTGATGGACGGTGGCGAGGGCGCAGTAAAGCCGCAACTCAAGTTCATTGAGCGTAACTGTGTCCAGTGTGGGATTTGCGCGACCACTTGCCCGGAAAAAGCGATTACGCTGGAACCACGTTTGCTCCTGACTGACGCGCGCAAAAAAGAGGTGTTACTCAACGAAACTGAGCCGTTCAACTGCATTAGCTGCGGTGAGGCGCTTGGGACTCGTAAGATGATTGACGCCATGCTTGGCAAACTCGCCGGGCATTCGATGTTCCGGGCGGAAGGCAGCCTTAAGCGCTTGCAGATGTGCGCGGACTGCCGTGTAGTTGACATGATGTCTAACAAACATGAAATGTCGATACTGACCGGGAAGCCAATCGAATGAGCGCCATGGAATCGCCGGTTGCCTCAGTTAAGTTCGAGGCTCCCAGATCCATCGAGCCCGAGGATCAAGCGCGTGCCGATTTTTATGCCTTACTGGCCAGTCTTTTTTACCGTGCTCCGGATGCGAGGCTACTACAAGCCATCGCCATCGCCGAGCCGCCGTCCGGCGTGCTGGCCCCCGCCTGGCAGAAGCTGGCTGACGCCTCAAATGTGGTTCCCGAAGACGCGGTTCAAGAGGAATACGACGCCGTTTTTGTGGGCGTTGGCAAGCCACCGGTGATGTTGTACGGCTCGTTTTATATGGCCGGTTTCATGATGGAGAAGCCGCTTGCTGCGCTGCGGCAAAACTTGGGCGAATTAGGGTTTGCGCGTGCAGATTCGGTGCCCGAACCGGAGGATCATCTGGCGGCGATTTGTGACGTGATGCGTGCCATGATTCTCGGCGATTTGGAAAACAAGCCACAAACCATTGAGTCACAAAGGCAGTTTT
>JBIIYQ010000217.1:0-3788 GCA_044346745.1 Usitatibacteraceae bacterium | reverse complement strand
GTTGGCGAAAACTTCTTCGCCACACCGTAGCCCATGAATGACGCCGGCGTCGCACCGCCGGGCGTGATGCCCATCCAACAGCCGATCAACGACGAGCGAAGAGAGGTTTTCCAGTACTTCGGCAATTCCTTCCACGTCTCAAGCACGACCTTCATCTTCATCTTGCCGGTCATACCCTTGAAGTCGAGCCCCTCCTCGATGGTGAGGAGAATTTCCCCGATACCGAATAGACCGATCACCGCGATCAAGAAATCAAAGCCCTTGAGCAATTCGGTGAAACCAAAGGTAAGCCGCAGCTGACCGGTCACCGTATCGAGACCGACCGCTGCCAAGGCGAAGCCAAGCATCATCGCCGCGACAGTTTTCATCGGCGGCGATTTCGTCATGCCTACAAAACTACAGAAGGTGAGCAAGTAGACCGCAAAAAACTCAGGCGGACCAAAGCGCAAGGCGAATTTCGCCACCAATGGCGCCAGAAACGTAATCATCAGCACGGCGATAAACGCGCCGACAAACGACGAGGTAAATGCTGCGGTTAGCGCCTCACCCGCTTTACCTTGTTGGGCCATTGGATAGCCGTCGAATGTCGTCGCCACACTCCACGGCTCGCCGGGAATATTGAACAGGATCGAGGTGATCGCACCACCAAACAGTGCCCCCCAATAAATACACGACAGCAAAATAATGGCGCTAACCTGCCCAGCAGGGGTATTGCCCATCGCGAAAGTCAGTGGCAACAGGATCGCCACGCCATTTGCGCCGCCGAGGCCGGGTAACACACCGATCAAAACTCCGAGAATGATGCCGACCATCATCAATCCGAGATTCATCGGCGTGAGCGCGACCGCAAAACCGTGCATCAGGCTATTGATTTCTTCCATGTCAGGCCCCGTTAGTTCAGACCGAGCATGGATTCAAGGGGCCCTTTTGGCAGCGGCACCTTAAACCAAATCTCGAACATCAGGAAGAACACAATCGGAACGGCAACACTCACGCCAACCGCCTTACCCCAGCCATAGTGACCGAGCCAACGCATGAACAACAGGATGAACAGCGCTGAGGCGACATAGATGCCGGCGCCCGGTATCGGCCCGATACCAGCAATGAGGGCAACATAAACAACCGTTGGGATCATGACCGACATGATCATCTTCAATGCGGATCTGCTGACAAAGGATTCGCCACCGACCTGATCCCGCTTTTCGCGAAGCGCGTTGTAAAAATTTATCGCGCTTGCGATACACAGAATGACGCCGATATAAAAAGGGAAATAACCCGCTTCTGGGCCATCGCTCCCCCATTTCGACCCAAGGCGGACGCTGTCCCAAATGACCACCGCTCCAAAGGCGAAGATAACGACCGCAGTCACCGCATCAACGACACGCACCGATGCAGCAGATTTTTCGTTTGATTCTTGCTGGCTCACGCGACACTCCTCCATGAATGCGCAACGGTAACGACAAACTTGCGAAAGTGAGCGGCTCTAACGGCCTAGCATCGCTTCTTACAAAAAGGCAACCGCGCTAACGTCGACGACCATTCTCGCGCCAGCGCGGAAGGATTTACATGACCTATCTCTATTTTCTAAATTATTTTTTTGCGAGGAAGCCGGCTTCGGCCATTAGGGATTGATGGCGTTGTTCTTCTTTGGTTAGCCATTTGACAAAGTCGTCACCCGTCAGCGAAGTCAAATCGAATGCGCCTTTCTCCATAAACTCTTTCCAATCGGGTGTGGCCTGGATTTTCTTGAAAAGATCGACATAAAAGGCGACTTGCTCCTTCGTCACGCCGGCGGGCATAAAGATGCCTCGCAACATCTGGTAGTCAACATCCATCCCCTGGCTCTTGCAGGTCGGTACGTCAGCCCAAGACTGCGTTGCGGTTACCTTCGCCTTATAGGGCATCGGCTTGTCATCGAATACACACAGCGGACGAAGCTTACCAGCACGCCACTGCTCTACCGCTTCGATCGGATTATTGACCGTCGAATCGACATGTTTGCCGACCAGTTGTACGGCGACTTCACCACCGCCTTTGTACGGGATGTAAATGAATTTATCGCCGGTCATTTTCTCAATTGCGACGGTGATAATTTGGTCTTCTTGTTTGGAGCCGGTGCCACCCATTTTGTACTTGTTGGGGCCGGCTGCCTTTACTGCGGTCGTATATTCCTTCGCCGTCTTGTACGGCGTTTCGGCGTTCACCCACAAAATGAACTGGTCTAGCGCCAGCATTTGAACCGGCGTCAAATCTTTCCAGTTAAACGGAACACCGGTGGCGAGTGGCGTGGTGAATAAATTGGAGAGAGTGATGATGATCTTATGTGGATCTTTGGCCGCGCCCTTGACGTCGAGAAATCCCTCCGCGCCCGCACCACCACTCTTGTTGACCACGATAAGCGACTGCTTCATCAGGTTGTTTTTTGTCACCACCCCTTGAATGAAGCGAGCCATTTGGTCGGCACCACCGCCGGTGCCTGCGGGCACCACAAACTCAACCGATTTGGTCGGCTCCCAAGCCAGGGTAGGGGCTGAGACGCCCAGCCCGATTGCTGCGGCTATCGCACCAGCAAGTAAGGTGCGGTGAATTTTCGAAAAGCGATTTTGGTTCGAACCTAATTTTTGCATTTTGACCTCCGAGAAAGTAATGTCCCTGTTAGAAACGAATTATTGTTTTTTCCGAACTGCTCAAGCTCTACGCGCAGACTGCCGCGTTAGTGAATCAACACGCGCGTTTGCAAAACTACTCAAAAAAATTCCATGCCACATGCTCGCCGGCATGATGCGCTGATTAAGACGCCGCCGCACCTCGCTCAGTTTGACGCTTGGCCAGCGCCTTACCGATCATCACCACCGCCCCGGCTGCGGCAGCCGGCAAGATGTAATGCAGCCAGCCCGCGTTGGCGTTAATCCACTCCGCATCAACCGGGTCGGTAATCGCCATTTCGCCCGCCACAAAACCAAGCAAGGCCGCACCCAGCGTAATGATGATTGGGAATCGCTCCATTAACTTCATCAGTAAGGTGCTGGCAAAGATAATCAGTGGGATAGAGATTGCCAACCCCAACACCAGCAGCGAGAGCTTGAATGCTGCCGGGGCAGCGTCTGCCGCGGCGGCGACGGCAATGACGTTGTCCAGACTCATCACGAGATCCGCAATCAAGATGGTCTTGATCGCCGCGAGCAAATTGGAATGTCCCGCAATGTCAGCGTCCTCATCCTCGGGAACCAATAGCTTGATGCCAATCCAGATCAGCAACCCGGCACCAACGATCTTGAGCCATGGAAATGCAAGCAGCTTGACCGCAAACACCGTCAACACAATTCGCATAATGATCGCCGCGCCCGATCCCCAAAAGATCGCCATTTTCTGTTGCCGCCCTTCGAGACTGCGCGCAGCAAGCGCGATCACGACGGCGTTGTCTCCAGATAGGATGATGTTCACGCCGATGATTTTCAGCAGCGCAGTCAAAAACAGCGGGTCGAGAAAGTCCATGAGGAACGTTGGCCAGTACAAGTCAGGGGGGGGAAGGTCGCAACAGCGCGGCGGTGAAGACGCGCAGCTGCGAACCGAGAAGAGCGTCGTTGGCATGCAAAAGATAGCGCGGTGCGAACGACCAGCTACAATAATACTCAATCATGGAACGCTCTTTCTCCTCATCTCGATTTTTCTTCTTCGCCAGAATCTCATTTGCGTTGCGCTCACACAATTTTTGCGGCAGCGCAACAGAATTGTCGAAGTGCATTTGTGCGACAAACGCGCACCGCGTGTTTTACGCCGCCGCGCTC
>JBIIYQ010000216.1:0-3792 GCA_044346745.1 Usitatibacteraceae bacterium | reverse complement strand
GCCGAGATCGCCGGTGTCAACATGCTGACAAGCCCTACGGCAATACAGCAGTGTGACGGTGACCAAGCGAATAACGCGCACCGCACATGACCCCGCCTCCACCGCTGCAAGATAGACATAAGCACCGACCCGTGAGCCCCAGACAAGCGAGGCGATGCACTGATATCGGCAAAAGTTGTCCATTTGTGAATTGACAGAAAAATCTGTTGAAGACATGGGCCTTCAAGTCCTGTCGGGGCTGTCACCCGTCGGCAGGCACACCTAGGCTGAGTACTTCACGGGTCACGGGCTGCCCTGAGGCACGTTGCCGCTGAATGATTGGCAGACTAATCCGGATGGTTTCTGTTTTGCGGTGGATGCGGGCTGAATGTTCGTCCTCGGGCGACTGGGGCGGCCTCTTTCCACCCGCCTTCGCAGCCACCTCCATAGATGGTTCAGCCTGGGCTCAAAGGCAATGCTACCGCGCTGCTTTCCAAATTAACGGCTAGAGGGGTCGCACACTTTCCGGAGAGGCATCACGGCAGGCTAGGCGGTACATCTATTAAGCGCCGCCATAAGAGGAGATAACATTTTGATTATATTAGGATAATTTACGAAAATTCACATAAAATATGACTTATGTCAAAAGCATACCGCAGTAGCCCTCCTATGATGAATCGCTTGTACTATGTAGGAAGAATTCCTACAACTTGTCGGACAGGATTGGACACAAGCACCGGGAATGATAAGGTGATGAGGCGCAGTGAGAGCAATATCAGCGCCCGCCGGGAGCGATAGTGGGACGGTACTGGCGACCATTTCTTCTTAAAACACATTGAGTTAACGAAAAGAACGTGATCCGGCACTGTCTGTTACATCTTACCGAAACAAACCCGAGCGGGCACCGCCCGTGAGTTCAAACAAGGAGACACAAATGCTTAAGCTTCTCAACAACAAAACTGTACTTTCTGCCGCCGCAGTCCTGGCAGTTCTGGCCGCAAGCCAAAGCGCACAAGCGCAAACCACGCTGGGGGTTTCTGCCAGTATTGGTGCCACTTGTATCGTGACCACGAGCAACATGGCATTCGGCCTCTATGATCCAGTATCGGCAACCGACCTAAACGCGCCTACCCCGGGCCAAGTTCAGCTTTCCTGCACCACAGGCGCGGTTCCAAGAATCGACATCAACAACGGCTCAAATTTTTCGGGTGGTACCCGTCGCTTGGCTTCTGGTGCCAATTTTTTGAACTATAGCGTCTTCCAGCCAACCAGCAACGCAGCCGGTGCGGCGTGTCCTACAGTGGCTGGAACGGCCTGGGCATCTGGAACCCCGTTCGTTGTCACTGCGGCACCTAATACGACAGCGCGCGCCTACAACGTTTGCGGTCGAATTCCTGCTGGCCAAGGGTCAGCAGTCGGTAGCTACGCTGATACTTTGACTGCCACCATCACCTTCTAGCTTAGGTTCGCGTTCGCGGCATTGCTGGTGGCCCAAGAGGCCCTCATTAACACCCGGTTCGAGAGCAATCCGAACCGGGTTTTTGTTTTGTCGAGGCGCAGTGCCTTAGCGGTTTTCTGTAGACTCTTTACCGAAAGCTGCCCTTGCGCAGTTGTCACCGCGTTTTCCAGAGATCCACATGATCAGATTAGCTAAAAGTGCCTGCTTGTCAGCAATGCTCACCGGCGTGGTTGGACTCGCTGTAGCGGGCTCATTCCAAGTCAGCCCGGTCCGCGTGCAATTGACGCCTTCCAATCCAACCGGCGCGATCTCGGTGCGCAACGATTCCCAGGCCGAAAGCGTTGTCCTGCAGCTACGAGTGATGGACTGGAAGCAGGAGCAAGGCGAAGATATCTATACGCCCAGCACCGAATTGATTGCCACCCCGCCAATTTTTACGATTGCTGCGGGCGGTGCACAGACGGTTCGCGTGGGTCTGCGCAAGACTGTCCAAACCGATGTGCAGCAGACATTTCGGCTCTACCTCACTGAAGTCCCACCGCCCCCGAAAGAAGGTTTCCAAGGTCTACAAGTCGCGCTCAATATCGGCATTCCGATTTTTGTCGCGCCTAAAGTCGTGACCGGTACGCCGCCAGTGTGGCGCGCGGCGATGACGACCGACGGCAAACTCGGCCTCAGCGCAACCAACGCGTCGAATATGCACGTGCAAATTTTGGATGCGCAACTCTATGATGAGCAGGACGGAAATGCGGTGGCAGTCTTGCTAGAACCGCGCTACATTCTCGCCGGACAAACCAGTAGCTGGCAGCTGACGCTCACCCGAAAGCCGAAAGGGATGTTGCGCGCAACCATAAGGACCGACGCAGGGTCAATTGAAACCAAGATTCCGCTCGCGACGCCGATCCCTTGACCACCGGGATACCCAAGACCTTAGTACACGACTTAGGATGTGGACCGCGCGCAGTGATGGGATTCGCCGAGGATTGTTATGCGTCGGCATCCTCATTACGTTGGTGCCCATGGTTGGTACCGCTGGCACCGAGGCGTTACCAACTACCGCCGTCGCGGCACCATCGGATGCCTACCCAAGCTTCCTCACGATCCGAATCAATTCGCAGCTTGCGTCTGAAAATGCACTGATGCTCCGCGCGGGCAAGACCGGGGAGCAATTCTTTATTAGCACTGCGGACGCCCAAAAATTTCGGCTTGCGTTACCCGCCCCCCTGATTGCTGTCGAGTTTGAGGGCGCACAGTATGTGCTGCTAAACAGCGTTACCGGCCTTTCGCTGACCTTCGACGATGTCGCGCAGACACTCTCAGTAGAGGCGGCCCCTACGCTCTTTCAGAGTGCGACAATTGCGCTCGGTGCCACGCAAAGAGTACCGACACCCCAGGCAAGTCTCGGCAGTTTTCTTTCTTATGATCTTTACGCGCAGCGAAGTTCAATCGGTCCCCGCGACATCGCCAGCGGCGGTCAATTCGAATGGGGCTTCTTTTCGCCCCAAGGCGTACTGACCAATCGATTTTTTGCAAACCGTAAAGACGCCAGTAAACAGCTATCCCGACTCGAAACCGTATTCACCATCGACGACCCGAGTGCCCTGACCAGCTGGCGGATCGGCGACACCATGTCGCAATCGCCCTCGTGGGGTAGCCCCTCGTTGTTCGCGGGGCTACAGTACGCGACCAACTTTGGTACGCAGCCCGGCTTCATCACCTACCCACTAAATTCACTATCTGGCCAAACCGCGCTGCCTTCCGTGGTGAATGTCTACGTTAACAACGTACTGACCGCCACCGCGCGCGTGCCGCAGGGACCGTTCACGCTGAATAACCTGCCAAGCATCAACGGCCGCGGCGAAATTCGGCTGATGGTGCGCGATCTGCTCGGTCGCGAGCAAGCCATCGTCCAATCGCTGTATGGCAGTACGCTGCTACTGCGGCCCGGACTAAATGACTTTTCATTTCAAGCAGGCACCCTGCGTGAAAACTACGGCATCACCAGCAATGACTACGGCCGCGGTTTTGCATCCGGCGTATGGCGGCGCGGCGTTACCGCTGAACTGACCACAGAAACCGGAATGGAATCTGCGCGGGGTCGCCGCGCGGTGGGTCTGGGAACCACCTGGTTGGCGGGAGGTTATGGCGAGTTTTCGGCGTCATTCGCCCATAGCGTGCAAGCTGCGACCACCGTCGAGCGTGCCCAACTGCCGGTGACACCAACGACCAACTCAGAATCACCTAGTCTTTCACCCGTCGTATCGCGCAGCGGCCGAGGCTGTGTAAAAACGCCTTAAGCATAGCGGAACATTTTTGCAGCGTCAGCATCTTATTTGCTGACCAATACATTGTCG
>JBIIYQ010000215.1:0-3811 GCA_044346745.1 Usitatibacteraceae bacterium | reverse complement strand
ACTGCCCTTGGCCGGTTCGATTCGCTTGGTTCAGCGCTGCCAATAGACCGATGGCCAGATGCAAGCCCGTGCCGGAATCCCCGATCTGCGCACCGGTCACAAACGGCGCACCGTCCGGTGTGCCGGTGGTGCTCATCGCGCCGCCCATCGCTTGTGCGACGTTTTCATAGGCCTTGAATTCTGCATACGGCCCACTGGAGCCAAACCCCTTGATCGAGCCCATGATGATCTTCGGGTTGATCTCGTGAATCTTTTCCCATGTAAACCCCAGCCGGTCCAAGACACCCGGCCCGAAGTTTTCCATCACGATGTCGCAGTGCTTCAACAAATCCACAAACACGGTCTTGCCTTCGGCAGACTTCATGTTCACGGTGATCGAGCGTTTGTTGCAGTTCAACATCGTGAAATACAGTGAATCGGCACCGGGTATATCGCGCAGCTGGCCCCTAGTGGCGTCACCCTGTGGCGGCTCGAACTTGATGACGTCTGCCCCCATCCATGCGAGCAACTGCGAGCATGTCGGGCCGGCCTGCACGTGGGTCATGTCGAGAATTCTGATACCTTTTAAAGCTTCCATACTGCTCCTGTCTTCGTGACGCAAGCCCTTATGCCGATTCGTCCTATCGCATCCCCGTAAACGGGGCCCCTGCTCTTACTCCTCACGCCATTGGCTGCACATGCATCATGTCGAGGATACGTACACCTTTTAATGCTTCCATACTTTTCTCCGTAGTTCTCTCGCAGACGAAAGGCCGACTGCACTGGGCGATTTTGACCTATTTCTTCTTCGCAGCCGTCGGGTTCAGACTCGTGATTCGTCCACTTTCTGTACCAGCCGTTTCATCAATCACCGCATTAATCAGTGTTGGTCGCCTCGAGCGAATGGCCTCTTCCATTGCCGCGCGCAGTTCAGCGGGGGTAGTTGCGTTGACGCCTACCCCTCCAAAAGCCTCCATCAACTTGTCGTAGCGCGCCCCTTTGACAAACACCGTAGGAGCGACATCTGCGCCACCAGTCGGGTTTACATCGGTGCCACGATAAACGCCGTTGTTGTTAAAGATCACGACACAAACCGGCAGGTTGTAGCGACAAATGGTCTCAACTTCCATCCCTGAAAATCCGAACGCGCTGTCTCCCTCGATAGCGATGACGGATTCGCCGGTCTCAACAGCAGCGGCAACGGCGAAGCCCATGCCGATCCCCATGATGCCCCATGTGCCAACGTCGAGACGCTTGCGGGGCTTGTACATATCCACAATGCTTCGCGTGAAGTCGAGTGCGTTGGCTCCCTCATTTACCAGCATCGCATCCGGGTTCGCCTTGACAATGTCACGCACCACATTGAGTGCGCTATGGAAATTCATGGGTGTGGGATCCTTCGCCAAGGTTTCCGCGAGTTTGGCGATGTTCTTTGTTTTGCGTTCCGCGATAGCAGACAACCAGTCTGCCGGCGGTTTTGTCCAACCCTTGTCGATACCGGCAAGCAGCGACGCAACACACGAACCCATGTCGCCAATCAATGGTGCGTCAATCGCGACGTTGCTGTCGGCTTCGGTCGGTGAAATATCGACCTGAATGAACTTCTGCTGTCCCCAAACCTTATGATCCCTGCCGCCCCAAGTCTTTCCCTTGCCGTGGGAGAGCAACCAGTTCAGTCGCGCACCAAGCAACATCACGACGTCAGCTTCCGGTAACACAAACGAGCGCGCGGCGGCCGCCGATTGCGCATGTGTGTCAGGCAACAACCCTTTGGCCATCGACATCGGCAAGTACGGGATTCCCGTCTTTTCGATTAACGCGCGAATGTCGGCATCCGCTTGTGCATAAGCCGCCCCCTTACCCAATAGGATCAGAGGGCGTTTCGCGCCCTTCAGCAAATCGAGTGCACGGGCGACCGCGTCCGACGCAGGAATTTGGCGCGGCGCCGGATCAACCACCTTAATCAACGACTGTTTGCCAGCCGTCGCGTCCATCGTTTGCGCAAACAGTTTTGCCGGCAAATCGAGATAAACACCCCCCGGGCGTCCTGATACGGCCGCCCGAATCGCACGCGCAACACCGATGCCAATATCCTCGGCATTCAGGACGCGAAACGCCGCTTTACAAAGTGGTTTGGCGATCGCAAGTTGATCCATTTCTTCGTAATCGCCCTGTTGCAAATCGACGATTTCGCGCTCGCTCGACCCGGAAATCAGAATCATGGGAAAACAATTCGTGGTCGCATTCGATAAAGCAGTGAGCCCGTTCAGAAACCCGGGTGCCGATACCGTCAGACAGACGCCCGGCTTCTGGGTGATAAAGCCGGCAATCGCCGCTGCGTTGCCGGCATTTTGTTCGTGGCGGAAAGAAATTACCCGCATTCCTTCGGCTTGCGCCATACGCGTCAGATCGGTGATGGGAATTCCTGGCAACCCATAAATAGTGTTGAGCCCGTTGAGCTTTAGTGCGTCGATGACAAGATGAAAGCCATCAGTCATTTCTGGGTTATTTGCATCAGTTGTCATGCTGGGATGCCTTGTTCTGTTTTACGAACTTATGGCCAGACTCGATTGTTCATGGCGCGCAAGTGCTACGAATGGTTTGTTCCGTCGGGAGCGCACATACTGCTTCTGTGATTGCGCCGACAGCTACGGAAACTACCTCCCATCATAAAAATGACAAAATAATTACGCCTTGACGACTGTCAATTGAATACGGAAAACAAGATGACCTTGCTCATTTCCCACCCCCAGCGTGAAACCATTCGTGGCCAACTTGCCCGGAACATCGTTTTGCGGACCCTTAAGCCGCGCGCCTTCTCCGGGCTGGAGAAATCGCTCTCCATTACGGACTACAAAAAAGGCGAACTGTTGATGAACCAAGGCGAACACGATATGCATCAGTACTTCATATTGGACGGCGTACTGAAGCGTGTGGTGTCCAATCAAGAGGGCAAGGAAATGATCTTACGCTTCTCTTCGGAAGACGACATAGAAACCAGCTACGCTGCATGGCGGCTGCGGACCCCAACGCCGTACGCGATTCGCACCGTCACCAAAGCGCGTGTGGCCATGTTGCCGATGGAAACTTGGGTGCAATTCATTGAAAACCACCCGACCATGAAGGGCGACTTCGAATACGAAGTCATGCATCTCATGTCAGAAGTGATGGCACACACGATTACGCTCCACCTACTCGACGCGCAGGGTCGCGTGCAGCGATTCCTACGCAAACATCCGGAGCTCTATGAACGGGTGCCGATGAAAGAACTCGCCGCGCACCTCAATCTTTCTGCAGAGACCTTATCGCGGCTCAAACAGAAAGGGAAGATTCAGGCGATCTTGGCTCGCTGAAAATCCAAAACAGCCCTATTGACGGGCTGTTCCAGCCACTTTTGCTTCAATCTGCCCGCCGAATCTAGACTTTCGTCGAAATCTTGCAGGGCGTCGTTGAAACCCTACGCCTACTTTGCTTTCTTGCTCGCGACGAAACTATGAATGCCCAGCGTGAGCAAACCGACGACGGTGTGACTAATGATCAGCGTGGGCATCTCGTCGCGCGGGATCACCCCGGCGATGCTCAACACCAAACTTACCATTCCAGCCATAAAGACGATGCCGACCATCGCGCTAAAAAATGGGAATGTCATGGTTGTCCTCTAAAGAAGTGGGGAGAGAAACCGCAATTTAACGTATCACGCCAAACTATGCATGGACGACCTCAACCGTGCGGTGTTGGCACTGATCAATGATGCGATGATCTGCCCGGCTAGCTACGCATTCGTTTAATCACCGAGGAGAGAGGTCCCCAAAACAGCATCATCAGCGCGAGT
>JBIIYQ010000010.1:0-39843 GCA_044346745.1 Usitatibacteraceae bacterium | reverse complement strand
TACGGCAATGTTGTTGAGGTTCGCCATTCCGGCTCGATAAGTACGTTATATGGTCATCTCTCGGGGTTCGCACCGGGAGTCCGTAAGGGGACACGCGTTACACAGGGCCAAACGTTGGGCTACGTAGGCTCAACTGGGTTCGCGACCGGACCGCATCTGCACTACGAGTTCAAGATTGGCGGCCAACATCAGGACCCAATGCGCGTCGCCCTACCGAAGGCAGATCCGCTCGCCGCCAGGTACATCGCCCAGTTTAAGGCGACTGCAGCCGCCCAAGGGACGCAGCTCGCACTGATGCGCGACATCATTCCAAGCCGTTTCGAGTAACTTGGCTGCGCCCCAATGTTTGTACCTGGGCATCATGTCAGGTACCTCGATGGACGGGGCGGACGCCATCTTGGCGGATTTTTCGGCGAGCACACCCTCAGTCCTTGCATTTGAGAGCCTCAGCTACCCGCCGGTATTGCGCGAAGAACTGCTGACGCTAAACGCGCCGACGAGCAATGAAATTGAAAGATCGGCTGTCGCAGCCAACAAATTGGCTGCCATCTACGCTGAACTTGCCGAACTGACCCTGAAGAAAGCTGCCGTCACCGCAGACCAGGTGCGTGCCGTCGGCTGCCACGGCCAAACTATCCGCCATCGACCAGAGCTTGGCTTCACTGTGCAACTCAACAATGCGCCAAAGTTGGCCGAGCTGACAGGAATCGACATCGTGTCCGACTTTCGTTCACGTGATGTCGCAGCCGGTGGCCAAGGCGCGCCGCTAGCGCCCGCGTTTCACGATGGTGTGTTTCGTTCCGCGCGTGAGGCGCGGGTCGTGATCAACATTGGCGGAATTTCAAACATCACGATTCTTCAACCAGACCAGCCGGTATCAGGATTTGATTGTGGCCCGGGCAATTGCCTGATGGATCTCTGGGTCGAACAACATCGGCAGCGGCCATTTGACCACCAAGGCGAGTGGGCGAGACAAGGCAACGTTTCCGCTGCGCTGTTGGCAAAGTTTCAGAGCGAACCTTACTTCCATTCAGCTCCACCCAAAAGTACCGGCCGCGATTTATTCAGTGCCCGGTGGCTGGAGAAAATGGGCGTCGATCAGCACCCTTCATCGGACGTCCAAGCAACTTTGCTTGAACTCACTGGATGGTCAATTGCATCACACGTCCAGCACTTCTCACCGGATACGCAGGCGGCTATTGTTTGTGGCGGTGGCGCCAACAACGCAACATTGATGGCGAGGCTCGCAGCATTACTCCCCAGCGTGAACGTTACCAAGAGTGATGCCTATGGCGTTCCCACGCAACAGGTCGAAGCACTCGCGTTTGCTTGGCTGGCCAAACAATACATCGACGCCAATCCAATCGACCTAACGCGAACCACCGGTGCCGCGCACCCAAACATTCTCGGCATACTCACCCGCGCATAACGTCCTTCGGCAGCTACGTTGCCTTGGCAAGCGCCTGTTCAATATCCCAAAGAATATCGTCTAACGTTTCGAGCCCCACTGAAAGGCGAATCATGTCGGGCGGGACACCGGCCTTGATTTGATCTGGCTCGCTAAGTTGTCGGTGGGTGGTGGATGCAGGGTGAATCACGAGCGATTTTGCGTCACCGATATTTGCCAGGTGTGAGATGAACTGCAATGCCTCGATAAATTTCACACCCGCATCAAAACTCGATACGGCGCCCGGTTTGATGCCAAACGATAACAACGCACCGGACCCGCGCGGCATGTATTTCTTCACCAGTGAATGGTATCGATTGTTTTGAAGACCCGGGTAATTCACCCACGCAACCGCCGGATGATTTTCAAGAAACGTAGCGACAGTCATCGCGTTCTCGCAATGGCGCTCCATGCGTATTGGCAATGTTTCCAAGCCTTGCATCAGCTGCCAGGCGTTAAATGGCGAAAGTGTCGGCCCATACACCCGCATGACTTCCATGCGCGCTTTCATGGTGTAGGCGAAGTCGCCAAACGTTTCAAAGAAGCGCACGCCGTGATAACCTGCGGACGGCTCGTGCATGCTTGGGAACTTAGCCGCAATTTTTTCCTCACCCCACGGAAACTTGCCGCTCTCGACGACCACACCGCCCATGGTCGTTCCGTGTCCGCCCATGAACTTGGTCGCGCTGTGAATCACAATGTCTGCGCCGTGTTTCAGCGGCTGGCAGAGGTACGGCGACGCCGCAGTGTTGTCCACCACAAACGGCACACCTGCCTCACGCGCAATCTTGCCGACGGCTTCCAAATCAGTCATGTTGATTGCCGGATTGCCGAGCGTTTCTGAGAAAAGCACTTTGGTGTTTGGCTTGAGCGCACGTCGGAAATTTTCGGAGTCATCCGGATCGACGAGCGTCGCATCGATGCCAAGTTTCTTGAAGTTGACGTTGAACATCGTATGTGTGCCGCCGTAAAGCTTCGACGACGAAACGATGTGATCTCCTGCCTCGAGTATGTTCAACAACGCCACCATTTCCGCCGCCTGACCACTGGCGGTCGCCACCGCAGCGCGGCCACCTTCTAGCGCCGCGCAGCGTTCTTCCAACGCGGCAGTCGTCGGGTTCGAAAGACGGGTATAAACGTTGCCAAATGTTTGCAGGTTAAACATTGACGCTGCATGTTCGGCGCTGTCAAACACATAGGAGGTGGTTTGATAAATCGGCAGTGCGCGGGAGCCCGTCGCCGCGTCGGGAATCTGCCCGGCATGCAGCGCAAGGGTTTCAAAACCAAATTGACGATCGGCCATATTGCGTCCTAGGGCATTGCGAGATTGTGGGCGAGAAGGAGAGAGTGGATTGTGTCTGCACGATTGTATGCACACTTGGCACGCGCGAGCCAATCACGTTCGGTTATGGCACATGCCGCATTCATCACACACGAATTTGTGAAGCCCTAATGAATACGGGCATCTACAAGCAAAAATGCTCAGAGATGCCCGTCAATTAACGACCTTCGAAAAGAAACGTTACTTAACCGCTTGCTTAGTTTTGTCCAAGACGGTCATCGCGCTGGTCAGCATCGACGCAACATCCGCGATATTCGCCGGCACAATCAGCGTGTTGCCAGCCTTTGCCAGGTTGCCAAATTGCTCGACGTACTTTTCTGCGATCTTCAAGTTTGCTGCTTGCTGTCCGCCGGGCGCTTCCAATGCCGCAGCCACCTGACGTACCGCGGATGCAGTTGCTTCGGCAACCGTGGTGAGCGCCTGTGCTTCACCCTGGGCTTTGTTGATGGCGGCTTGTTTCTCACCTTCTGAGGCCAAAATTGCCGCTTGGCGTTGACCGTCGGCGATGTTGATCTCTTCCTGACGCACACCTTCTGACTTGGCGATCAAGGCGCGCTTCTCGCGCTCGGCGGTGATCTGCGCCTGCATGGAGCGCAGGATCGATTCTGGCGGGGTCAGGCTCTTGATTTCGTAGCGGAGTACTTTGATGCCCCACGTGCGGCCGGCTTCATCCAGCACACTGACAATCTTGTGGTTAATTTCGTCACGGCTTTCAAAGGTCTTATCGAGTTCCATCTTGCCGACTTCCGAACGCAGCGCCGTCTGTGCCAACTGCGTAATAGCCATGATGTAGTCGCTTGAACCGTAACTGGCAAGTTTTGGATCCATTACCTGAAAATAGATGATGCCGTCGACGGCCAACTGCGTGTTGTCTTTGGTGATACATACCTGCTCGGGAATATCCAGCGGGACTTCCTTCAGGCTATGACGATAAGCGACACGATCAAAGAACGGCACGATGACGTTTAGACCAGGAACGAGGGTCGAGTGATACTTACCCAGCCGCTCCACTACCCATGCGTTTTGTTGAGGGACGATGCGAACACCTTCAACAACAAAGACAATGATGGTGGCGAGGAGGAAAAACGGGATCGCATACCCTGCGAAGCCCGGCGTGAAATACAAACCCAGGGTGGCAACGAGAACCGCGGCGAATTTGACAAACATGGGAACTCCTTTGTGATTGTCGTTCGTGTTTTGAATATGGTTGTTGGGGCCAAGTATTTGCTTGGCCACCGAGTAGGGTTGGTTATCGATCAAGCGGAAGCCGATGACACATGCAGTACACCGTTTTCGGCGGACTGAATGGTAAGTACATCGTTGGCCTGCGGTGATCCATCAACCCTCGCGTCCCAGCTGGAGCCGCGATATTTCACACGGGCGATTTTGCCGCTCTCGTTGACCCAGCTTTCGAACACCACAGTCTGTCCGACATCCAGACTGTTTTCGGATTTCGAGTCTTTAGGGTGTTTTTGCCACCAGGTGTGGACCAAATACACACCGATCAGCGACGCCGCCGCAGTGAAAACTACCTGTAGCCAGAATGCTCCGCCCAAGTAAGCGACTAATGCCCCCGCCAGCGCGGCGACGCCGAATACGAGAAGGTAGAAAGTGCCCGTCAAAAGCTCGGCGATTACGAGAACAAATCCAGCGATTGCCCAGAGAACATATGATGCCATTTTGAAACTCCTTTCTTATTGTTATTGTGTTTCTTGTTAGTGTTGTGACGGTAATCTAACCGACGCCCATGACAAAAATATGACAATAACAACCTGCAAAAATTCCCCGCACAGTCAAAAAACCGGCCGTTTGGCGGAGACTATCTTGGTGTTGACGCCCGCAAAGTTTAGCCCACCGAATAGTCGTGCATGTTCAATTTTCACGCAACGATCTGCCACTACGTCGAGCCCCGCCTTGGATGCGATGGCCGCTGCCGCCGCGTTCGCCACACCCAGTTGCATCCACAGACACCTTGCACCTGCCGCGATGGCTTGCTCGGCCAGCGCCGGCATCTCTTCGATTTTGCGAAAGCAATCAACGATATCGATCTTGTCCGGAACCTCCGCGAGCGAGGCATAACACTTTTCGCCCAGTACTTCTGTGTACATCGGGTTCACGGGAATGATCCGGTAACCATGCTCCTGCATGTATTTTGCGGCAAAGTAACTCGGACGCCACCAATTTGCCGATAGCCCCACAATCGCGATCGTGCGGCTATTTTTTAGTACCCGGCGAATACCTGCTACGTCGTCGATGATCATCGCTTTCCATCCTTGTCAGCTACATCGTCGTCTAGCAGCGCTCTGGCGCGTTGCTGCGACGAGACTTGCTTTGATTTCTCTGGTGTTGACGTTGCCTCGCCGACTTGGTGGGCCACCTTCGCGGCGAGACCCCGACGACGTGCAACCAGCCAGCCACTCGCCGCGCCGATCAACAGTAACCCAAACGGGCCAAACCAGAGCAGGTAAGTTTTTGGATCCACCGGCGGTTTGTAAAGAACGAAGTCGCCATATCTTGCGCGTAGGAAAGCCTTAATCTCTGTGTCACTCTTGCCTTGTTCCACCAACGACCGGACTTCACGCCGCAAATCACCGGCCAAGCCTGCCGGCGACTCCGCCAGCGTTTGATTCTGGCAAACCAGACAGCGCAGCTCGCTTTCAAGCGTCTTTAAACGTTTTGCCACCTCCGGCGACGGCAATGAGGTCTCGAGCGTTTGCACTTGTGCATTCGCGACTGGCGAAACAACACCGGCTGATAAAAAAACAAAAGTCGCCGCCACCACACTGGCGACAGCGGATGTATGCGCACCGCGCACCAATGGAAGAACTACCGAAAACCAAACTCGCGATTCAGCGGCCATCTTCAGACCAAAACGGCTGAAGACACCCGTAGATATTAGACTTTTGCACATAGCAATGCTTACGCGATAAGGCGGGCGCATTTCCTAACTCGCCTTTTTCAGATCACGAATCAACGGCAGCAGTGTCTCGTT
The DNA here is from genome assembly GCA_044346745.1 of Usitatibacteraceae bacterium. Taxonomy (GTDB): domain Bacteria; phylum Pseudomonadota; class Gammaproteobacteria; order Burkholderiales; family Usitatibacteraceae; genus UKL13-2. The sequence goes on along the minus strand of JBIIYQ010000010.1, from coordinate 34,062 downwards.
GAGCACTTTTGCGTCAATTGGGCCAGTGTGTTTATAGCGAATCATCCCCGCTTTATCGATGACAAACGTCTCCGGCGCGCCATAGACACCCCAATCAATCGCCACACGTCCATCGAGGTCACTGACACTCAGCTGATAAGGGTCGCCGTACTTAACGAGCCAAGATTTCGCCGCTGCCGGGTCGTCCTTCCAATTGAATCCGACAACCGGCACCACTTGCTGCTTGGCGAGATCATTCAAGAACGGATGCTCGTAACGACACGAGGCGCACCAGCTGCCCCAAACATTGAGCAGCCAAACCTTGCCTTGCATTTCAGCCGGTGAAAACTTTTGATCGGGCGCGTGCAATTTGGCGAGCGAAAACGCTGGCACCGGCTTGTTGATCAACGCGGATGGAACTTCACGCGGATTCAGAAACAACCCTTGATAGAGAAACCAGACCAGCGTAACAAAGATCGCGAGCGGCAAAAAAAATTGCCACGCACGTTTTGCGCTGCTAACGCCGCCAATCGTGGCATCGGCAGCATCGGCGGCGGCGACCGACGAAGACTGTGTCGGGTCAACACTCATTCGGCGGCCTGTGGCGTCTGCGGCGACTCAGATGCTGTGGGGGACGCCAACGGTGGAGCGGCGGACATCGGCTGCGCTGGCTGACGCACCCGAACACGATAACGCTTATCGCCGATGGCAAAGGCACCACCAAGCGCCATCAGAATGCAGCCGGCCCAAATCCAATCGATGAAGGGTTTGACATAAATTCGCACCGCCCACGCACCGACCGCCGGATTGTTGGGTGAAACACTTTCAACCGGTTCTCCGAGTGAGACATAGAGATCACGCGTGATACCCGAGTCAATCGCAGCCTCCGTCATCGTTTGGCCCGAGGCAAAATAGGTACGCTTTTCCGGGTGCAACACATGCACCACTTTGCCGTTCTGGCTGACTTCGAATACACCCTTGATGGCGTCGAAATTTGGACCTTGTCGAGCGCCGACGGACACAAACTTGAAGGCATACCCACCCTCTGTAACCGAATCGCCTGGTACCATGCGTACATCACGTTCGGTTTCATAACCTCGTACCAGCGTAATGCCGATTACCACTACTGCCATACCGATGTGCGCCAAATGCATGCCGTAATAACTCGCGCTATTAGCTTGAAGCTTGGCAAGCATACCCACACCTGCTGTCGAACGGAAACGATGAACGATGCCCGCCAGCGACGCGGCGATGATCCAGAACGCCAGCAGCAGACCCAGTGAGATCAGGGGTGTCCACTTGCCCATCAAAAACGGCGTAACCACCGCACAACCGATGGCCGCACCGAGTGCCCACTTCAAACGCGTCCACAAGTCGGGCAGGGTCGCGTTGCGCCATGCGGCAATCGGGCCGACCGCCATCAAGAACAGTGCGGGTGCCATCAACGGGTAAAACACCGCATCAAAGTACGGCGGTCCCACCGAAATCTTGCCCAGATTTAGCGCATCCAAAAACAGCGGGTAAAGCGTACCCAACATCACTGCCAACATCGCCACCAGCAGCAAGACGTTATTCGCCAGCAGCATGGCCTCGCGCGAGGCCGGTGTAAACGCGCCGGGGATTTTCGCCAATCCAAGCTGCGGTGCGCGCCACGCATACAATGCGAGTGATGCGCCGGTGACAATAACTAGGAAGCCGAGAATAAATGCACCTCGCGCCGGATCCGTCGCAAACGCATGCACACTGGTCAGCACGCCGGAGCGCACGAGGAACGTGCCGAGCAAAGACAACGAAAATGCGATGATTGCGAGCAACACCGTCCAGCTCTTGAAGATGCCACGCTTCTCGGTGACCGCAAGCGAGTGAATCAATGCGGTCCCGACCAACCAGGGCATAAACGACGCGTTTTCAACTGGATCCCAGAACCACCAGCCGCCCCATCCAAGCTCGTAATAAGCCCAGGCGCTACCGAGCGCAATCCCAAGCGTGAGAAAAATCCAGGCAGCGGTGGTCCAAGGGCGCGACCAACGCGCCCAGGTTGCGTCGAGCTTGCCGCCAATGAGTGCCGCGACTGCAAACGCAAAGGCGACAGAGAAACCGACGTAGCCCATATAGAGCATCGGCGGGTGGTAGATCATTCCTGGATCTTGCAGCAGCGGATTCAAGTCGCGCCCTTCAGCGACCGCAGGCACCAGTCGTTCAAACGGATTCGACGTGATCAGCATGAACAAAAAGAACCCGATGGCAATCAGCCCCATTACCGACAACACGCGCGCAATGACTTCTTGCGGCAGATTTCGGCTAAATGTCGAAACAGCAAACGTCCAGCTGGCGAGCATCAGCACCCAAAGCAGCAGGGATCCCTCGTGGGAGCCCCACGATGCGGTTACCTTGTAGTAAACGGGCAGCTTGGTGTTTGAATTCGCGGCAACGTTCTTGACGGAAAAATCACTCGTCACAAAGCAGTAGATCAAACAGGCGAAGGCAAACAACACAAACACGAACTGGCCTGTTGCAAGTGGCCGCGCCATGGCCATCAACCGTTCGTTGTTACGAGAGGTGCCCACCAACGGCAGAGTGCCCAACAAAATCGCCAGGCACAGCGCGACGATGAGTGCAAAATGGCCTAGTTCTGGAATCATGTTAGTACTTCTTTTCAGGGGTTTGTGTCACCACCGGCTTTTGTCCGGCAAACACTTTGCCTTCTATCGGGTGTCCAGCGCGCTTCAGCGCTTCTGCGGCTTCCGGCGGCATGTAGTTTTCATCGTGTTTCGCCAGCACTTCGGAAGCAGCAAAAACACCATCGCTGCCAATCTTACCTTGTGCCACCACACCCTTACCCTCCTTAAAGAGGTCGGGCAGGATGCCGGTGTAGCGCACCGGAATCGATTGCATCGTGTCAGTGACCATAAAGGCCACGGTCAAACCATCTGGCTTGCGTTGAACACTGCCCTCAGTAACAAGGCCACCGATCCGAAACGTGCGGTCCTTTGGCGCCTTGTTTTGTGAGACTTCCGTAGGCGTAAAGAAAAACACCAGATTTGAATTAAAGGCCCGCAGCACCAGCGCCACTGCGACGGCAAGAGTGGCAATCCCGACTGCAACCCAGATAAAACGCTTCGCCCGTAACGTCAACATTACTTTGAACCCTTTCCCGCGTCGCCGTATCCCACATCGCTGCGGTCAGCTGAACCAAGTGTGTCGCGAACGGCTTTCTGCGCTCTGTGGATACGTAGTCGTACCAGCACGATTTCAATCACAATGCATAGCAAAAATGCGCCGAAAGAGCCCCAAACGTAGAAGCCCCTACCATCCATCGAAAAAAATTCCGCCCAGTTCACGTCTGCACCTCGCGGATGCTTTTAACCCAAGCCGCGTGAGGCTCACGCTCAAGAATGATTGCCCGCACTCGGCAGAGCGCGACGGCAATCGAATACATCCAGCACGCCAACGCCATGATCAGCATTCCTGCCAACATCGTTGCCGCCATTTTGTTGCCTTGTGTCAGCGATACCGATGCACCCTGATGAAGCGTGTTCCACCACTTCACCGAAAAATAAATGATCGGCACGTTTATCGAGCCCACCAGCACCAACAAGGCGCCAGCTTTGTCCGCACGCTTTTTGTCTTCAACGGCGTTCACCAGCGCCGTATAACCGATGTACAGAAACAGCAGAATCAAGGTGGAGGTCATGCGTGCGTCCCACACCCAGTAGGTTCCCCAGGTTGGCTTGCCCCACAATGCGCCCGTCCATAACGCCAGCGCGGTGAACATCATTCCCGTCGGCGCAAGCGCTTCCATCATCATCGCTGACAGCCGCGTTTGGTACACCAGCGCCAGCACGGCGTACATCGCCATCACCAGATAGATGAACATCGCCATCCACGCGCTAGGCACGTGAATGAAGATGATGCGGTACACCTCGCCCTGCTGGAAATCTTCCGGCGCGACAAACAAACCCACATACAAACCAACAACGGCCAGCAAAAACGCGAGCGCGCCAGACCACGGCACCAGCTTTCCGGCGAGGGGATAAAACGACGACGGTGCGGAATACTTGAATAGACTCATTTCAATCCAGTGAAATTTTCACCGCTGCAGCGGCCGCAAACGGCGTTGTCACCAGCCCAAACAGCAACATCGCCGCCAGCAACGAGAGATTTGCCACGGCGTCGATCCCCGCGAGGCTGGCCTCTACCGCACCCGCACCAAATATCAACACCGGGATATACAGCGGCAACACCAACAGCGCCATCAGAATCGAGCCTCCGCGGACTCCCAGCACCAGCGCGGCGCCAATCGCTCCTAACATGGTCAGAATCGGCGTGCCCAGCAGTAGACCGGCAACCATCACCAGGAGTTCACTGGCATCCAAGCCAAACTGCAAGCCAAGCACTGGCGCAACCAAGGCTAATGGCAACCCGGTGGATAACCAATGTGCAAGCATTTTACCGGCGCAAAGCAGCGCTAGCGGGTAAGGGGATAACGCCAAGTGTTCAAGCGTGCCATCGAGATAATCACTTTGGAATAACCTCGGCAACGTCAGCATCACGGCCAGCAGCGCACACACCCAAACAACACCCGCAGCGATACGCTTCAACACCGCCGACTCAGGCCCGATCGCCAACGGAAACAGACTCACCACAATGATAAAAAACGCAAGCGCCTGAGCGAGCTCACCCTTGGAGCGCATCGCCAGCTTGATGTCACGGGCGAAGGTGAGCCACACACCACGTTCCGGCGTCGACAGTTCTTTATCAGCCGTCAGTACCGCGCTCACGCAAGCTCCCGCATTTGCATCTCTTCCACTTTGCCCGACAGCGCCATCGGCAGGTGAGTGGCGATCACAGCAACGCCGCCTTCAGCCAGGTGGGCATCAACAATTTGCAAGAACAACGCGCTGCCGTCCGCATCCAGCGCGTTAGTGGGTTCATCAAGCAACCAAACGGGCTTATGCGCTGCGCCGCAGGATAGACGCAGCCGAGCGAGTCCTATGCGTCGTTTTTGCCCCTGCGAGAGCCGGCGCGCCAACACGTTCCGACGTTCAAACAAACCGACCGACTTGAGCGCTTCGTTTTGCTGTTCGACGCTTGCAGGGTTCGCATCCAGCGCGAGCTGGTCGGCGAGATTCTCCTCGGCAGTGAAATCGTCTTTCAGACCATTGGCGTGGCCGACATACAACATGGCAGAACGTGCCGCCGCCGACAGCGCTTGGGTGCGCCGCGCGCCGATCCACACCTCTCCTGCGTCGGCCTCGGTAAGTCCAGCCAACACGCGCAGCAGACTTGTTTTGCCGACACCGTTCGGCCCACGCAGCACTAACGCGCAGCCGCTTCCGACCGCAAAGCTAAGGCCCGTAAACAGTTGCTTCACCCCGCGGGCGAGGCTGAGATCCCTGCCTTGGAGAATTGCCTCTGACACTATGGCGCCACCTTGTCGATTTGCACCTTCAGCCCATTCGCAGGCGGGCGAATGCCGCCGGTGACGCCTTGCAAATCCCCCGGCTGTAAGGCCGCGGTCCCCGCCTTGGAGATTCGCGCTTCGATCACAACTTCCGGAAACGACGACAAGTTCATGCCCGGCGCCATTGCCATCGCGTCACTCAATTCGAAGCGAAACGGCCACTGTGTTGGTACGGGCACACGCAAAATCGCCAGCGGCATCTTCGGTCCGCTTGCGGCTCGCGCGAACACAAACAATGTATCGCCCTTCGCAATCTTGTTCGCCAAAGCAGGCGCTATCGTCACCTCACCTGCAACTACCTTGCCGGTTGGCTGCGCCGGTTGTTTGGCTGCCTCAGCCGGAGCAACTGGTGCAGTCGTTTGGGCAGACGGCGCGCCACTCACCGGCCCCGTTTTGATTTCTTTGATGATTGATGCCACCTGCGCGGCATCGTCAGAATCTTTCGGCAGCACCGCAAGCAGACGCTCCCAGTACTTAAGCGACTGCGCCTTGTTGCCCGCGCGCATTTCTGCCGTCCCCGCCAAGGCGAGCGCCTTCATATTCTTCGGATCCACCTTCAACGCACGCTGGGTCAATTCCATCGGTTTACCGGCGAAATTGCCCTCCTGCACCATTGTTTGAACATCCGCATAGTCGGCGAGCAACTGTGCGTCGTCCGGCACCAGCGCAACGGCACGCTCAAAGGCCTTTGCCGCCGCGCCCCACTGCCCGAGTGCGTTTTGTGAACGCGCCAGCAAAATCCAGCCTTTCGGATCATCCGGGTTCGCTTCCATCTTCTTCGCCAGACTCTCAACCAAGGCCAAAACTTGCTTTTCCGACATTGGCGCATTGGGATCGGCATTTGCCGCAGCACTCTGCGCGGCCACCGCTGCAACATGGCGAGCATCGTGTGCCCCCAACATCACGTAGCCAAAGCCCGACATCCCGACGACGGCAACCGAAAGTGCAATCGCTAATATCCACAGGCGTTCTGGGGAATTTTTGCCTGAAACCGACCGTCCCTGCTGGTGTTTTGCATCCGCCTCCATTTCGTTGGCCAGCCGACTGCTCAGCTCTTCAACGACGGCTTCACGCTCAGCAGCGGAGATCAATCCGCGCGCAAAGTCATTTTCGACCTCGCGGCGCTGGACGCGAAAAGCCTCAAGATTGCTTGCTTCGGTCGATGGGGAGTTTGTCGACGTGGTGCGACGGAGTAGCGGCCAACACACAAAACCGAGGGCAACCAGCAACATTGATGCGGCGAACAGAAAAAACATGTGGCGGATCGCTACCTAACGAATGGAGCCACATTATAGCGACGCCACTTGGCGAGACCCGGCCTAAACCGACAATCCCAACAATCAAACTGTCAAGGTAATCGGCTCGAGCGCATCGCTTTGCGGCAAGATGCGGCCGATCGCCACGGTATGCGCATAACCCAAGCCGCGCAGCGCAGCGATACACGCCTCGGCCTGATCGGCCGGCACACTGGCCAACAACCCGCCTGCTGTCTGTGGATCAAAAATCAGCGGATAACGCGGGTGTTTGACCATCGCCTCTTGGTTGCGCAGCGCCCGTCGTAACCTGACATTGGCGCTTTGCAACGAACTGACGATGCCTGCAGCGACACACTCCTCCGCGCCATCGAGCAACGGCAGTGCGGATAAATTGAGCTCGGCATCGACCGCCGAGGGCCGCGTCATTTCAACCAGATGACCAAGCAACCCGAAGCCGGTGAGATCAGTGCACGCGGTCGCACCGTGTTTAAACAAACATTGCGCACCCAACCGGTTTGAGACGACCATCGATTTCAGTGCTGCATCGATCCAACGGCCTTTGGCCGCGAGGCGAGCGTGAGCGGCAAACAGTGTGCCGGTGCCAATGGGTTTGGTCAGAATCAAAACGTCACCAGGCTGCATGCCGCCCTTACGCAAGATTTTTGCCGGGTCGTCGTCGATCAGGCCATTCACCGCGAAGCCGAGTGCGAGCTCCTTGCCCTCTCCTGTGTGTCCGCCAACCAACGCGCAATTGGCCTCGTTCAACACCTCGAGTGCGCCGGTCATCATTTGAAACAACACATCTTCAACTTTTGATTCGAGCCCAGACGGTACGGTGGCAATCGCAGTCGCGGATTGCGCCTCGGCACCCATCGCCCAGATATCACCCAAGGCATGATTGGCCGCGACCTTGCCGAACAAATAGGGGTCGTCAATAAACGACCGGAAAAAATCCACCGAGTGCACCATCGCCTTGCCAGGCGGCACGCGAACCACGGCAGCGTCGTCCGGGTCTTTGAGGCCGATCACCACATCATCACGGTCCACCGGATGCAGGCTGCTCAATGCGCGCGACAAGACCGTCGCCCCCACCTTGGCGCCGCAGCCACCGCAACGCATGGCGATAGCTGAGATCGCCTGTAGCGACTCCTCCTGAGTCAGCTTGACCTCTCCAGCGGTGTTGGTCGTGGCCGGTGCGTCCGCCGCCATCGGCGTCAGAACTTGAAATTTGCGCATGAAGCGACGGTCAATCCAGTCTTTCCATTGCCAAACGGCGCTGCCCGCAAAGCCGAGCCAGCCTCGCGACGCCACCGCGTATTTGTCACCGGTGCTAATCAACGCCAGCCAGCTTCGCTGCGGACGATAGGCCACTAGTGGTGCACCTTTCACCGCGAGCCGAAGATTGGTGGTAAGCGGCGGGCCCTGTCGCACCGCAAACACGCCCGCTTTTTCCAGTGGGTGATGAATCATATTGGCGATATCCCCCGCCGCAAAAACATCGGCGTCGGTCACTGTCTGCAACGTATCGGTGACATTGATAAAGCCGTTTGCATCGAGGGCAAGGCCGGTGTCACGCAACCACGGCGCACCACCGGCGCTAGTGACCCAGATAATTTCGTCGGCAGCGAGCGCTTCACCGATGGCGGTTTGCAGGCACCCGGCAAACACTTCGGTGACCGCGGCATTGCGATGCACTACCACGCCGCGCGCCCCCAGCACCGCGTCAAACCGACGACGCACACCGCTGTTGTGTGTTGGCAGGATGGTGGCACTGTTGGTAAATAGATGAAACACCAAGTCAACTGGATTTCGGCCTAGCGCCAGCAGCTCATTGCGCAATCGAAACTGCATTGCCAGCAGCAACTCCACCCCACCCGCACCAGCACCAACCACCGCGATGATCCATTTGCCCGGACGATGTTTGACCCGATGCAACAATGCAAGCCAACGATCGTTGAAACGCTGAATCGGTTTGACCGCCACTGCGTTCTCCGTCGCACCCGGCACCTGCGCAAGCTGTGGCGTTGAGCCAATGTTGATCGATAACTGATCGTAGGGCACCGGCGGGCGGTTGCGGCACAACACTTTTTTATTGATGCGATCGAGCCCGACCACTTCATCGCGGTACAAACGCGCCCCGGCAAACACCGCCAGCCGGCTCAAATCGATGTGCACCTCGTCATAGTCGTAGTGTCCCGCGACATACCCGGGCAACATGCCGGAATAGGGCGTGTGCATGTCTGTGCAGATGAGCGTGATCCGCACACCTGGCTGTGGCCGCATACCAAAACTCTTGAGAACGCCGACGTGGCTGTGCCCGCCGCCGACGAGCACGATGTCTCTAAGGATGGGTTGATCCGGTGTTTGCATACAGCCGGTAGTTTACGGTGTGGGTTGGCATAAACCCACAAGCGCGCCGCAACTCAGCCGATCTTCAGCCGCTTCAACCCCAGTACAGTGGCTGATGTTTTTGGTAGGCCGTGTTGGACTTGAACCAACGACCAAAGGATTATGAGTCCTCTGCTCTAACCAACTGAGCTAACGGCCCTCCGTACTCTTGCTACTTCCCGTCCTCTGCTCGTTTGTGTGGAAACAACCCTCCACACAAACCCACTTCGCGGCTTGCATGCCGCTCAGATTCGCGAGGCTTACGCCATGCCGCAGGGCATGATGTGTGTCCACGCTCATCCAACTGAGCTAACGGTCCTCCGGGAAACCTCTGACAACTACCGCACATACACTGTCACAAGAACGGTGCATTATAGCGGAGGGGCTATTCTCCCTTAGCCACAAACCATGCCATTCGCACCGGTACCGCCACAAAATGCCACCCGATCAAACCCATCCGAAACCCGCGCCTCTGATACTTTCGCCGGATACACATTACCTGGCGAAATTGTTCGTACCGAAGTCGATTGCCGTTATCGGTGCCTCGGAGCGCGAAGGTGCTCTCGGCACATTTGTATTTGCGAACGTTCTTGGCTCACATTTTCAGGGAACCGTTTACCCGGTAAATCCGAAGTATGAGCAGGTAAAAGGGTTAGCCGCCTTCCGCTCAATAGACGATCTACCAGAAACACCGGATCTCATCGTGGTTGCAACCCCCGCAGCAGCAGTGCCTGAGATCATTCGCGCCGCGGGCAAACGCGGGGTACGTGCCGCAATCGTGTTATCGGCTGGTTTTGCAGAAATCGGTGCTGAGGGCTCGGCGCTCGGTGAGATAGTAAAGGCAGAAGCGCAGCGATATGGCGTTCGCTTGTTGGGGCCGAACTGCGTTGGCATGATGCGGCCATCGATTGGATTGAATGCAACTTTCGCCAACGCAGACGCCAAGCCCGGGTCGCTTGCGCTGGTGGCACAGTCCGGCGCAGTGTGTACGGCAATTCTCGACTGGGCCGCGGGCACCGAGATTGGCTTTTCCAGTGTGATATCGCTTGGCGGCGCACTCGATCTTGATTTCGGCGAAATCCTTGATTACCTGATTCACGATCCAGAGACCAAAAGTATCCTGCTCTATATTGAGGGCATTCGCGACGCACGACGCTTCATGTCTGCGTTACGTGCTGCTTCACGTGTGAAACCGGTAATCGTCTTCAAAGCGGGACGCAACGCATCAGGGTCACAAGCCGTCACCAGCCACACCGGGGCACTTGCTGGGCGCGACAAGGTTTGGGACGCCGCGCTCGCACGCGCCGGCGCGGTGCGGGTCGACTCGTCCCTGCAACTCTTTGCTGCGGCGCGCTTGTTGGCCGACCCCCGTGTCGCCAAAGCGGTGAAAGGGAATCGTCTGGCGATCGTCACCAACGGCGGTGGTCCCGGTGTGGTTGCTGCAGACGCTGCGGAACGCAATGGTCTACACTTGGCAAAACTTTCCGCGGCAACAATTGAATCTTTAGACAGGGTGTTGCCCAAACATTGGTCACACGCCAACCCAATCGACATCATCGGCGATGCCCCACCCCAGCGGTTTCGCGATGCACTGGCGGTCGTCGTTATGGATGCCGGTGTTGATGCAGTGCTCACGATGTATTGTCCACAATCTGTCACCCCTGCAGAAGACGCAGCGGCAGCCATCATTCCAGTTGCCGCCGCAGCGCTCGCAGCTGGGGACAGGCCTGTTTTCACTTCATGGCTTGGTGGTGCGTCGATCGTCAAGGCAAAGGCGGCGCTTGATGCAGCGGGAATTCCGAACTTCCTCACCCCAGAGAGCGCGGTCGATGCGTTTTCCTATCTGGCACGTTTTCAGGAACATCAGAAGTTGCTGCGGGAGTCTGTATCTGCCGCCGAGTCGATGACCTTTCACGACTTGTCGAAGGCCATCGCCAAGGCGCATGCCATTCGTGAGTTGGCGCGATCCGAAAAACGCACCTTACTGCAAGAAAGTGAGGCAAAAGCACTGCTCCACGCGTTTCAGCTGCCCGTAAGTGTTGGCACGACGGTGGAAGACGCTGCTGCTGCAACGCGTGCAGCGGCGTCGATTGGTTACCCCGTTGCGCTAAAGATTGATTCACCAGATATCACCCACAAGAGTGATTCTGGCGGCGTCCGCTTAAACCTTGTCAATGCTCGTCAAGTGACGGCGGCATTTGAAGCGATGATTGCAGACGTAAAGGATAGCCAACCCGACGCGCGCATCAATGGCGTCAACGTCCAGCCGATGCTGAAGTTCAAGGACGCGCGCGAACTCCTCGTTGGCATCTCCCGCGATCCAACCTTTGGACCGGTAATCGCATTTGGCGCCGGTGGCGTGGGTGTTGAAGTGATTAACGACACCGCCCTTGCGTTACCCCCGCTTAACGATGCACTTGCGGAGAATTTGATCAGCGCTACCGCGATTAGCCGCGTCTTGGAGCCATACCGCAATGTGGCGGGGATTGATCGAGCTGCACTCAAACAACTAATCGTACGCGTCGCAACCATCGCCTCGGTTTTGCCGTGGGTGCGTGAGATGGACCTAAATCCGGTCTTAGCGCACCAGAACGGGGTCGCAATACTTGATGCACGCGTCGTGATTGACACAGAATCCGCCGCGACCGATACACGTTACAAACACATGGCGATTTTTCCGTACCCGGTGGAACTGGAACGAGAACTTCGGCTCAAAGATGGCACACTCTTTCACATGCGCGCGATACGGCCAGATGATGCGGCCCGGGAACGCGCCTTTGTTGCAGCCATGTCGGAGACCTCACGCTACTACCGGTTTATGCATTCGCTGGCGGCGTTATCAGATGACATGATCGCTCGCTTCACACAGCTCGATTACGACCGCGAAATGGCGTTAATCGCCCTGACGCCCGACGAAGCGGTAATCACCGGCGTCGCGCGATATTCGCCAAACGCCGACGGCACCAGCGTGGAGTTCGCAATCGCGATTGGCGATCACTGGCAAGGCAAAGGGCTCGGTGAACAACTGATGCGAAACTTGATCAGCTGCGCGAAACAAGCGGGCTATGCCGAAATGGAGGGAAGCGTTTTACAAGCCAATCAGGCGATGTTGGCGCTCGCAACTCGCCTCGGCTTTTCAACCCGTGCCTCTAGTGAGTCACGAGACACCGTAAGGCTCCGATGCATTCTGGCGTCCGTCTGATTAAGATCAAATGAACCTCGCCGACTAAATCGCATCATATAAAAACAGACAGGAGGATACTCATGAAAATACTCATTGCAATTGACGGTTCGGATTGTAGCCTGCGGGCATTAGCGTACGTGTTGGAGCATACCGGGATGTTCGGTTCCAACGTGGAAATTACGCTGATCAACGTGCATCGCCCCATACCATCGGCACGCGCAAAAGCGTGGGTCGGTCAGGAAGTCATCGATAAATACTACAAGGAAGAAGCTGAATTGGCGCTGGCTCCAGCCCGCGAAATTCTCGCAAAAAGTCAGCGTACTGCTACAGAAATTCTCCATATTGGCGAACCAGGGCAAGACATCGCAGCCGTGGCGAATCAAGGCTACGACATGGTTGTAATGGGCACCAAGGGACGTACCGGACTCGCCAACTTGCTAATGGGTTCAGCAGCTACACGCGCTCTTGCAGAAAGCAGCGTACCAGTACTATTGGTCAAGTAATCGATATCGACCGAGCCAACAGCAAGGGCAGCCCATGCTGCCCTTATTGATTCTTCCGACTCGTGATCAGAAGAAAACTACCCCTCTTGCTCGAGAAAGCTTTTCAAGCGCTCAGAGCGTGTCGGATGGCGCAGCTTGCGCAATGCCTTCGCTTCTATCTGGCGGATACGTTCACGCGTAACGTCAAACTGCTTACCCACTTCTTCAAGCGTATGGTCGGTGTTCATCTCGATACCAAAACGCATCCGCAGCACTTTTGCCTCACGCGGCGTAAGTGAATCGAGCACATCTTTGGTCACGTCACGAAGTGATGCGTACTGTGCCGCGTCAGTTGGTGCGAGTGTGTTTGTATCTTCGATGAAATCACCCAAATGTGAATCATCATCGTCACCAATTGGTGTTTCCATGGAGATCGGCTCTTTCGAGATCTTCATGATTTTGCGGATTTTGTCCTCCGGCATTTCCATCTTCAACGCCAGTGTTGCCGGATCAGGCTCCAAGCCGGTCTCTTGCAAGATCTGCCGCGAAATGCGGTTCATCTTGTTGATGGTCTCGATCATGTGTACAGGGATCCGAATCGTGCGCGCCTGATCGGCGATCGAGCGTGTAATGGCCTGACGAATCCACCAAGTTGCATAAGTCGAAAACTTATAACCTCGGCGGTATTCGAATTTATCAACCGCCTTCATCAGGCCGATGTTGCCTTCTTGGATCAAATCAAGGAATTGCAACCCACGGTTGGTGTACTTCTTCGCAATCGAAATCACCAAGCGCAGGTTCGCCTCAATCATTTCGCGCTTAGCACGACGGGCTTTCGCTTCACCCGTCGACATCTGACGCGCGATTTCTTTCAGATCTTTGATCGGAATACCGACATCCTTCTGTAGGGTAATCAAATTTTCTTGCAATTCTACGATGGCCGGCTTGAAGCGAAGCAACGCCGTGGCATAAGCCTTAGCGTGAGGTGCTGCGATTTCCTCGGCAATCCATTTGAGGTTGATCTCGTTGCCTGGGAACGCCTTAATGAAATGTGTGCGCGGCATCGACGAATTTTGCACACACAGGTGCTGAATTTCACGCTCTTTCTTGCGCACTGAATCAACCAAGGCACGCAGGCCGTTACACAGCGATTCGGTTTGTTTCGCGCCAAAACGAATTTGCATCAGTGTTGCGGACAGCTCTTCCTGCAAATCTTTGTAGGCGCGTGAGCGATAACCCTTTTCTGCCAAAACCTTTTTCATCTTCTTGTAGGTCTTGCGAATCTGGTTGAAGTGCACCATCGCGTCTTGTTTCAACTGCTCGAGATTTGCTGCGGCGATAGCACCATCGTCGTCCGCATCCTCTTCATCAAGTTCTTCGTCGTCGTCAATATCGTCGTCGGAGAGTTCGGCTTCTTTCACTTGGTCTTCATTCGGGTCGACCAAACCGTCGATGACCTCATCGATACGCAGCTCATCGCGCTCGACTTTGTCAGCGAGAGCCAGAATTTCTTCGATCGTCGTCGGGCATGACGAAATCGCCTGAATCATGTGTTTCAGGCCGTCTTCAATCCGCTTCGCGATTTCAATCTCGCCTTCGCGCGTCAGCAGCTCAACAGATCCCATTTCACGCATATACATGCGCACCGGATCGGTGGTGCGACCAAACTCGGAATCGACTGTTGAGAGCGCCTGCGCCGCTTCTTCTTCCGCGTCATCATCAGCAACGGCTGGAGCCGCTTCGTTCATCAACAGCGTTTCCGCATCCGGCGCCTCGTCATAGACCTGGATACCCATGTCATTGAAGGTCGTGATGATGGCTTCGATCTGCTCCGCATCCACCATATCAGGCAGGTGATCGTTGATCTCGCCATAGGTCAGGAAGCCCCGGTCCTTACCCAATGTGATAAGACTCTTGAGGCGCTTCTTCTGCGCTTCGACGTCCTGCGGTGCCATCTCGGCAGCTCTCGCAAGCTTTCCTTTCGGGAACGGGTATTCGTCGTGGTCTTGCGCGCTTTTTGGTTTACGGGCCATGTGTGAAGTCCGGGGAAAGTGGAGCGAGGTCAAAAAAACGGGAGATGACGTCTGTCATGCCAAAGGAGGCGTGAAGCCAACGTCGTCCCAAACACGAACTTGCTTATGAGGTTGTGCGAGAACAGCGGGGCAGCACAATCATTAGCAAGCCGGAAGCAGAACCTGATATTTTACTACGCGGCGGCTTTTTCCGATAGCCCTATTTGCAGATTTGTTAATGAAGACAAGGACTTATCTAGCGGTGACGGCGCGTTTCTTTTGACATCGCTCCAGCAAGAAAAGTGCCAAAGTCATAAACCTCTACATAAAGCAACCTTTTCTAAGCCAAAATGCCTGGAGCTTCCCGCCAGTTGGACGTTTAGCTTAAGCCCATGTCCCGCGCGCGCCGCATGACGTCCGCTCGCCGCGCGGCTACGGCGCTGTCCTCGCGGAGACGGTTCAGGGTTTCCACAAATTCGGTTTCGAGATCCAGCCGATCAATATCCACTTCACTCAATAGAAGTGAGGCTTGATTGACGAATATCCAGTCTGGCGTGGGACGAAAGTGCTCAACAATCATCGCCTGATTAATGCCTTCGCCGTCGTGGTCGCGAATATAGGTGGCCACACGAAACGCGGCGCCGAGCGCAGTTTCGTCCTGTTCCTCGACGCTAAGATCAAAGGCGTCAGCAAGTTTGGGCCTCGCCAGCATGCGTGAAATGGCCAGCACCGGACGGGTCGCGGGTGGCAACTTCACACGTGGGGCAGACGCACCGGCCTCTGGCGTCTTTTTCCGCAAAACTGGTTTATCTGCCTTCGTTTTTCTCCAATCCACCGCATCTGCTTGATTCGCGCGAGCACCTCCCGCGCTTGAGCCTGTATTGTGCGTGCTCGTAGCGTTCCCGATGTTGCCCACCTGCGCCGACAACGGTACGATGCGTTCGATTTCAATTGCGCTCAATCCAATTTCATCCGCCAACTTGCGCCGCAGCATGATTGCCAGCGCGGGCGCAGACACCTGACCGATCAGGGGCTTGGCAAGTGTCATCAAGCGCGCACGCCCCTCGTCACTGGTGGCATCAACTTGTGAGCGTAATTCATCGAGCAAAAATATTGACAAAGGCTTTGCGTTCTTTACCTCGGCAAGAAAGGCGTCTTTGCCGAGTCGCCGGACAAACGTATCCGGGTCGTCTTCTGGGGGAAGGAACAAGAATTTCACTTCTTTGCCGTCCTGCACTACCGGCAGTGACTGCTCAAGCGCTCGCCATGCCGCTCGCTGCCCCGCCTTATCTCCATCAAAACAAAAGACCAGATTGTCGGCGAGTCTCAGCAGTTTTTCTACGTGCATCGGCGTCGTCGCGGTACCCAAGGTGGCGACTGCGTTTTCAACCCCAGCCTGCGCCAGCGCAACAACATCCATATAGCCTTCAACAACGATGACGGTGTTGTGGTCTCGAATCGTCCGGCGCGCATGAAAGAGTCCGTAAAGCTCGCGCCCTTTTTCAAACAACGGCGTTTCAGGTGAGTTCAAATACTTTGGCTCACCCTTGCCAATAACGCGGCCGCCGAAGCCGATTACATTGCCCCGCTGGTCGAGTATCGGAAACATCACCCGGTCGCGGAAACGATCGTAGCGGCGGCCTTCGTCTGAGTCGATCACCAAGCCGCAGTCCTTCAGTGCGCTAGAAGTGTAGTCCTCGACGGCGGCCTTCAAACCCTGCCAATCGTCGGGCGCATAACCAAGCGCATACTTGGCGGCGATCTCACCTGTCAAGCCGCGACTCTTCAAATAGTCGATGGCCACCGGTGAGGCCTTGAGTTGGCGGCGATAAAACTGCATTGCAGCCGACATCACTTCGCCGAGGGAAGCCGACACACGCGCCTTTTCGAGCGACTGTTCGCGGTTAGCCTCCACGGGCAGCGTCATGCCGACACCTTCGGCGAGCTCTTGAACGGCATCACGGAAACCCATACCGTTGTATTCCATCAAGAAGCTAATTGCCGTGCCGTGTGCCCCACAACCAAAGCAGTGATAGAACTGCTTGGTTGGCGAAACGGAAAACGATGGCGTTTTCTCGCCGTGGAAAGGGCAACAGGCCGAGTAGTTTTGGCCGGACTTCTTCAGCTTAACGTGCCGATCCACCACTTCGACAATGTCGACGCGACCTAACAACTGCTGAATGAAGTCTTGCGGAATCATGCTCGCCTAATTATAAGAGCCAGCCCGAAACTCGCCGCCGTGGCGGCTGAGCTGACGCGAAGGTCAGCGATTTTTACCCTGCTCTTGCATCTGTCGTGCGCGCTCTGCTGCGGCGCGTTGCTGCACCGCCATCGCTTCTTCGCGCTCGCGCTGTTCGAGAAATCGACGCTGGCGCTCCATTTCAACTTGCGCCTGATTGCGGATGCGCGCGATTTCAAACTGTTGGCGCAGCTCTTCATTCTGGCGGTCGCGCCGCTCAGCTTCAGTGCGTTTTTCGCGCTGCGCCTTTTCGTACCGATCATCGACCACAAACTTCTGACTTTTTGCATCTTCGGCCCGCTGTTCGCGCGCGAGTTCAAGACGCTTTTCTTCTTCCTGTTGGCGTTCGATTGCCTCACGTTGTAGCCGCTCTTCCGATAACCGTCGCTCTTCAGCGATTTCCGCGAGCTTCTTTTTCATCGCCAGCTCGGAGGCAATGCGTTCCTGCTCAACACGAATACGTTCTTGCTCTTTCTGCTGATACCAATAGGCGGATCCGCCAACGATTGCAAGCAGCACCAGCAGCAACACCGATTTCTTCACCCACGCGACGACACCGCCATTGGCTTTGGCTTCTCGCCACTGCTCGAACTTTGCATCAAACTCCGCACGCGCAGCCGGATCAGAGAGCGTTGCGTAGGCCGAATCTAATTCGGCCAGTGCTGCTTGTTTCTGTTTTGACGACAGCTTCCCGCTGGCCTCGGTCTTATTGCGTGCAGCTTGATACGAGCGCTCAATCCAAACGTCACTTGCGGTTTCGGGAACACCGATTAGTTCATACAAATCACGCATGCTGCCTCGGTTGTCTTAAATCGAGTTAACGGCGAAAACGAGTGCTGTGGTTAGCCGAGACTTGCGGCATCGCCCACACAAACCCATTATCCCAATCTTGCCTTAACCACGCCAGACAACTTACCCATATCAGCACGACCGGCGACCTTGGGGCGGAGGGCGTTCATCACCTTACCCATATCCTTCGCTGAGGTTGCGCCGACTTCGGCGATTACACCATCCAAAATGGCCGCCAATTCGCCATCCGACAGCTGCGCGGGCATATAAACCTGAAGAACGCCAACTTCAAACTGCTCTTTCGCAACCAGGTCGAGCCTGTTACCCGCCGTATATTGATCGATCGAATCCTTGCGTTGCTTAAGCATCTTTTCGATGACCGCCAGCACGATATCATCGGTGATTTCAATGCGCTCATCAACCTCGCGCTGCTTCAAGGCGGAAGTCAGCAAACGGATCGCCGAGAGTTTCTCGCTGTCGCGAGCCTTCATGGCGGCTTTGATGTCTTCGTTGATACGATCTCTTAGGCTCATTTCATCACCAATATAAAGTGCCAATAAAAAAGGCAGGTGGTTCTCACCACCTGCCTAAATGTAACTCTGGTAAATCTGGAAATTCTGGTAACTCTGGACCTACTGTTGCCCGAATGTGACTTAGTACATTTTTGGCGGCAGCATCTGCGAGCGAAGGCGCTTGTAGCGGCGCTTCACGGCAGCTGCATGCTTGCGCTTGCGCTCTGCGGTGGGCTTCTCATAGAACTCGCGCGCACGCAAATCGGTGAGCAGGCCAGTCTTTTCAATGGCACGTTTGAAGCGACGCAGTGCGACGTCAAACGGCTCGTTTTCTTTCAGTTTTACCAACATTGATAGGATCCCTTACAAATAAACTTTTCTGGTTATGCCCGCCCGGAAACCTGCATTCCGTGGGTCTGAAGCTCTGCTTCCTATTTTGAACCTCATGCTGGACGCACAACGTTCCGGCAAGGAAGCCCAATATAATAGCGGCAACTTGCAATTTCTGCAACATTTTCAAGAACCTACCGTGCTAATCCTCGGAATCGAATCCTCATGTGACGAGACTGGCGTCGCGTTGTACGACACGGCATCTGGACTGCTCGCCCAACAGCTTTTTTCGCAGGTTGAGATGCACGCGGCGTATGGCGGCGTGGTGCCAGAACTCGCCTCGCGCGACCATATCCAGAGAATACTCCCTCAATTGGACAAGGTTTTTTATGATAGTGGCCGCTCACTTAATGATGTAGATGCCATCGCCGTCACGCAAGGCCCAGGGTTAGGCGGCGCGTTGTTGGTGGGCACCAGCGTTGCCACCGCGTTGGGCGCTGCTCTCCAAAAGCCAGTGTTGGGCGTCCACCACTTGGAGGGTCATCTACTCTCACCGTTGCTGGCCGTGCCTGCTCCTTCGTTTCCCTTCGTCGACCTGCTTGTCTCCGGGGGGCACACCCAGTTGATGTTGGTTAAGGGTGTGGGTCTCTACACGCTGCTAGGCGAAACGGTCGATGATGCGGCGGGGGAAGCCTTCGACAAAACTGCGTCGCTTCTCGGCTTGGGCTACCCGGGAGGCCCGGCACTTGCCAAGCTGGCAACACTGGGCGATCCCAATGTGTACAAACTTCCACGCCCGATGCTGCATTCGGGCGATCTGGATTTCAGCTTTAGTGGGCTAAAGACCGCGGTGCTCACACTCACCAAGAAGTTACGCAATCAAGCCGGTAGTCTCAGCGACACAGATCGAGCAAACGTTGCTGCCGCATTTGAAATCGCGATCGTTGATGTACTCACCGCAAAGTGTGTCGCGGCTCTTGAACACGCGGCGATGAAAACACTGGTTGTGGCCGGCGGTGTGGGTGCAAATCAGCATCTGAGATCGTCACTTAATTCGGCCGCGGCCAAATTTGGATTTGCCGTGTTCTATCCACCGGTCAATCTATGTACTGACAACGGTGCAATGATCGCTTTCGCCGGGGCAATGCGGCTTACGGCCTGCGTTGGGGCCAACGTATTCTCACAAGGCGCCTTCAGCGTGAGGCCTCGGTGGCCAATGTCTGAACTCAGCGCCTAATCTACACAGCGCTACATTGCGGTTGCGCTACGGCGCGTTGCGGTTGTACTTGTCTTTGGCCGCGCTGACAGCTTCCTCCGCTTTTTTTATCGCAAGCTCGAGGTTAGCGATCCGCGCGAAGTACTCCTCGGTACGTATCACGGCGTTGCCGCCCTTTCGAACAACAATCCGCTCCTCGCCGCTTTTTGGATCGCGACCATTTTCGAGCGCCTTTTTCGCTCGCTCTAGACGTTCAACGGCATCATCAACCTCTTTCTGCAGCTTGTCACGACTGGCGACTCGAGCATCACCACGCGCCTTGATGTCCGAAAACTGCCGCTGCACCCCCTTACTGTCCTTGGTGTCCAGTTTCACGGTATTGCCGATCTTGTCGCCTTTCTCGACCTGAACCGCCTCAGCCTTTTCGCCATTCTTAGGTGGTTTGTCGCTGTAAGTGACTTTGCCGTCTTTATCCGTGTATCGATAGAGAGTTTCAGCGTTCGCCGTGATCGCCAGAAAACTGCTCACCAACAAAACGCCACACCCAATCAAGATCATTGCTCTAGGCATAACTCACCTCCGATAAGGATGCATTTGATGCTTTGGCTGAACCGCACACGGAACAACTAGGGTCCTGCTTAACGCGTACGTCGCGCCAACTCATGTCTTTTGCTGAGAATAAACGGAGCCGACCAACACTTGGCTCACCGATCTCCGCCAACAAGCGCAGTGCTTCACTCGCCTGCATCGCACCGATGACTCCAACGAGCGGAGCAAACACACCCATCACCCCGCAGCGATCCTCTTCGGCTTCTTGTGCGCCCTCAACGTCTGGAAACAGACAGGCGTAACAAGGCGAATGCTGTGAACGAAAGTCAAAAACCGACAGTTGTCCATCGAAGCGAATCGCCGCACCGGACACCAACGGCTTCCGGTGCTTTACACAAGCGGCGTTGATCGCATGTCGTGTCAAAAAATTGTCCGTGCAGTCAACTACGAGATCGACATCCGCAACAAGAGAAGCCAATGCCTCTGAGGAGACGCGCTGTTCGATGGCCGTAATGTCGATGGTCGAGTTAATCGCGCGTAGTGAGTCTCTAGCCGAGGCAGCTTTGTTCGCGCCGACCGAAGACTCGTTGTGGAGTATTTGTCGCTGTAGATTCGTCAAATCCACCGTGTCGCCATCGGCAATGATGATCCTGCCCAAGCCCGCTGACGCGAGGTACGGAAGCGAGGCAGATCCTAGTCCGCCTGCTCCCACAACCAACACAGTCGATTGAGCAAGTTTTGCTTGCCCCTCAACACCGAATCCGTCGAGAAGTACGTGGCGCGAATAACGAAGTAGCTGCTGGTCATCCATCAAAAGTGGACCAGCTTGATACGATGCTACCGTGCAGTCGCCGACTTTGCATCTGCCGCAACTGGCTTTGCCGCAGCCACCGCAGCCACCGGCTTGGCATTAGCGCCCGTCGTCAGCGCCAACAACTCGCGCGGATTTGCAGATACCACTTTGCCGTTGAAATGATTCAGTGCCTGCTGCAAAACAAAATCGATCGGCAAGCCGTCGGCACCTTTTGCAGGTTTGTAGTCAACAGGTTTTTCGTCGTCCTTTTTCGCCGCAACGGTTTCGGTGGGCTGTTTCTGGTTCGGCAAAGCGGTCTTGATCGCGTCAATTGCCTTTTGCTCTTCTTCGCTCGTCAAGTGCCGCTCAAGGTCGGCTTCGCGCGTCATAAAACGCTGTGAGCCATCGTCGACGATCTTGTCCGGCGCGATTCCTTTTGCTTGAATCGATCGGCCATTCGGCGTGAAATATCGTGCAGTGGTCAATTTGATCGCAGTGTTGTCAGTGATCGGCAGGATTGTCTGCACCGATCCCTTGCCAAAGGTCTGGATACCCATGACCAACGCGCGCTTGTGATCCTGCAAGGCACCGGCGACAATTTCAGCTGCCGACGCCGTGCCATTGTTAACCAGCACCACCAGCGGGACCGTTTTCACGGCGGGATTCAGCTTCGCAAGCACATCTTCCTTGCCGCGACGCTGATAGTCTTCTTTGCGCGCGACGAGATTCATCTTTGCATCCGGCATCCTGCCCTCGGTGTAAACGACGCGGGCGTCCTTCGGCAGAAAAGCCGCGGAAACTGCAACCGCCGCCTCCAAGACGCCGCCCGGATCGTTGCGCAGGTCGAGGATCATGCCGCGCACGTTGCCATTGTTTTGTTTGTAAGCGTCGTTGATCGCACGCACGAGTTTTTCAGCCGTAGCTTGTTCAAACTGTGTGACCCGAACGTAAGCGATGCCCGATTCCAACTGACGCGAGCGGACACTCTTAATCTCGATGACTGCGCGCTTGACGTTGAACACCAACTCTTTGGCTTCACCGCGACGCAGAATGGTCAAGACCGCCTCGGTACCAACCTCGCCTCGCATGCGTTTGACAGCCTCTGTCAAGCTCAAGCCGCGCAAATTACTCTCATTCACCTTCAAGATGAAGTCACCCGACTTGATGCCGGCTTTATAAGCGGGCGTATCGTCGATCGGCGAAATCACTCTTACGAAGCCATCTTCGCTGCCGACTTCGATACCGAGACCGCCGAATTTTCCGGACGTCGCTGTCTGCAAGTCTCTGTATGCGTCTGGGTCGAGAAACGCAGAGTGCGGATCCAACCCGGTTAGCATGCCGTTGATCGCTTCTTTGATCAGACGCTTATCGTCGACTTCCTCAACGTAACCGGCTTTCACGCGACCGAATACCTCGGACAACATGCGCACTTCTTCAATAGGCAGGTTGGATATTGCCGGCTGTCGCTCGGCGACGGCCGAGAAATGCAGCGAAAGCGAAACCCCCAGCACTGTGCCGAGCCCGACTAATCCTACCGCTTTAAGTTTTGCGCCGGACTTGGCAATCGCACCAGCAGCACCGCCCGAAGAAGTAGATTTTTGCGTGGACACACCCACCGCCACCCGCATATCGTTGAGATTAGGGCTGGGCGTCTGTTGGGAGTTGGTTTCGTTTACTTGGCCTGAGCCATCCATTTTTTCCACGTCTTTGATCCTGACTTTCGTTTATCGCTAGCGCCCGACCCATCGCATCGGGTCAAACGGTTTGCCGTCTTGTCTTAATTCAAAATATACACCCGAATCTAACGCTCCACCGGTCGATCCGACAGACGCAATTGCCTCGCCAGCAGCGGTATTTTCGCCAACCTGTTTGGCGATACTTTCATTGTGGCCATACAAACTCAGAAAACCGGCCCCATGGTCAACAATCACCAAATTGCCGTAACCGCGCAGCCAGTCTGCATACACAACGCGACCATCGGCTACCGCTTTCACCGGCTGCCCTTCTTCTGCCCGGATGAACAATCCCTTCCAAGTCAGGCCGCCGTCTTCTCGTTGGGCACCAAACTTTCCGGTCAGTTCACCCTTGACAGGTAGCTTTAGCTTGCCCTTTAGGGTGGAAAACGCCCGCCCGACAAACCCGCTATCCACAACATCGTTTACGGCCTCACCCGGCTTTCGGATGCGCCCCGGTTCTTCACCTTTTTTGCGGGGCTCGCCGCGCCGCCCATCGCGCGATTCGGACTTGCGCGCAAGCTCGATGGCGATCTGCTCGATGAGTTTGGTCAGCCGATTTTCATCGCGCTTCAGGCGGCCCACCTCGCGCCGATTTTTGTCTATATCCGCCCGGATTCTGCCCAAAACCCGCTGGCGAACCGCCCTTTCGGCAACCAGCGTCACTCGTGCCTTCTTTTGCTCGCCCGCGTTGGCCGCGAGTCGAGCTTGCTTTTCACGCGCCTCCGATTCCAGAACCGCTAACTCCGCCATCTTTGTCTTGAGCCTTGAAATAGTGGCGACGCGATATCGCGTGATGTAGCCCA
This sequence comes from Usitatibacteraceae bacterium, assembly GCA_044346745.1. GTDB lineage: Bacteria > Pseudomonadota > Gammaproteobacteria > Burkholderiales > Usitatibacteraceae > UKL13-2. Next base: position 10,330 of record JBIIYQ010000010.1, on the reverse strand, counting down.
AGTAGCCGAGTTGCCGCTCGACTGTCGACACATCTTCGCCGCTGAGCACCAGGCGGATCGCGTCGGTATTGCCGTACATGTACTGATGACGAATCAGCTTGTCGCGCAGCGTTTCTTCACGCTGAATGTCATCCTTGGCGGCCTTGATTCGCCGCTCCACATCCGTCAATTCCCGCGACGTCGCCGCCTGATCCCGCGCCAAACCGGTCAAATTGCGGTTGACCTCCGAAATCGCCTTCTCAGAAACCTTGAGCTGGTCCGCCGCCTCGCTGCGGAACTCTTCCCCTTTGGCGACTTCTCGATTCAGGCGCTCAATGCGGCCGCGTAGATCGTCTAACGCCCGTCTTTTCTCATCATTCGCGCCCGCCGACAAAGGGTTGAGAACAACAAGCGCAAGAATGCCAAAGCCCAATAAGGACGGGCACTTCCAAGCAAAACTGCCCCAAACTGCCGGCGCTTGCTTGGCTTTAAAACAATTTACCAAGCTAACCCTTCGCCTGACCCTGTGCGGCGACCGCCGCCGCAGCCGCCGCGATCTCCGCAGCGTCACCCAGATAGTAGTTGCGGATGGGGCGCAAGTCGTCGGTCATGTCATAGACCAAGGGTACAGCCGTCGGAATATTCAAATTGACGATCGCCTCATCGGACACGTGGTCCAGATGTTTGATTAGTGCCCGCAGCGAGTTACCGTGCGCCGCAATCAAAACCCGTTTGCCCGCTTGTAGCTGTGGGGCAATCTCCATCTGCCAGTAGGGAACGACGCGCTCCACGGTATCTTTCAAACACTCGGTATCGGGCAGTTCCTCGGGCAACAAATGCTGATAACGAAGATCTTTGGATGGGTGTCCGGCGTCGTTGCGGTCAAGCGGCGGCGGCGGCGTGTCGTAGCTGCGGCGCCAGATCAACACTTGGTCATCGCCAAATTTTTTAGCAGTCTCCGCCTTATTGAGCCCTTGCAGCGCTCCATAGTGACGCTCGTTTAATCGCCAGTGGCGCACCACCGGTATCCAGCGCCGGTCCAGCTCCTCCTGGGCCAACCAGAGGGTTCGGATGGCGCGGGTGAGCAACGAGCTGTAGGCAATATCAAAATCGTAGCCTTCTTTTCTGAGAAGTTGCCCGGCCCGACGTGCTTCAGCAACGCCTTTGTCGGTCAAATCGACATCGACCCAGCCGGTAAAGCGATTTTCCAGGTTCCACTGCGATTCGCCGTGGCGCATAAGGACAAGTTTTTTCATGTTTTGTTAGGCCAAGCTTTGAAATTCAATCGATAAGTGCGATCTCTTAGCAGACTGTTTTCCATGCAACGGAAAAACCTTGGCAATTGCCGCCCGCGTGTAACCTTGCTGGCTGGTCTGCTGGTCGAGACAAAATTGGTAGAATACTGAGTTTACGTGAGCCTGCCTGCTGTACCAAGCACGCCGCACCAAGCCAGAGGGCTGAAACTGCGGCTTGTGATTGTTATCGTAATCGGTCACGCAGTTTGTAAATGTCACACCAATCTAGTTTGGCTTGTAGCCTCGGTGTCCAGGCGCCGAACTTACCAGCCCAAAAATCGCAAGATCCCCTCTACGCTGACAGATAAAACTGCCAGTTGCATTCTCACCGGAAGCTTTCGCACCACAAATGACTGAATTTCTGACACAACCACAAAACTTCATGCTGTTGGGGCTATTCATTGCCAGCGGCATCATGCTGATATGGCCAACCATCGCTAAATCTATTGGCGGCGCGACTGAAATCGGCACGCTAGAAGCGACCCGGTTGATGAATTCGGGGGAAGCGCTGGTGCTCGATATTCGCGACAGCGGCGAATACAACGGCGGACGCATTCCAAAGTCTAAAAACATTCCGCTCGCGGAACTCGACAAACGCGTCGATGATCTTTCTCGCTTCAAGGAAAAACCAGTCATCGTGACTTGCCGTAGCAACACTCGCGCCGGCGCAGCAGCGCGTTTGCTGAAGTCAAAGGGCTTCACCAATGTGCGGCAACTCGACGGCGGATTCGCCGCTTGGCAACAGGCCAGCCTCCCGGTTGAACGATAGGAGCAGTTATGGCCACTGTCACTATGTACTCAACAGCCGTCTGCCCATATTGCCAGATGGCCGAACGCCTCCTGAAGTCAAAAGGCGTCAACAACATTGAAAAGATCCGTATTGATCTCGATCCGACAAAACGCGACGAGATGATGGAAAAGACCCAACGCCGCACGGTGCCACAGATTTATATTGGCGAACAATATGTTGGCGGCTTTGACGATCTTGCCGCACTCGATAAAGCAGGCGGTCTAGATCCGCTGCTGAAAGCCTAGCGGTCGCCACCAGCGTGCCGGCACCAACTGGCGCACACCTTCCCTTCTGTATTTTTTACCCGCAATCGATTCACTCTTAGGAAACCGAAATGACCGACGCAACCGCCGCAGCACCAGCCGCTCAAGACAATCAACCAACCTACAACATCGAAAAAATCTACGTCAAGGATCTTTCGTTGGAAGTCCCTAACGCACCGTCGATTTTTTTGGAGCGCGAGGCACCCACCGTCGACGTGCAACTGCATCACACGTCGAAATCGGTTGATGACGGCATCTACCAAACCGAATTGACCATCACCGTCACGGCAAAAATTGGCGAGAAGACCATGTTCTTGGCGGAAGCCAACCAGGCAGGTATTTTCCAGATTCGCAACGTGCCGAATCAGGACCTCGATCCGATTCTGGGAATCGGCAACCCGAACATCCTTTACCCATATGCACGCGAGACCATTTCCGACGCCATCACACGCGCTGGATTCCCACCCGTGCTGTTGAACCCGGTGAATTTTGAAGCGCTGTATCAGGCGCAAAAGGCACAGGAAGCACAAGAGGGCGCTGAAACCCCAATGGTTACGACCAAACACTAAACATGGCCACGATGATGCGCGCACAATTTCCTGCGTTCACCATTGCCAACCAACATTACGCCGCGGCCATAGCTGCGGCGTTTTTGTTTGGCGGCCTGTTGGGCACGATGAGCCCGTCCGCTCTGGCGCAGGCACCTGTCGCCGAGAGGTCAACCCCTGCCACAACGGCTCAACCGACCCCTGCCGCCAAGAGCACCCCGACTCAGCCAGCGAATGGAAGCGTCGCACCGGCAACATCGGCAACGCCGCCGCCTGTGCCGCCCGCACCGGTGAAAGCCTTTGTTAGCATTGGCGACAAGCTGGCGATTATGTTTGATGCCCCCTCCATGCGGGCAAACAAAATCTTCATCATCAGCGCCTATACACCGCTTGAAATCCTGGTGAAGTTGGACAAGCTCACAAAGGTGCGCGACGCCGAGGGCACGGTGGGCTGGGTAGAAAATTCCACTCTGGGCGAGCGCCGCCACGTGCAAATTTCGGCGGCCTCGGCTGACGTACGAGCCGCTGGCGCCGCCACAGCGGCATTGGTGTTCGAAGCACAGCGCTCGGTGGTGCTGGAAGTCACCGGCCCCGCACAAGACGGTTGGTTACCTGTCAAACACCGCGATGGGCAGAGCGGGTTCGTGCGCTTGACTCAAGTCTGGGGCGACTAAGGATGCGTGTCGCCGTGCTCGGCGCGGGCGCGTGGGGTACCGCGCTGGCGATTGCGTTGTCGCGTAAACACGACGTCACCCTGTGGGGCCGCGATGCCACTCAGGTACAAGCGATCGCCGCCGACCGAGTCAACCAGCAATATCTTCCCGATATCAGGCTGGATGACGCCATCTCGGTAACGTCATCATTTGGCGGGGCGTTGGCTAACACCGATCTGGCTCTGATTGTGACCTCTACCAGCGGACTGCCGGACGTCATTACAGCAACACTCGCCGCTTCCGCACCGGGGAAGAAGGGGCCGCCGATTGTCTGGGCGTGCAAGGGATTCGACAAGTTAACGGGCAAGCTGCCGCACGAAACTATCGCCGAGCTCGTACCGGAAGGAACCCTATACGGCGCACTTTCCGGGCCCAGTTTTGCCGATGAGGTCGCGAGGGGACTGCCTTGCGCGTTAACCCTTGCAGCGAATGACCAGCCCTTCGCCACTGAGATGGCAGCCGCACTCAACAACAATGCTCTGCGCGTCTACTCGTCAGCCGACTTGATTGGTGTGGAACTCGGCGGCGCGCTCAAGAACGTCATGGCGATTGCCGCCGGTATCAGCGACGGCATGCAACTGGGGTTAAACGCGCGCGCTGCACTCATCACCCGCGGACTTGCCGAGATGGTGCGACTCGGGGTGGCAATGGGCGGAAAGCCGGAAACATTTATGGGCTTGACGGGCATGGGCGATCTCATTTTGACGGCGACCGGAAATCTTTCGCGTAATCGCAAGGTTGGCATGTTGCTGGCGGCGGGTAAGTCGCTTGACGACATTCTTCGCGATCTCGGTCACGTGGCGGAGGGTGTAAATTCCGCGGCTGCCGCGTTGGCGCTGGCACAAAAACACGGCGTCAATATGCCCATCACTGAAGCCGTGAATGCCGTATTGTTCCAACGCGCCGACCCGCGCGATGCGTTGAAGGCGTTACTCGCACGCGAAGCCAAAGCAGAATGACCTTAGAATCGTTCAACCCCCACGAACGTCAGGAGACACCGTAATGCCCGCTAAAAAAGCTGTCGCAAAAAAAACGGCTGCGAAGAAAGCACCCGCCAAGCCCCCCGCTGCTGGACGCACGTCCGCGAAGAAGCCCGCTGCTAAGGTCACAACCAAAGGAATGACCAAACCAACGCCGACGAAAAAAGAGGCGATTCGCAGTATTGAGGATGCAGCGAACAAGGTAGGCACGATTTCCGCCGCACAGAAAGCGGAAGTGCTGGTAGAAGCGCTGCCGTATCTGCAACGCTTTTGGGACAAGAATATCGTCGTCAAATACGGCGGCAACGCGATGACCGATCTCTCGTTGCAAGAAGATTTTGCAGAGGATATTACCCTCCTGAAACTCGTTGGTATGAACCCGGTGGTGGTTCACGGTGGCGGCCCGCAGATCAATTCGCTGCTATCGAAAATTGGTAAAGAAGGTCAGTTCATCCAAGGGATGCGCGTCACCGATGATGAGACGCTCGATGTCGTCGAGATGGTTCTGGGCGGATTGGTGAATCAGGAAATTGTTACCCTGATCAACAAGGCCGGCGGCAAGGCGGTCGGCCTCACCGGCAAGGACGGCAACTTTATCCATGCTCGCAAGCTGACGATGACTTCCGCCGAAGACAAGCGCAAAAAAATAGACTTGGGCCTAGTCGGCGAAGTGGTCAAGATCGATACCGCGATCATCGATTTGCTTGATTCCGAGGACTTCATTCCCGTCATCGCCCCGTTAGGGGTGGATGAAAATGGCACTTCCTACAACATCAACGCAGACGTGGTGGCGGGCAAGATTGCGGTCGCACTACAAGCCGAAAAATTGATCATCCTCACCAACACCAAAGGTGTCCTAGATAAACAAGGCAATGTGCTGACCGGACTCACCGCCTCGAAGATTCATGAATTGGTTGCTGATGGCACAATCTCTGGCGGCATGATTCCCAAAATTGATTTTGCGCTGGACGCAGTACGCAATGGTGTGAGGACAGCGCACATCATCGATGGTCGGGTCCCCCACGCCTTGCTCCTGGAGGTTCTGACAAGCGAAGGCGTGGGCACATTGATCCGCGGTGCCAGCGCAAATCGCGGCGGCGGGCATCACCGCTAGAAATTGAAACTCCTTATTTGGCGGTCATCTTCTAGTACTTTTGTCTAAAGATGCCCATGGATACACGAGTTTTTGATTTGGGACTTTCATTAATCGGGCAATTGAATATGGTGATTATTGCTAGCCTTCCCCCTGCCTCGAAAAAGCGCCTCTCCCTCGATCCCTCTCCCGCAAGGGAAGAGAGAAGAGAAGCCCTCCCCTTCGACGGGGGAGAGCGAAGCGGCGGGACGGGTTGGGAGAGGGTGGAATCACCATATTCATTTTCCGGATCAATAGCCACTCCGTCGTCCCAGCTTAGTTTGGTAACTGCGCTTGGAACCAGACCTTCGTAACTCATTGACCTTACGGTGGACTAGATTCCAGCCCGGCGCAACCCTTGTGGTTGTTTGGTGAAATGACAGCAATTTCGAGGTTTTTAGAAGTTCCCGTTTTATTCAGCCTCGGCCCCAAAGATTGCCGAGCTAATGCGGATCAGGCCCAGCGCTAGCCAAGATCCGAGTTTTTGTTTCATGCCGCGCGCAGCCCAAACATGCGCTTCAAGTTTCTCGGCGTTACGCGCCATCTCATCGTGCAGCGAGGCGCTTAGTTCCGCTGCGAATGCCGCATCGAGCGCGATGACGTTAGCTTCATGATTCAGCACCAAGCTGAATGGGTCGAGGTTGGACGATCCCACAGTAGCCCACCAGCCGTCGATGACCGCAACCTTGGCATGCAACATGGCTGGCCTGTACTCATGGATAGCAATGCCTGCTTGCAATAAATCCGCATATAGCGAGCGTGTTGCCATTTGCATCAGTGGATGATCTGCGGCGCCTTGCAACAAAATTTCCACCTTCACGCCCCGCTTGGTCGCTGCAACCAATGTCCGCCGTAGCGGCCTTCCTGGAAGAAAGTACGAACTCGCAATGAGGACTTCCGACTTAGCCGATGAAATTGCCGCACGATAGGCCTTCTCGATGTTACGGCGGTGCTTGACGTTGTCCCGACTCACAAACGCCAGTAGCGTGTCACCTACCGCCTCCGAAGCGACTATTGGCAGCACGCCGTCATGCCGGCGACGCAACTTGGTAAACCACTTCGTACCACGCCATAGTCGATACACACTTTCATAAATGGGTGCCAAGATCGGGCCTTCCACCTGCACCGCGTAGTCGTAACGTGGATGTGTCGTCGAAAGATTTTCGGTGAAATCGTCGATAAAGTTGACGCCACCCAGAAAGCCAATTTTGCCGTCGACCAGTATGATCTTTCGGTGTGTACGTCGCATACGATGGCGAGTGGGAAACCACTTCCCGCGCAGCGGTCGATAAACAAGGACGTCGACGCCTGAGGCGCGCATCCCATCAAAAAACGTCTCGGGTGCCTTTAGCGAGCCGAAGCCATCGATCAACAACCGCACCGCAACCCCGCGCTGCGCTGCGCGCGCAAGCGCTTCGGCAATGGCACGTCCGGATACATCGTCTTCGAAGATATAGATTTCAATTCGTATATCTTGGACAGCGGCATCAATGGCCGCCAACATCGCGGGAAAAAACGCGGCACCATTCTTTAGCAGCGTAATGCGGTTCCCCGTGTAAGTTTTCATTTCGCGCGCAGGGTCACAGCCAGCCCGAGGTGGTCTGACATGCGCCGCCAACGTGTTCCCTTGACCTCACCGTGCAGGCGATGGGCAGCCTCGATTTTCATCCCCCGCACGTAGATGCGATCGAGTGTGAGCATCGGCATCACTGCCGGGAAGGTACGAGCGAGTTTGCCCTGCGACGACTCGAACGCCTCGACCACTCCGAGACGATCGGCGAGTTTGTCGCTGATGCGGCTGTGACCCGCGCGCCAATCGTTGAAGTCGCCCGCAATCACCAATGGTGAATCCCCCGGCGTAACCTCGCTGAGAAGATCAATCAACCGTTCGACCTGCATCAATCGACTTCGATGGAACAGCCCCAGGTGAACACACACACAGATTAGCGGCTCAGCGAGTGCGGGCACGTCAATACTTGCAAAAAGATGTCCGCGCGATTCAAATCTGTGGTGCGAGACGTCGTGGTTTACCGAGTGCTCAATGGGAAAGGAAGAGAGGATCGCATTTCCGTGATCACCGAGGCGATGCCTCGCGTTGACTCCATAAACAATGTCGGTGTAACGCCCCCCGGCGATATGTTCGTGCTGTGGGACAGTGGGCCATTCAGCGAACTTTCTGGCGCGTGCCGTATGTGCGCCCTGAACTTCTTGCAGCAGCACGATATCGGCGTCATAGGCATGCAGCGTTTCGCGCACATCGTGAATGATGAGCTTACGATTAAGCGGCGACAGACCTTTGTGAATGTTGTACGTCGCAATCGTGATCGAAGCGCTCTTCAATGTGAACACGCCTTGGGAAAATTCATCGCCAAATCCGTATTCACTTACCACGCTCCGATAGCGACAAAATTGCGTCACGATTCGACCAAGAGAAACACAGGGGTGCGGCTTTTTCGATCGGTAGCCAAACATATTGAAGATGCTCACGCGGATTCAATTTGATTGGAATACGACCCCGCACCCTCAGCCCAAACACATGCTCGGTATTGTGCGTGACACCCGGCGCATACCGGTGCCGCCAGATCGGAAAGATTTCGTAGACGTTTTCTGTTTGCCAGTCGGTCAGCACGTGATCAGCAACATTGATCCCCGTTTCCTCCATCACTTCGCGAGTCGCGGTTTGGAGCAAGGTCTCTCCCTCGTCCTGGCTGCCCGTCACGCTTTGCCAGTAGCCCGGCGGATCTGCACGCTCGATCAACAACACCTCCATGGCCTCGTTGTAAATCACGATCATGGTTGAGCGCGGGATCTTAAATGGCTTGCCTGTTTGCGACTCGGTTGCAGTGTTTGAGTTTTGGGCGGACATTAGGAATGTTTCATTCAAAGGCATCGTGACACAGTATGCGTGTGGGCGCTGCTAGACTCCTATTTTGCTTCAGTTGCCGGGCCACGCGGCGGCACTTTTCGTGAATGTTATCGACCACCGGCACGGCAGCACGTTCAACCTATGTTTCCGGCGCCATCTGGGGGCTGTTTGCAATTTCCATCTGGGTAGGCTGGATATTGCTGACTCGTTATGGCGTGACCACATCACTCTCGCCTTACGACATCACAGCGCTGCGCTTTGCCTGTGCAGGCTTAATGCTTTTGCCAATTGTGGTCCGGCAAGGTTTCGCGGTGAAACAAGTTGGTTTGCCATTGCTTGGCGTGATTTGTTTCGGCGCAGGCGTTCCCTACGTCCTCATTGCCTCAGGTGCGCTGCAGTTCGCGCCCGCTGCACACGCAGGCGCGCTCGTGCCGGGCACGATGCCGCTTTGGGCCGCGCTGCTCGCGATGATTTTTCTGCAGGAAAAGATTAGCGGCATTAGACGCATCGGCTTGATGATGATCCCGGTCGGCATTGTCATTTTTGTTGGTGCCGGTTTGACGGATTTTTCGTCCGGATATTGGCGGGGCCATTTGCTGTTTCTGACGGCCGCGCTTTGCTGGGCAAGTTTTACCGTCGCCATGCGTAGAGCGAGCAATAAGGGGCTCACGCCACTGCATGCAGCCGCGATTGTCTCGGTCGTATCTGCCGTATGGTATTTGCCGGTTTACGCCCTTTTCCTGCCACATCGAATTGCGGAAGCGTCTTGGAGCGTTATTGCGGTGCAAACCGTTTACCAAGGCATATTTGTATCGATTGTTTCACTGTTTGCCTACGCCAAGGCAGTGAGCATCTTGGGCGCCTCACTTGGTGCGAGTTTCGCTTCATTGGTGCCGGTGCTCGCGATGCTGGCCGCGATTCCCTTGTTAGGCGAGGTTCCCGCGCCTTCGGACTATTTTGGAATTGCGGCCGTCACCATCGGGGTGTTCCTATCGAGTGGCGCATACCAAGCGATTTTCCAGCGTCGATCTGTCTGATCGGACAATTCCCACACCGCATAAGAAGCCGTTAGAATCATCCACACCAAAGCGGGTGTAGTTCAATGGTAGAACGGCAGCTTCCCAAGCTGCATACGAGGGTTCGATTCCCTTCACCCGCTCCAAACAAAACGCCCCATCGGGGCGTTTTTGCTTTGGGGTGGTGTGGAGGGATGAGAACCCTCACCGGGTTCGACTAATCGAAGTCCAGCGGACTTCGGTTGGACGTTTGCGGCGCCGTTACGCTTCATGCCGCAAACGGTCGCGCAGCGATGATGTTTTGGCCCAAAGCCAAAACATCACATTCCCTTCACCCGCTCCAAACAAAGCGCTCCGACGGGGCGTGGTGGTGTGGAGGGATGAGAACCCTCAACGGGTTCGACTAATCGAAGTCCAGCGGACTTCGGTTCGAGTTTCCGGAAGCGATGATGTTTTGGCCCCAAGCCGAAACATCACATTCCCTTCACCCGCTCCGGGTTCGGCTCATCGAACTCCGCATCGGCAGTTTGAGTTTCTTAACATCGCATATTAAAAAACTCAAAGATCGATCGTGTCGCGGAGCCGTGGCATGAATGCACGCTAGCACCGAAAAATATCGACCCTGAAAATCATCTAGCTGGCCTCCCGCTGCCGAGGGGGCAGCGGGGATAAAGTGAGTTTGCGAACTTACCTTTATCAACGGAGGCCAAGATGAAATATAGCGCGATTGATTTGCATTCGAATAACA
>JBIIYQ010000088.1:0-12412 GCA_044346745.1 Usitatibacteraceae bacterium | reverse complement strand
GGTGATTTGCCTTCGATGTAAAGGCTTTTGTTCACATCCATCCAAATGCCACGCGTCCCTTGCACACGGAAACCTAGCGAATAAGGTCGCGGCAAATTGGTATCGTGCTGCAATAAAACCGTCTCGCCATTCGCACAGGCAATCTGCGTGGTGACCACATCCCCCAACACAAACTCGGTCTTGGCACTCCGGTGTTCCTTACCACCGACTTCCGCCGCGTACTGCTTGAGCCCGCGCGCCTTGGTAGCGAAGCTGCTGAGCCTAGTAAAACGATTACCGCGATGAATATTGAGCCACATCGCAGCCGGGCCGATGCCGTGGCTGGGATACAAGTCGCCATTACGATTCACCGAATGCCCGGTGCGCCAGCGCGCTTCCGACCAACCCTTGGCCCCAAACTCCGCACCGCGCTCATATGGCAGCGCTGGATTGCCTGAGTTGAATTTCACGCCACGTAAATCGTGCTGATATCCACCTTGCACATGAACGAGTTCACCGAACATATCCTGCCGGACCATGTTGAGAACAGCCATCACGTCGCGCCGATAACAAACATTCTCCAAGAGCATGTAGGGTGTCCGGGTACGAAGCTGGGCGCGCAATACCTGCCAGTGGTCCTCAAGCGTGATGCCTGCCACCACTTCACAGGCGACCGCCACCTTCGCCTCCATCGCGGCAATCGACATCGGCGCGTGCCACTCCCACGGCGTAGCGATCAGCACCGCATCGAGAGGTGTTTTGGCGAGCATCTGTTCCCATGCCCGATCGCTGCCGGTGTAGACCTGTGGCCTCTGGTGGCCTGCGGCTTCGCATAATTTCAACGCGCCGCCGAGCATTGCGGGCTCAAGGTCACAAATGGCCGCGATGGTTACATTATTTCGCTTAAGCAATTCACCGATGTGTACTTGGCCGCGCAGCCCAGTACCTATCACCCCAATGCGGACTCGCTCTCGATTCGCGGCGTGGGCGGTGCGAAGTCTTGCGGAGGCCAACACCGCTGAGGTACCGATAGAAGTTGCCAGAAAATGCCGTCGATTCATGCGCCGCCTGCCGATGACGTTATGGGTTTGATTCGCGTGTTGGTATGACCATGTCCGCGATATCCGCGCGGCCCGGGTTGAATGTATTCACTTTATGCTCCGAGGCAAAACCGACCGAGATGCCACAAAGCAAATTGTATTCGGCTGGCACATCGAAAGCGGCACGCACCGGCCCCGCCCACGTGGCGAGCGCGCCTTGCGCACAAGTGGCCAGGCCATTTGCTTCGGCAGAGAGCATAAAGGTTTGCAGAAAAATGCCGGCATCGAGTGCAGAGAACTCACGTAGCCCTTTGTGCACAAAAACAAACACCACGGTGGGGGCGCCAAAGAATTCAAAGTTGCGCCGCATTTGTGCGTTACGCCCGGCGCGATCCTCGCGCGCGATGCCGAGTAATTTGTAAAGGCCGTAACCCGTTGCTCGACGGCGTTCGAGCAGGTCTTCTGGGTACTCAAAATCCACTTTCACGTCGCCATCCGGCAAACCTTTTCGCGCGACAAACGCTTTGACTTTGCCGAATAGCCCACCCGCAATTGCCCTCATGCCTGCATCAAATCGTGCAGTAAGTTCCTCAGCCAATTGATCGCGCAGCGGGCCACTGGCAATCGCAATCCGATACGGCTGTGTGTTCGACCAGCTGGGTGACCAGTTGGCGTCGTCGAGCACGGCATAGAGCACTTCGTTCGGGATCGGCGTGCGTCGGAAGTCCCGCACGCTGCGGCGTTGACGGATTAAGGCGGAAAGATGATCTGCAGCGGATGACATATAAGAAATGAAAGTCGTTTATTGACGGGCGTCTTCAGGCAAAAGTGGCTGAAAACACCCGTTTTTATTGGAGTTTGTTGCTTTCGATAGCAGTTCGAAGCACTATCGTGCCGGCACAAATGCATTTGCCAATGTCGTTGTCTCAAATCCACTCGACTGTTGTTTGCCAGCTGCGTAACGATACAGGGCTGCCGCATAAATTGCCGAAAGTGCCGTTTGCACCAGCGCCACCAGAATAAACATGACCACAACAAGCACGATAGCGGTCACAAGCGCAGCCGCGCTCTTCAGCATCATAGCGACGATGATGATCGCGGCGGCGAAAAACACCAGCACAAAATGGATGATGCCAAACGCGGCACCAATTCCCACCTGGCCGATGGCATTCTCACCCCAGGTTTGTGTGAGCAGCGTCGCACTTTGTTTTACCGCTTCAATAGGCCCGACATCACGCGCAACCAACACTGGAACCACCAAAAACGTTGCCAGGGTCCAGCCCATCCCAATCAGGCCAGCAACGAACTTGGTGATCCTGCCGGACCGGCGTTGCACGGCGCGCAACAACAGGCCGACGGTGGCGGCGATCGCGGCGTAGCCGAGAATGTTTTGCCACTTCGACATCGCAATCGATAGACCATCGCTCAACGTCGGGTTCCCGCCGTCTAAACGAATCATTGCCGCACCGACCAACGCTGTATTAAAGAAGAAGATGACGAAGTACTGGGTGAGGTAAAACAGAAACCCGACCAAATACAAGCCGAGCCCGCCGACGTGGCCGCGCGATAGACCGTCGATTGCGGCAAAGCCAAACAGCGGCAACGCAAAACACATCAAAACAATGAACGCCGCAACCGACGAAATCAGCGGGAAGAGCAGCAGCTCCTTATCCTGCATCAGCACTGAGCCACTGGCTTTGACGAGTTGCCAGCTGCGGGAGAAGCGGTCAAACATGGGGACCTCGCTACGTTGGGGACTGGAACAGCGTGAGGATAAGCGAATTTGACCTCGCTGTTCCACGCTCACCCGCGAGAGCGGGTTGCACTGGTGATAATCAACGCTACACGCCGTTTACAGCACCGCATGGATACCCTTGACATCCAAAATGTTGAGCAGCTTCAACGACGGGCCGCTTGGCGATTTCTCGCCGATTTCCCATTTCTGCACCGTGGATTTGCTCGTGTTGAGCACAGCAGCCAGCACAGACTGACTGACATTGAGGCGCTTCCGCAAGGCGCGAATTTTGGCATCGCTAAAGGACTTCACCGGCGGAATATCGAGTACGCCGTATTCCTTCTGGCGACGTGCCGTGATGAAACCCACGTCAGCCAAATCCTGTGCGGTTTCCTGTACGGCTTCAATGATGCGGCTAGTGCGTTTTGGGGATGTCATCACAAATCTCCTTTATTGCGCCGGCGGTTGTCGCTTGTTCAAGCTGTGAATCCGTCAGCTTCAGTAAATCACGCGCCAGTTTTTTCAGCGCTGCGAGTTCGTCTGCGTCAATATTGTCACGAGCGCTCTTTTCGAATCCAAACACGAAGAACCAGCGCGCGCCTTTGTTCGTGGCAACAAGTACGCGGCTGCTACCGCTCTTTCCGCGACCTGGTAAGGCAACGCGCTTCTTAACCACGCCGCCGCCAAGGTCGGCATCGATGAGCCCTCTTTCCATCTAATTGATGGCGTTACACAGTGCGGCGTTTGTTACGCCCGTCTTAGTCGCCCAACGTGTAAAGACCCTCGCCTTAAACGAACGGCGCATAATCACACTATCTCACTTAGTGATATGACCTGCAATATCTTAAAGTCCATTGTCAATGCGCCACTAAACTGACAACAGTTGAGCCGTTGCCGTGCTGGTCGGTCCGAAAAATCACTCGCCGCGCCAGAATACAGCTGACTTCAATGGCGTTTTCAATCGCATCAAAAACCACCAGCACACGCCCCGGCGGTGATTCATCCACCCCTCGCGGCAAATCAAACCAAGCGACTTCATTGTTGACAACCGTCAGCCGATAGACCCCACCCTCACCAAAGATGCCGGTGAACGCGAGCGCAACTTGCTTCGGCTTTGTATCGTCTACGAACACTTCCACGCTGCTGTTGATCGGCGCGCAGGTAAAGCGCCCACCTGACTTGAACGGCCCAGCCGTTGGCTTTGAAGACTTGATGCGTTGCATCACCGTGCACACGTTGTCATCGCGCATCGTGAGTGTGAGTTCTGCTGGTGAACCCACACGCATCTTCATGCCACCATCTTCGGTGGCGATGGTCTTGGCATCTTCTCCCGCGCCCCCTGCTGACAGTGCCGACCAATCCAGATGTGAAAACACTTCCGCAGCACCCTTGTGGTCGCGAAGCTGGATCATCAAGCCCTGATCGCGCGAAACGTAGACTCCGGCGTTGAGTCCCGCACCCGCGAGCGAGACTCTTTTCCTGGGTGCTTTTGTGGATTGCCAAATCGGCGGAATCTTCAGCGCCTCCAAAATCTCCATCGCTACGCCCCGCGGCAATTTGCCACTAGGCGAGTTGGTGCGGTTCATGAATACGGCGATGGATGTATCTTCGGCCACGAAGTGCATGAGTGTGGAGCGCCAGCCGCGCAACGCGCCGGCGTGCGCCAGCATTTCGCGCTTGGGGTACCCCCCAGCGATGATCGCATGGTTGATGCCACATGCGTAGGTTGCGGGGTTGCCGTCATTGAATGGGCTTGCGCGTGTGATGTCGCCCACCCAAGGCAGCCCAGCCGCAGCGGGGTCGCGCAAACACGCCGCCCACTTCAGCAAATCTTCAATGGTGCTGACGATGCCCGCCGAGGCGCCCCAATGAATCGCGTTTTCTTCCTCTTGCCATGCGCCGTCGACAAATCGATAACCGCGCGCATCTCCCGAAATCGGCTCGGCGGTATCAACGCCAAGTGTGGTGTCGCTCATCATGAGAGGGACAAAGATGTGCTTCTGCAACAGCGCGGCAACACTCTCGCCCGTCACCCGTTGCAGCACTTCGCCGAGGATCTCAAAGTTGGCATTGCAATAAAGGTTTTGACTGCCCGGCGTCCACATACTTGTTGGCGCGTGTTTGACCGCGCTAACGCCATCGGCCAGCGTGAACTTTTGTTCGGCACGCGCGCCCATGAACATCGCCATCACCCACTGGTCACGAATGCCGGACTTGTTTTGCATCAAATGCGCGATGGTGAGCTCGCGGTCGAGCACTTTAGTCCACGGCACATAGCGACTCGGATGCGCGGATAAATCGATTCGACCCGACGCAACTTCGCGCATCACCAACGCGCAGCTGAATTGTTTGCTGATCGAACAAATACGAAACGGCGTCTTGGTGCTGAAGACTTCTTGGTTCTTGAGATTCGCTAACCCTCGCGCACCACCCCACACCATACGTCCACCCTGAGCAATACCAACCGCAATGCCGGGTTCGTTTTCACCGACGGCGCGGGCGAGCGAGGCTTCGATTTGGCGGATGGTTTTGGTGGGGAGGGTCATGGCGGTGGAGCAAAAGGTGGGTTGCAGCGACCGAAGCGCTACCCTTTATACGGCCCCAAAAACTTATCGCCGTTGAAATGAATCATGTGTTCCGGGTTCTCGGCGATCCAAACCTCGGTTTCCCAAGCAATGTCTTTCGCGAATTTTCGAAATGTTGCCCGGTCAGCAAATGCGGTGACAAACACTAAGCCTGCCTTACAAGACTTCGTCAACTCGATAAAGGTAGCTCGACGCAGCTCCGTGATCGGATTAGAAGTATCCACGGCCTCAATGAGATACAACCAGTTTTTTGATTTACTGTAGGCAACTACATCTGGCAACTTGTCGTGCGCAAGCTCGAAAAATCCTAGTTTGCGCAAGTCATCATCAAGTTGATATAGGTTCTTTTGCTCCGTGTCACCGAGATATAAAACCTTTGCACCGTAGCCGAACAACGGCAAAAAGTCTTCTACGATTGCCCGCTGAATAGCGTTATGCGCGCCAGGACTAAGTGTGAACTCCTGGCCCCCAAGCGTCAGCGGAATGCGCTCCAGCATTCGCTTCCGCGAAAGGGCATCAAGGAGAGTCTCGCGATTCTTCATCACCGCGGCGCACTCTTTCGCCCAACTCTTGGTGCCAAATGCCCGCATGGCTGAGGCATACTCCGGACTTAAGGCATTGGCTCTAGTACCGTCGTTTGTTTTTGCGTTGTCTCTTTCCGCCGCTTTTAATACGACGCCCGCTTCAACGAGATAAATCAGATCTTTGCGCCGAATGTCGTCGTACGATCCGCTCGAAATGGATTCGCCAAAATGCTTGTTCATCCAATCGATGACTTCGCGCGAGCGCAAGCGGTGCCCATCGTCATTTGATTTCACATCCGACCATGACATGTTGGGCTTCATGCCCGATACAGCCAAGAACGCTTTCGCCATCTTTAGCTTGCGGCGCTCGGTTAGCCCTGCGAGAGGAATACCGAATGCCTCGATGATGGTAAGCGCATCTGCGACAAGCGACGCGATCGCTCTTTGCGCAGACTTTGTCGCCATCAGAGAAGCACGCCCTGTTTTGCGAGCTTGCCAGCCGAACCCCGTACCTTCTTTACTTCTTGTTTAGCCGGGCTGCCACCGGCATTTAGCGCGAGGTATTCGGCAATTTGCGTGGCGATACCGTGGGCTAACATCGGCGGAACAGCGTTGCCGATCTGCGTGAACTGACTTGTTGCGCTGCCTTGAAACTCAAACCAGTCCGGAAAGCTCTGTAAGCGCGCGGCTTCGCGTACCGTCAAGCGGCGGCGACGCCCATCAGCGAGCTTGATACGGTGCATGTCGCCGGTCGCACCAGCAAGGTTGCGACAGGTTAGGGTACGTGCCGGGCGATTCAGATCAAGATCACGCGGGTTAATGCACTTCGATGCGAGTTCGTACTTGGCCACGTATCGATCCATGCTTTCCGTGAGAAAGCTCGAATCAGCGGGAACGGAAGTGGCGAGCGTTCCGAGCGCGGCGCCGGCTGTGATGCGTTGGTGGCCGGCTGAAGTCAGCGAAAAGCCACCAAGGTGCCCGATGACCACGACACGCTCACGATTTTGCGGCACCAGATAGTCGACCGCGTTCAGCAAGTAACAATCAACGACATACCCCAACTCTTCAAGCGCACCGACCACTTCATCGAGATACCACTTGTTGCGATACAGCAGACCGCGTACGTTTTCAAACAAAAAAAGTTTCGGCTTTACCTGTGCCACTGCAGCGATAAATGCGGGAAACCCATCCCGCGAATCCTTCAGGCCATGCTGATGCCCACCAACACTAAAGGGCTGACAGGGTGGTCCACCGATCACGACGTCGGCGGACGGGTAGTTTGTTTCGGGTGTCAGGAATACTTCATGGCAAGGGCCGTGCAGATTGTGTCGATAGGTCGCGCACGCGTCCTTATCCATCTCGTAGCCAATCGTGTCAAAGCCAGCAGCCTCAAAGCCTAACGCTAAGCCACCACATCCTGCGAAGAGATCAAGCGCGGTAGATTTGCGAGGGCCGTCGAGCGTGAGGGTGTCAGTCAGAAAATCCGCGTAGTTTGTGAGCGCCCCAGACGAGGATTGCCCCGAGCTTTCATGCCCGTCACGGAAGATGCTTGGATCCGCGCGTCGATTCATGGTGGTGAGCTAGGTCTAGACAAGAATGTTCGTTTGAAAACAATTTACTGTATTTAATTACAAGGCGCCATAAATGAAATGGACTGAAAACCACTATGACTGGCGGGCGTTTTCAGGCATAAATGGCTGGAAATGGCCGTGGATGCTACGGTTTTGAGTTAAATCGACCCTGGCCCCTTTTACTACTTCCAGCGAATGTGGGGACGTACCTATCGATCAAGTCCGACGCGCTGATCGCTGCGGGCAGTACTCATTCGTCGCTGTCTTCCTCTTCAGTCGCAGGCGCTTGGTCCAACCGACGCTCCGCGAGCCACTGCAACCGCTTCGCTTGCGTCAGCAGGGTCCGGCGGATCCCCAGGCCTACCTTGCGCTCGCTGATGCCCTTCGCGAGCGCCGCTAGAGTTTGTGCTCGGCGTGCGATGCGAACATCCGGATGGTCGCGTAACGCCATGACTTCAGCGGACGCAACTTGCCTCTCGACGAAATCAGGGATATCGACTTTCTGCTTCGGCGCTGGCGGCATCTTTTCGTTCAGCACAGCCTTGAACCGCGACTTGTTCAATAGCAAGTGGAACACCGCATGTTCTAACGCATTCAAGTGTGCGATTGCAGCCTTGTCCGATGCCTTGCGCTGCTGAAACTGCGGTAGCGGGTAGACGCGGACCTTGCAAACTTCGTAAGGGTCGAGAATATTCTTGGCTACGGCATCAGTGCGGCGCCCAGTCAGATGACGGCGGATACGAGTGCCGATCTTTTCTTTAGTCTGTCCAACATAAATCGGCTCACCGTCGTAGTCGAAAAACGCATAGACACCCCAATTGAGCGAACCGAGTCGATTGCCCTTCGCGGTCTTCGCACCCGGTACAGGAAATGCCGTTGACAAAAACGCCACCAGCTCGCGATTTAACTCTTCGACTTCAAACGGCAACTCCGCTACCGCATCTTTAGCGGGGGAGCCGACTGACACGGCAGCGGTTTTGCTCGTGCTGGGCTTTGCCTCCATTGGTTTCTTCGACGTCATGCCGCCGCTGTTTCCCGTACGTTCTCCGGTGAAAGCAAACGCGCCTCCGCAATCGGCGTGAGCAAGTGTTTCGCCAGATGCGCCACCACCGGGACAACCACACCATCACCCGCTAGGTGATAGGCATCGTTGTACCGCGCAGGCAACACATAAGAATCAGGAAGCCCCATCAGCCGCGCGGCTTCGCGCGGTGACAACAAACGCGTGCGGATCTGTTTACCATCGAGGATCACTAGGGTCTGTCTGCTGGAGCCGCCCGTCGGGGTCCGTAGGCAACCGGAGATACCGTCAAAGCGCACTTCGGCGCGCTGCACCCCACCACGCGTTCGACGGTAGATCGCGCCGACCTGCATTCGATTGGACGCCTTTGCCGCTTGCTGCGCCGCCAGAATCTTATTGCGATTCAACGGGGTCATCATCTCAAGAATGTGCGCGGTCTCTTCCGCTGAGTGCCACTCAACACCGACCGGAACACGTTCGACAACATCCGCCAACGCGGTGCGGCGCGCTTTCGGTGCGGGAAGGTTCCACCACAGCCAAGCTTGTTTCATTTTTGCCGGAAGCCGGTGGAACGCTTCGACCAATGCAGGCGGATGCCAGAGCGCGTTCGGTAGGTTGGCCTCCGTTGATGCGACGGTAGCGGGCAAGGCCGCTGCAGCATCAACACCGATGATGAACAACCGCGGACGCGACTGCGGCACAAAGTGCACAGCGTCAATTACCATCGCACCAACACGATAACCTTCCGAAGCGACGGCACGAATAATCGCCGCAAAGTCTTCGCCGTCATGTGACGTCAACGCGCCGTAAACATTCTCCAGCACCACCATGTGCGGTTTACGGCCTTGCTTGTTCAGCCGCTGCACCAGCTTCCAAAATCCCCAGAAGCTTCCTGACCGTTCACCGTCGAGTCCAGCCCCTGCGCCTGCGAGCGACAAATCTTGGCACGGGAAGGAGCCCCAGATGAGGTCCGCGTGTTCAGGTAAATGTTTGGTTGTGAGTCGATTGACGTCCTCCACCAATAAATCTTTGGCACCCCAATTCGCAACGTAGGACTCGGCCTTCTTCGCAGAGAAATCGTTGGCGAAAAGACACTCCCAGCGCGCACCTAAGCCCGCCCGCGCCATGCCACCGCCAGCAAAGAATTCGTAGAACGTGTGTGGTGTGTTTGTCATCTTCGGTACTCGGGCAGTGTCGCTTTTAGCCGACGCTGCGTTGATGGATCGAAGCAAAAATATACTGTATATGATTACAGCCGTAAAGCTGTGTAGAAAGAACTGAAAGTCGTTTACTGACGGGCGTTTTCAGGCATAAATGGCTGGAGATGACCATGGCTGGTAGGGTTTGAGTTGATCTAGCCCCCACTGACTCCCTAGGGCGGTGGCACCTTCTGGTACGCGGCGGTATAACGCGTGGTGCCGGGCACTAGCTCGATGAGCTTATTCTCCATCATCTTTTGAAAGACTCGCTTCATTTGATTTTCAGACCCGATGAAGCAAATCTCCCTCGCCTGTTTATTCGTGATTCTGTTGTTCTTGGAGAGAAACTCAAGAATGAGCTCTTCGGAGGTTGCCAAAGGCTCGTGGCGCAGAACTACCTTTACGTAGCCTCCCTCCTGATAGACCATTGGGGGCTTTAAGCGCATGTTGCGCATCGCTTCGAAGGCGGTGTTTAACCCCTCACCGATATCTTTGTTTGGCGGATCCGGGAATTTATTGATTAGCCTGACAATCATTGGATTTCGGGCAAATCGTTCCTGCAAGATATTTTCAGGTGTTATGTGCGCAGGGAGCGTTCCAGGACTCCGAACCTCTACACGGTTATCGAATATCGTGATGTGGACGTCGTCCGTGACGCAATAGTCACGATGCAATACCGCATTAGTAATCACCTCATGGAGAGCCTCTGCGGGATACGTGATGCGTTCGATCCCGCTCGAAGTATTCACGCCGATCGACTCAATCAGTTCTGCGGTTTTGGAGACTGCATCCTTGACTTGCCGATAAGCATTCCCCTCGACTGAGATTGGATCGAACGCAAGCGTTTCTCTCGTCCCGTGCTCTGCATTTGTCTTGTATCGATAAATCTTGATGCCACACCGCTTAGGTAGAGTCGCCTGGGGTTCATCTGAGAAGAGTACGAGCCCTCCCACAGAGGGCTTGTCGCCGATTATCGCTAGTTGCTTGGGAAGCCAGTCTTCAGGCTCAGCGGCTGGCACAACCGCTATCATGAATTCAATTACCGCTGCAGAATTGGTGATTGTAGTGGTTGGCACTGGGACGGTTTCGACCTCAAACGAAACTAGACCTTTGTTTCGTTTGAGGAGCGTAAGGCCTTCTTCAGAGTCAACGGGCAGGCACTGAGCCCCCCTCCGCAAATAGGCTTTACCGTCGGACGCTTTTCTGATGTCAAGAGACTTGCGCAATTCAACGCGCAACACCAAACCCGAATTACTGGCGCTCTCCAGGAACTCGTACCGAAACTCATTACCTAGGGGGAATAGCTTTTCAAACTCTTGAATGTGCCCATTAGCCGCCTCTATATTTGAAAAGCCTTCCCAGAACCGAGTAGTCTTATCGTCACTTTCGCCGATACCGATGTAGAGCTCGCCACCCTCTGCATTGGCGAACGCTGACATGGCCTTTGTTAACTTTCCTGGCCCTATTTGAATCCGCTTCAAATCCAAGAAATGGCCTTCTTCCAAAGCTAGAATTTTGGCCACTTCTAATTCAGATAGCTTTAGTCTCTCCATAAGTTAGATGATGGGCGCGGAGGTCGTTCTCAGGCAGGTGCCAAGGTGGGCTAGTGCCCAAACAGACAACTTTCGAAAAGTTCTTTCAGCTGCGGCCACCATCTATCGTCAGATCGACCTTGAGAGCAACGCACCCATGCTCCTCGTGATCAATCCCAGGAGAGTGCGCCGCCGGTTTGGTATTCAATGACTCTGGTTTCGAAAAAATTCTTTTCTTTCTTCAAGTCGATGAGTTCAGACATCCATGGGAATGGGTTGGTCGCGCCCGGATACAAGACTTCCAAGCCGATCTGTTGCGCGCGGCGGTTCGCCACAAAGCGGAGGTACTCTTTGAACATCGGTGCGTTCAAGCCCAACACGCCGCGCGGCATGGTGTCTTCGGCGTAGGCGTATTCGAGTTCAACACCTTTGCGGAACAGACCTTCGATTTCTTTCTTGAATTCGTTGGTCCAGAGTTGTGGGTTCTCCAGCTTCACGGTGTTCACGAGGTCGATACCAAAGCTGCAGTGCATGGATTCGTCGCGCAGGATGTACTGATACTGCTCTGCCGCGCCGGTCATTTTATTTTGACGGCCCAGCGAGAGAATCTGCACAAAGCCGACGTAGAAGAACAGACCTTCCATGATGCAGCTGAAGACGATCAAAGACTTGAGCAGCGCTTGATCGTTTTCGAATGTGCCGGTCTTGAAGTTCGGATCGGACAAGATGTCGATAAACGGAATCAGGAAACGATCTTTATCGCGGATACATTTGATTTCGTTGTACGCGTTAAAGATCTCGGCTTCGTCGAGGCCAAGGGACTCGGTGATGTACTGATAGGCGTGAGTGTGGATCGCTTCTTCAAACGCCTGGCGCAGCAGATACTGACGGCACTCCGGTGCGGTGATGTGGCGATAGGTGCCGAGTACGATGTTGTTTGCGGCGAGTGAATCGGCGGTCACAAAAAAGCCCAGGTTACGTTTGACGATCAAACGCTCGTCTTCGGTCAGACCGTTCGGGTCTTTCCATGTCGCGATGTCGCGATTCATGTTCACTTCTTGCGGCATCCAGTGATTTGCGCAGCCGGAGAGGTATTTCTCCCAAGCCCACTTGTACTTGAACGGCACTAGTTGATTGACGTCGCTCTTGCCGTTGATGACACGCTTCTCATCCGCGCGCACACGAGCAAAACGGGCATCAACCGACGGGCTGAGGTCGTCACTTGG
>JBIIYQ010000214.1:0-3824 GCA_044346745.1 Usitatibacteraceae bacterium | reverse complement strand
TACGGTGTCGAAATCTGTTTCGGCGAAAGCCACAAAGCCGCAGGCCACGCGAGCTGCCGCAAAGCAGCCATGACCAACAAAACAAAAAAGTCGCCTATTGGCGGGCATCTTCAGGCGAAAATGCCTGAAAGCGCCTGTCTATAAAGGACTTTCGTGGCATGTAAACTGCAAAAAGCGGCTGAGCCTTCAGGCACAAATCTGCGCAGGCAGTCCGGCGTCATTCTTCTGCTCATTGTCTTGGCCATCTTAGGGCTCGGTGCGGGCATGTTGCTGCTGACAATCAACACTGCAAACGTCGAGCGTTCGCAGCGCAAGACTGTCAGCGGTGTACAAGCGCTTATCGCGGGCAAACAAGCGTTGATTGGGTATGCTATTGGCTCCCTACCTGGCACTAACGCCCGCCCCGGTTGGCTACCACTGCCAGACACCTTGGCCAACACTAACTACAACGGGAAATCTGAGACTGGCTCTTGCTTGAACGGAGGTGCAACAAACGGAATGCCCGCTTTATCCGGCCTCGGTGCGCAAGTTGCCGCTCTACGTTGCCTCGGTAGATTGCCTTGGAATGACCTTGGACTTTCCATCGATGGTGCCAGCGAACAAGACCTGCTGGGGCTGGTGCCATGGTATGCAGTGAGCCCCAACTTGGCTGACCCCAACGCCGGGAGTGGACAGTGTATGACGATTCTCAATCCCACAACAGTCGCCGCAGCAGCACCCGGAACGTTTATATGCGGGACAACAACAACGCCCGCCTGGCCGTGGCTGAAGGTTTGTGACAATACAGGGCGCATAATTAGTGACCGCGTTGCTGCTGTGTTGATACTGCCCGGAGAGGCCATCAAGACCACAGGCCGAACGCAACTTCGCACCAACGCCGCCACAGGTGCAAACCCGAATGGTTATGGATTCCCCGCCGATTTCCTAGACGCCGTTCCGACCCCGGCAGGTTGGGCGAGTATTCCCGTTGCGCAACGTTGCACCACGTTCGACAATGCTGCACTGAGCGGCGAATTCATCATTGCAGACCTTAGCAGCATCTTTAACGACCAAGTTGTTTATATCACCGTCGATGAGTTGATGCTTGAGGTTGAGCGGAGAGTCGCCAATGAGATTCGGGAGGCGATCGTCAAGTACAAGGCAACTAGCAACGGGTATCCCTGGCTCGCAACACTGGCGAACCCATCGGCGGTCTCGACCAGCACGCTCGCTGTGCCTGGGATATTGTCGGGGCTCATCCCGTTTGCCACGCCACCTAGCGTAACGTCACAAAAATTCCTCACTGAATTGAGCTGGACCATAACAACAATCGTTGGCGGGGATTCGTATTCCCTGCCTGCGACGAGCTCGCCACAGTTTTTCTGTTACGGTGGTACCTACCAATGTCGACTGCGGACCACGGCCGACGCCGCTATTCCACGTACGATCACGACGGCAGAATTTGATGCGCTTAAGGTCTCTTCAATTAGCACACCCGCAGCGAGTTGCTCGTACACCTACGACACCTCGATCAAGACAATCAACTGTGACGCCTATTCCTACTCGCAAACGTCCACGGTGTCGTACCGCGTAGATAGGCGCCCATGTTCTACACCGTATGTAGTTGGCACGTGTGCAGGCACCCGAGTATTCATCAACAACTTCAGCGGCACACAGACCCGCAACATTACAGTCACGTTTACGGTGTCTCAAGGCTCGGGTTCCCCAGCATCCGTTCCAGCCAGCAGCGCAACGACAGCGAACCGTACCGTTACTACCACTAACGCTACCGCTCTAAGTGGCGCGCTTTCGGTAACTTCCGAAAGCTGGGTGCCCGCTGCTGCCGGGACCGCTCCATTCGACGACTCCTCCGGGCCATTCTTGCCATGGACTGCCGATTCTGCCGGAACGGGACGCATCGCGCTAACGATTCGAGCGCTGCCTGAGTTGCCAGCTTGGTATCTCACCCAAAAATGGTATGAACACATGTATGCAGCGATATCTGTCGACTCGACGCCGTCGTCCGGAACAAGTGCAGCTTGCACCACAAACTGCTATTCTGCGGGCGCGCGAACCGGGCTGGACGCCGTCGTCATTTCCGCGGGGCCGCAAATAGGCGCGCAAAATCGATATGCGGTAAGCCCGACAGTCTCTGATTTTTTGGAGGCACCTAATACCACTGGTACGACCACCCGCACGTTTGCCGATACCACTGCTGCGCGAACATCAACCTATGCTGATCTCCTCTCCACCATCCCGCGCTAATCTTCAGTTTAGACGCGGCTTTTCGCTCGTCGAGATTGCAGTGGTGCTCGTGATAATTGCGATTCTTGCCACCGCTATTGGCGTTCCGCTGGCAAGCCAACTTGATCAACAACGTACAATCGATACTCAAAAGCAGCTTGAAGTCGCGAGAGAAGCAATCTACGGATTTGCGATGGCAAACGGGCGTCTTCCATGTCCCGCTGCCGCATCCGCTACGGGTGTTGAAGCGCCAGTGGGAGGCGGGGCTTGTACAACCGCGTTCGGTTTTTTGCCCGCCACTACCCTTGGTCTCACAGGGTTAGATGCCAGTGGGTACATGGTTGACGCGTGGAATGACGGCGATGTCGGCCATCGTATCCGTTACGCGATTAGCACGCAAAATTCAAATGCGCTGACGACAGCGGATGGCGTAAAAACGCAAACAATGGCAACCGTCACAGTAACCAACCAACTTTACGTTTGCGGGACTGGGCTGACCGCAGCGCCACCTACGACAAACTGCGGCACCATGACAGTGCTAAGTGATAAAGCACCATTTGTGATCTATTCGTTGGGAAAATCGACCGTATCCATAGCAACTAACTATGACGAAACCAACAACCAAAATGGCGATCAAGTCTTCACCAGCGGGACACCGACAGCCACGTTTGACGACCTCGTCACTTGGGGATCGCTGAATACGCTTTTCTCTCGAATGGTACAGGCCGGCAGACTTCCTTAGCACCGCCAGATGAAATACTTGAACACAGCATCCACCTCCGCCGCTTCCGACGCCCCCACTTCTCACCAACTCGTTCGCGCCTTTCGTTGGACGCGCATGATGCTGCACATTGCGCAGGGACTGTTGGTCACAATGTTGATCTACCCGCGCGTGAAGCCGCCGGTGCGGGCGGCTTACACCCAGGCTTGGGCGAAAAAGCTGCTGCGTATTCTTAACATCACGCTCGCTGTCCATGGGGCGCGGCCAGAGCCACACACACCGAAACTTTTTGTGATTGCCAATCATGTGTCATGGCTGGACATTTTTGTCATCAACGCAACCACGCCGAGCCGTTTTGTCGCCAAATCGGAAATTCGCGATTGGCCGATCGCAGGCGCCTTGTGTGAGGCTGGGGGGACAATTTTTGTACATCGGTCCAAACGTTCGGACACAGCGCGCATCAATGCAGAAATCCATGAGGCCTTGGAGCAGGGGGACACCGTCGCCATTTTTCCGGAAGGTACCACCACCGCGGGTGATCGACTGCTGAAATTCCACACGTCGCTGTTTGAGCCGGCCGTCGCCAATCAGGCCCTACTGGCACCAGCGGCCATACGCTACCGCAATACAAACGGTGAGCAGAGTGAGGCGGCGTTGTTCATTGGCGAAATCAGCTTTGTACAGTCCATGAGCGCCATCATTTCGCAGAAGAAGATGATTGCTGACATCACGTTCGCTCCCATCATCGAAACAGATTCACTCTCGCGCCGCGACGCCGCACTCAAGGCGGAGAACGCGATTGCCGCGATTTTGAATGTCGCAAAACCGCACGCCCATCAACGATTTGGCGAAGGGGCAACACCACTGGCGGCACAAGCCG
>JBIIYQ010000087.1:0-12419 GCA_044346745.1 Usitatibacteraceae bacterium | reverse complement strand
GCGCGTCGTGACGGCGACAAGCCTCGGCCATCAACTGTTTGCCGTAGCCACCGAGCCGAAAGTCTCTGGTTGTGATGACGCGACCGATGGAAGGCACGGCAAATTTTGCGCCGGCATCAACGAGCCTGCAGTAGGCGGCTAATTCACTTTTGCCATCCTCTTCATGCCATCCAAGCAAATGCCAAGAGTGAAAATCGGCACCATCAAGATCTTGAAAGGGACAATTTTGCTCTATCACAAAAACATCAATACGCGCCGCCGAGACGGCATACCAGTCGCGGCGAGGTAGATCGTCAAAGCGTGAGAACTGCCATTGCAGAAGCTTCGACATAGTCGACTACTTCACCTTCGCGAGATGCAGCCAAGTTTCGACGACGGTGTCTGGGTTCAGTGACATCGACTCGATGCCTTCCTCCATCAACCATTCCGCGAGGTCGGGGTAATCCGAAGGCCCCTGCCCGCAAATGCCGACGTATTTGTTGGCTTTGCGGCACGCTGAGATTGCCAAGTGCAGCATTCGCTTAACGGCTGGGTCGCGCTCATCAAAGGCCTCCATCACCAGACCCGAATCGCGATCGAGCGCGAGTGTGAGTTGTGTCATGTCGTTGGAGCCGATCGAGAATCCATCGAAGCGCTCAAGGAATTCGTCCGCAAGGATCGCGTTCGATGGGATCTCACACATCATCACGACCTTGAGTCCGTTCTTGCCGCGCTCAAGACCGAAGTCTCTCATGATCGCCAACACGGTATCAGCCTCACCCAAGGTGCGAACAAACGGCACCATCAACTCGACGTTGGTAAGACCCATCGTGTCACGCACAAACTTCATCGCTTCACATTCAAGTTTGAAACACTCGCGGAACGAATGCGCGATGTAACGCGATGCACCGCGGAAACCCAACATCGGGTTTTCTTCGGTGGGTTCATAACGCGGCCCCCCAATGAGGTTGCGGTATTCGTTTGACTTGAAGTCGGACAGTCGAACGATGACCTTCTTTGGCCAGAACGCTGCCGCAATGGTGGATACACCCTCGGCCAATTTTTTGACGTAGAACTCTTTCGGCGACGCATAACCACGCGACGCGTTTGCCACTTGTGTACGCAGCTCATCCGGTAGCTTCGTATAGTCCAAGCAGGCCTTTGGATGGATACCGATGGTGTTGGAAATAATGAACTCAAGGCGCGCAAGCCCCACCCCATCATTCGGCAGCTGGGCAAAATCAAATGCAAGCTGTGGGTTGCCGACGTTCATCGCGATCTTGACCGGAATCGCCGGCATATTGTCGAGTGCAACAGTCACCACTTCGAACGGGACTTTGCCCTGATAAACGAAACCGGTATCACCTTCGCAACAACTTGCAGTGAGGTCCTCGCCGTCCTTCACCACCTCGGTGGCGTCTTCACAGCCCACAATCGC
Source organism: Usitatibacteraceae bacterium (assembly GCA_044346745.1). Lineage (GTDB taxonomy): Bacteria > Pseudomonadota > Gammaproteobacteria > Burkholderiales > Usitatibacteraceae > UKL13-2. Next base: position 11,002 of record JBIIYQ010000087.1, on the reverse strand, counting down.
TGGCACACCGAGTTCGCGCGCGATGATCGCCGCGTGGCAGGTCCGCCCGCCACGATTGGTGATGATTGCCGACGCTTTCTTCATCACCGGCTCCCAGTTGGGATCGGTCATGTCGGTGACGATTACATCACCGGGCTGAAACTTATGGATCTCATCAACATTCGAAATGACCCGCGCCGGCCCTGAACCTACCTTGCCACCAATTGCGCGACCTTCGGCTAACTTTTTGCCAGTTCCGTTCAGTTTGTAACGCGTCAACGAGCCGGTCTTGAGCTCCTGAGACTTAACCGTCTCGGGCCGCGCTTGCAGAATGAACAACCGGCTGTCACCGCCCTCGGCGCTCTTTTCCTTGGCCCATTCGATGTCCATCGGACGGCCGTAATGCTTTTCAATGGCCACAGCGTACTTGGAGAGTTCTTCCACATCCGCGTCAGTAAGCGAAAATTGATTGCGCTCGGCTAAATCGACAGGTTTCGTCTCGACCGATCGCCCCGCGGATTGGGCTTGAGAAAACACCATCTTCTGCGCCTTGGTGCCAAGCGTGCGACGCAATACCGCCGGCACACCGTTGGCGAGACAGAGTTTGCTGACATAGAACTCGTCCGGGTTGACCGCACCTTGCACCACCATTTCGCCCAGTCCATAACTCGACGTAATGAAAACCACATCCGGGAAACCGGACTCGGTGTCGAGTGTAAACATGACACCTGCGGCTCCGGTGTCGGAGCGAACCATCCGTTGAATACCGGCGCTCAGGGCGACGTCAGCATGTGCAAAACCTTTATGCACCCGATACGAAATCGCCCTGTCGTTATACAGAGAGGCAAAGACGTGTTTGATCGCGTGCAGTACGTTTTCGATGCCCTTGATATTCAAGTAAGTTTCTTGCTGGCCGGCAAATGACGCGTCCGGCAAGTCTTCTGCCGTGGCGGAGGATCGCACCGCGAACGAAGCGTCAGGATCATTCTTAGTCAGGTCGGCGTAGGCCGCGCGAATTTGGGACTCAAGCTCAGGGTGCAATGGGGCGTTAACCAGCCACTCGCGAACCATCGCGCCGGTCTTGGTGAGCTGGTCAAGATTGTCCGTGTCCAGATTTACCAACGCGGCATTGATCTTTTCGGTCAGGCCGTTGTGGGTCAGAAACTGCCGAAACGCCTCTGCCGTGGTGGCAAATCCACCGGGTACACGTACGCCGGCCGCCGAGAGTTGGCTGATTAACTCACCTAGAGAGGAGTTTTTACCCCCAACGGACGCAACATCGTCCATGCGGCATTGGGAAAGTGGCAGGACCAGCGACGCTGACGACATGGCGGACTCTTTCTGGAAATGTTGCGGTGCAAAAGACGTAAAATTATAGCGGACGCGGGTATCCGGAGCGCGATCCCGTATCCGATTGATAAATCTCCAAAGAGGGCCGCCCGTGCCGCATAAACGCAGCGTATTTTTTGTCTCAGACCGCACTGGTATTACGGTGGAAATGCTCGGCAACTCGCTGCTGACGCAGTTTGAGGAGGTTGAGTTCAAGCGCGTCACCCTGCCCTTTATCGACAACATCGAAAAGGTCCACGAAGTCATCAACCAGATTGAGACGATGCACCGCGAATCAGGTAAACGACCGCTGGTATTCACGTCCCTGACCGAAGACACACTCCGCGTTGCGCTTGGCCAGGCTAATGCCATGGTGCTGGATGTGTTCGACCGATTCATCGTTCCGCTCGAAGAAGAGCTCGGCGTGAAATCATCGCACGCCATTGGCCGTAGCCATTCTGCCGGCAACTTTAAGGACTACAACCAGCGTATTGAAGCGGTGAACTACACACTCGCCCACGACGACGGCATTACTAATCGGAATCTGGAAGAAGCCGACATCATTTTGGTTGGTGTGTCACGCTCGGGCAAAACGCCAACTTGCCTCTACATGGCCCTGCAATTCGGCATCAAGGCGGCCAACTACCCCCTGATTCCTGAGGATCTAGAAAAACTCAAACTCCCGCCTTCGCTTTTGCCGCAAAAAAGTAAAGTTTGGGGGCTGTCCATCATGCCGGATCGCCTGGCACAAATTCGCCAAGAACGTAAACCCGACAGCAAATATGCCTCTCTTGAAAACTGTCGCTGGGAAGTGGCAACGGCGGAACGCTTGATGGAAAGCGCCGGTCTAACCTATCTGAATTCGACCACCAAATCGATTGAGGAGCTGGCGACGACCATCCTGCACGAGGCAAGGCTCGACCGGCGCGTGTACTGACGGACGCCGTTGAGCAACGCGGCGGGAATGCTGCATCGCAGCATGGACAAGTGTTGGCAAATCGCCGCAACGCCTGACAAAAGCTGGTGTTTGGCGCAGATTGCGGGATAATTTCGCGTTCACTGCGGCGTTATGTTTGTGCGTCTATTTGGCATCCAATCGGCTGCCGGGTTTCGCGGGCGCCGCCAAGATTTTTTGCGTTACGTTTTTCTAATAATAGGTTTTCAATTTCTCGAGGAGCTGTCCATGTCACGACGTTCATTTGTTAAACGCGGGTTTGTAAAACGCCTGATGCCGGCTGTTGTTGCAGCATCAATGGCCGCGGGCGCATCTACCGCTAATGCGGTGCAATTTCAAGGTGTATATGTTTTCGGCGACAGCTTGTCGGATTCCGGCTACTTCCGTCCATTCTTGTTGAGCATCGGCGTACCAGCCGGTACCACCGCCACCCTCGGTCGTTTCACCACCAACCCGGGCCCCGTGTGGTCGGAGATCATCGCTCAGTACTACGGCGGCAATCCTAATCCGTCCAACGCCGGCGGGGGCATATTTGCCCAAGGTGGTGCGCGTGTCGCAGCGGCTTCGACCTCGACACCTCCCGGTGGCGCGCAACGTCCCGTCACCACCCAGATTACCGAGCACTTAGCTGCGACTGGCGGCTCAGCAAACCCGAATGGCCTCTATGCAATTTGGGCGGGCGCTAACGACCTCTTGCAAGCTGGTGCCGCTGGTGTTGCCTCGGCCAACGACGTTGCCGCTCAGTCCGCTCGCCTACGTGCAGCCGGTGCACGTTACATTGCCGTATTTGGCCTGCCAAACATCGGCCTGACGCCAGGCGCGCAGGCAGGTGGTGCCGCCGCAGTTGCCCTGCAAACCCAAGCTTCCGCTGGCTTCAACATCACGCTCTTTAACGCACTGGCTGCCACCAATCAGCGCGTGATTCCGGTCGACATTTTCTCGATGTTGAATGAAGTCGCAGCCAACGCTTCCGCATTTGGCTTCACCAATATCAGCGGCACGTCTTGCGGACCGTTCCCACCGTTCGCCCCCGCCGGCAACAACTCGCAGTTCTGCACCGGCTCGACGCTGGTTCCTGGTGCCACACCGTCGAACTATCTGTTTGCTGACAGCATCCACCCCTCCACCGGCGCACACGTCATCGTCGCCGATCTGTTCAAGTCGTTGATCGACGGCCCCAACGCCTACTCGGTGATGGCGGAAGTGCCGCTGTCATCACGTGCTGCCCACGTTCGCACGCTCGATTCCGGTCTCATGCAAGGTGCAACTGCCGAGGTGGGCAAGGTCACCGCGTTCGCCGCCTACGACGGTGGCAAGATGGATATCTCCACCTCTAACCTGAACCCACAGACCAACACCAAGAACCGTGCGGCAACTGTCGGTTTGACGATGCGCGTCTCCGAAGGTGCGACGGTTGGTGTTGCCGTCGGCAAAAACAACAACGAAGCGCGTATGGGTGCAGTCGGCCAGTTCGACGTTGACGAGAACACCATTTCGTTTTTCGGTAGCGCCAAATCCGGCGGCCTGTATGCCAATGCCAGCTTCTCGATTGCAGACTTGAAGTACAACAATATCAATCGTTTCGTCAAATTCGGCAATGTCATACGCACCAACCGTGCTTCCGCCAACGGTACCAACACTTCCGGCAACGTCATGGTGGGTTATGACTTCGGCATGGGTGCTGCAACGATTGGACCATTCCTCGGGTGGACCAACCAACAAGTCACCGTTGGCAACTTCCAAGAAAATGACGGTGCTGCAACCGCACTTTCGACCGATCTGAAGATCGACGGCCAAACCCGTAACTCCAGCGTCTTGAGCGCGGGTGTTCGTGCCAGCATCAAGATGGGCAGCTTCACCCCGTACGTCCGAGTTTCGATGGATCGTGACGACGCTAACAAAGAGCGTTTTGTGACTTCCTCCCCGGTCACCATCACCCAAAACATCAAGTACGATGTTCCGGCTTACCGCGCTGACAACAGCTGGGTCACAGGTGTGATCGGTGTGCGCGGCAACATCACTCCGCAGATCGGCTTGGGCCTGGCTTACACGGCAGTTTCGAGCAAAGATGGCGTGAAACAAGACGGCGTTACTGCCAACGTAAGCTTCGCGTTCTAAATAAACGAAGCGCAGCAACCGCGAATGAGCCGCTGACGGCAACGTCAGCGGCTTTTTTTGCGCGTTGCGGCCTTCAGGCTGCGCAGGCGGCGCAGGCATTGCTTGCGTCCGCTGGCATGCTTAATGCATCATGCCGCTATGAAACGCGTGTATACCGCAATGAATCTCCCCGATGCACACCTGCTGCGCGACCTGCTACAGCAGGCGGGCATTGCGGCCCATGTGTTTAACGAGAATGCCAATTCCTTGGTCGGGTTTGTGCCGGTTGCCTCGGGCATGCCGCAGGTGTGGATAACCCAAGTTCATCAAGAGCCCCACGCCAAGGCGGTGATTGCCGACTACCAATCACGCTCGCCCACGACCGTGATCAAGACTTGCGCTGCATGCGGCGAATCCAGCCCGGGCGAATTCGACTCTTGTTGGAATTGTGGTGCGGTATTTTCAGAAACGACACAGTGATGCGGGATCGGGAGTCGCGGGGAACCGAGATGAACGTTCACCGCAAGGCACAACCTGCGAAGGGCAACGGCTTCACCATGATCGAGTTAATCGTCGTGGTGGTTATTCTCGCCGTCTTGTTGGCGCTGGCCTACCCGAGGTTTGTCAACCTACGCAAGGAAGCAAAGGCGGCGGCGGCGGAAGCGACCATCGGCGCGCTGGCTTCTGCGTTGAACATCTACTCGGTTAAACAATTGGCATCCGGACAGGTGATCGTCCCGCACAACCCATTCGATGACTTAGCGCGACCACCCGGCAATTACGCGGGAGCCTTTGGCGACGTGGACCTCACCAACTGCGCGCCGGGCCAGTGGGCATACCAGATTGGGAACGGGTCCAACGGCAACTGGGCGGTTGTTCTGTACCGCGCCAAGGCGTCGCTTACCACTGCCTTCGCGTGGGGAGGCGCGCAATGGTTGATCTACGAAGTCAAGACACGAACCAACACGGCGGGACAGGCCGTGGGACTCACACTGACTGAGTATCCGCCGCTGCATAAGTGGTAGCGGGGACGCTCTAAACTGGCGTGCCGCCCTACACGAACGGCTGTTTTGTTGAACAAGCAACATGAACATGAAATTGACGAAATCGGCCAATAGCCGCTGTTCCCGACGGCCTCCTGATTTCATAGTTTGATCAACCGAATCAAGTGAGAAACAATGTGACTCCGACCGCTCGTGTTGCAGCACCCCGCGAAATTGCGATTGTCCTAGACGATGGGTTCGGCGCGCGCTTGCTTGAGCTAGCGCGAGAAATGCCCGTGTACGCCGTCTCGTCACCTGAGAACATGGCCGCAATAGACCGCTCTTGGGATGAGCTTTCTGACCGTGAAGGTTTTCAGTTCGCCTTCGGCGCGACCGGCTTTCGTGCGAACAGCCCTCAACTGACGGACGTGGTGGCCGAACAGCTTGAGTTCATTGAAAGTGTTCACGGTGCCGAAAGTGGTGAACGACCGTTCTCCGAACTACGCATTCTTGGAATGCACATATCTCCGTCGTTGGAGGGGCTGCTGTCCGAATACGGCTTCCTTGACGTCTCAGAAGAAGAGTGTGTCATTGTTGCCAGGAGATAGGCCTTCTAACAACGCGTTCGAGAGACAGCGCTCCGCGTGCGCGGCTCAACGCGAACTTCAAAAGACGGCTTTCGGGAAATCTGTACAGCCGCTTTGGGTGGCGGATTCAACTGGTCAGTGCAACATCTCAGATTCTGCTTGAGCGGAAGGAGTGTTGCAAATGAAATACCGTACAAGGATCTACTACACAGAAACCCAGAAGGCGCTCATGTGGGACCGCTGGAAAGCGGGAGATTCCCTCCAGCAGATTGGGCAGTTATTTGATCGTAATCACAATTCAATTGATGGCATTCTGGCGAGGACCGGTGGCATCAGGCCTCCGCCTCGCTGTCGATCACTAATAGCGCTGAGTCTTGCCGAGCGGGAAGAAATATCGCGAGCGGTGGTCGCGGGACAGTCGATCCGTTCGATCGCCTCTTGTCTTGGACGAGCGCCGTCCACCATCAGCCGTGAGATCAAACGAAACGGTGGCCTAGAATCCTATCGTGCTGCCGGTGCAGACCAGGCAGCGTGGGATCGCGCGCATCGCCCCAAGCGCTGCAAACTCGTCCTGAATCGAAGCTTGGCGCGCATCGTGGCAGACAAGCTGCAGCGGCAATGGGCACCGCAGCAAATCGCCGGGTGGTTAAAGCATACTTATCCGAGCGACAAGGAATACCACGTGTCACACGAGACCATCTATCGAAGCCTGTACATCCAAACCCGCGGCGCCTTGAAGAAGGAGCTGCAGCATCACCTGCGGCGGACCCGCGCGATGCGCCGTTCCCGTCACCACACACAGAAGGTGGAGAACCACGGCAGGATTAAAGACACGGTATCCATCAGCGAACGCCCTGCCACGGTAGAGGATCGCGCGGTGCCTGGGCACTGGGAAGGTGACTTGCTCTACGGCAGCATCAAAACCCAGATTGCGACGTTAGTTGAACGCCAGACGCGTTACGTGATGCTGGTGAAGGTCGCGAGCAAAGACACCGAGACGGTTATCAACGCGCTGATCAAACATGCGCGCAAGCTACCGCAGGAGCTCTACAAGTCACTGACGTGGGATCGCGGTAAGGAAATGGCGGACCACAAGCGTTTCACGTTGGCGACTGATATCAGCGTTTACTTCTGCGACCCTCGAAGCCCATGGCAGCGAGGAAGTAATGAGAACACGAACGGACTTCTCCGGCAGTACTTCCCGAAGGGGGTAGACATCTCGAAATACTCACAGGCACAACTGAATGCCGTAGCAAGGCGATTGAATGAGCGCCCGAGGATGACGTTAGACTACGAAACACCTGCTGAACGATTCAGCCAACTTGTTGCATCGACCGGTTGAATCCGCCGTCAGCTGCGGCGGTTCACGCCAGACTTATTCTTTTCGCCGCTGCGTCACCATTAGGCGTACAGTCGCAAGGCTTGTGAGAATCCTCTTGCTCGCTCCTCTAGGAGAATGGCTATGGCCGAAAAGAGCAAGAGTGGTGATGCCCTTCGTCCCAAAACACTTGGGACCCCCTTTGGTGATATGGACCCAACGACGAAAATTCGCTGGGTGCTCAAGCTCGCGGCGTGCGTGATGTCATTCGGATTTATTTTTCCGAACGTCATGAGTGACTAGTCGCTGAACGGGGCCGCGCATACAAAACGCGAAACTCGCCGATTGACGGGCGTCTTCAGCACTTTTTGCCTGAATCTGCCCGTCCTACCTAGACTTTACAGTTGGAACGGGTAAACCGACCCCAACTTCAGGATGGAGGTCAGTTCGTCTAACGCGACCCGAACCTCGTTGATCAATGCCGGATCGGTGAGATCCGCATCAGCCATACGATCGCGATAGTGCTTCTCGACCCAGGTCGTGAGCCGAGCATACAAGGTGTCGTTCAACAAGACGTTGGGGTTCACCGCGTTCGCTTCCGCCGCATTGAGTTCAACACGAAGGCGCAAACACGCAGGACCGCCGCCGTTCATCATGCTCTCGCGCAAATCAAACACCAGCGTTTCGTTCAACACTGGATGCGAAGCGACTAATCCTTGCAGGTAAGTCCAGACACGCGGATTTGTGCGACATTCATCGGGAACCACAATCGCCATCTTGCCGTCAGGTTTCGATAACAGCTGGCTGTTAAACAGATAACTCGACACCGCATCCTCAACCGAGACGTCGGCGTCCGCGACGTTGATCACAACAAACCCCTCGCCGAACTTTTCGCGTAACTCGGCAAACACGGTGGCTTGGTTGGCGAAAGCGCGTTCGTGGCAGAACAACAACTCACGATGCCCGACCGCAATCACGTCGTTGTGGAACACACCCGCATCAATCACATCGGGATTTTGCTGCGCGAAGACGGTAATGGAGGCTTCAAGCCCGTGTAGCCGCGCCACGGCCTCCGAGGCTTCACGCGTTTGCCGTGCGGGGAATTTTTTTGGTGCCGGCGCACTCGGGTCAAAACCAGTTGCGCCATAAACAAAAAACTCCACACCCTTCGCGCCAATACGCGGGGCAAATCGTGTGTGGTTCGCCGCGCCTTCGTCACCAAATTGCGGGCACGACGGCAGCGCCGCGTGGTGGGCAAAACATTTATCGTCTGCAAACATCGCACGCAAGATGCGCGACGTGGTGGGATGTTCCATCGAACGATGGAATTTATTGTTCAGGTTGGCGGCGGTGAAATGTACCCGTTTGTCTGCCGTGTTTGCACTCGGGCTCACCGTCGCAGCATTTGCCGCCCACATCGATGATGCCGACATCACACCGTGAAACACCGGGCTGGCATCACGCGCAGCCGCTTTCAATACCGACGCATCATCACCCGAAAACCCCAACGCTCGTAGTGCTGCGATGTTTGGCCGCTCTTGCGGCGCCAATACGCCTTGTTTCCAGCCGCGGTCAGCCAGCGCCTTCATTTTTTCCAGGCCCTGTAGCGCCGCCAATTTTGGGTTGGCGACTACGCCCTGATTTTTTGCCGAGGCGATATTGCCGAATGAGAGCCCGCTGTAGTTATGCGTCGGCCCCACCAGACCATCGAAGTTCCATTCGTTTGCCGTTGTGTCCATGTCGAAAATACTCACAACACCAAGCCGGGCGAAAGCTTCGCCGGCAGGGTGATAGTTTCAGATTCGAGACTAGCTTGCGGATACGCGCAGTAGTCTGCCGCGTAATAGGCGCTGGCTCGATGGTTGCCCGACGCACCAACACCACCAAACGGCGAGCCGCTTGAAGCACCCGTCAGCGGGCGGTTCCAGTTCACAATGCCGGCCCGCACACGACGTTCAAACACCTTGTACTCGGCACGTTGTTTGGAAAGCAAGCCGGCAGCGAGACCAAATCGCGTGTTGTTGGCGTGTGCGATCGCACCTTCAAGCGTTGTATATCGCACCACTTGCAGCAGAGGTCCGAAGTACTCTTCGTCCGGCAGGTTTGTCACATCCGTTACATCGATCAGCCCGGGCGAAAGTAATGCCGTGCCATCTTGAATTCGTTTCATCGTCAACAACGACTTTGCACCCAACTTCAGTAAGCCCGCTTGCGCGGCGAGCAACTGCTCGGCTGCTCGAACCGACACCAGCGCGCCCATGAATGGCGGTGGTTCCGCATCAAACGCACCGACCGTCAACCGGCCCGCCACCTCGACCAGACGCTGCAACAATTTATCGCCATCAGCCCCCTGGCGCACATATAAACGTCGCGCACAGGTGCAGCGCTGCCCGGCAGAGATATAGGCTGACTGCACGATGTGATGCACTGCGGCGTCAACTTCTGCAGCATCGACGCCCACATCACCAACGATGAGAGGATTCACGCCTCCCATTTCGAGCGCAAGAATTTTTTCGGGTTGGCCCGCAAAAGCTTGGTGAATCGCGGCACCCGTCGCCGAACTGCCGGTGAAGAAGAGGCCGTCAATGCCGCGGTGACTGGCAAGCGCCACACCGGTTTCACGCGCACCTTGCACGAGATTAATCACGCCATCAGGCAAACCTGCCTTCTGCCAAAACCGTACGGTCATTTCCGCCACTGCTGGAGATAACTCGGACGGCTTAAACACAACACAATTGCCTGCAATGACTGCTGGAACAATGTGGCCATTCGGCAAGTGGCCGGGAAAGTTGTAGGGGCCGAATACCGCCACCACCCCGTGCGGACGATGGCGCAACACGGCGGTTGCATCCGCTTGTGGCGCGGACTTCTCACCGGTCCGTTCCAGATAGGCCTTGATCGAAATCTCGACCTTCGCAATCATGGTTGTCACTTCGGTCATCGCTTCCCAAAGCGGTTTTCCGGTTTCGCGACCGATGGCGTTAGCGAGCGCGGCCTGCTCTTCGGCAAGACACTTTGCGAAGGCTCGCACAATCGCCAGCCGATCATCCAAGGGTGTTAGCGACCAAGCCCCAAACGCGCCCCGCGCCGCCGAGATGGCGGCTTCCACCTCCGTGACACCGGCCGCATTTCCTTGCCACACGACGGCCTGTGTTACCGGATTGACCGACTGAAATACCGCACCGGAGCCATCTACCCAGGCGCCACCGACAAACTGCTGATTCATAAATCCCTCTTTGGCGATGTTTGGTGACATTTACCTAGGCGCGTTCGGACGGACTCAACGCCACGACACGAACCGTATCACCTACCTTGACACCAATCGCCTTGGCGATATCTGCGCTGATCACGACTTTGTCATCACTAATCTGGCAACGACCCAGTCCGACTCGAAACTCCGCCAGGTGGACGTTGCTGATTAGCATTAATGGTGCCGCAGAGGCGCTGTCTGCGCTGGCTTCGGTAACAGCGGCAACCGTATGTGTGGTGCTTTTCTGCACGGCGTCGATATCGACCAGATCCGACTCGAGCGCCGGCCCCGCATCAAAAATATCGACGTGCCCCTCGAAGCGGAACCCCTCCTGCTCAAGCAAACGCCTAGCGGGTCTCGTCATTTCATGGGTCTCGCCGATGACCGCTTGCGCTTCCTTCGACAAGAACGAGCTGTACAAAGGGTGTTTGGGCATGAGCTCGGCCACAAACGATTTTTTGCCAATTCCCGTCAGATAGTCGGCCTCGGCAAAATCCATCGAAA
>JBIIYQ010000213.1:0-3870 GCA_044346745.1 Usitatibacteraceae bacterium | reverse complement strand
CACTACGCCGAATATTTCGATCCAAGTCAACGCAAACCCGAGCAACATCTTTGTAGGCTCGGTTGGCGTTGTTCCGTCCACAACAATAGGCAACCCAACACCAATTTCGACGACGGTAAATGCCAATGCTAGCGTCACGGGTGTTGTATATCGGGTTGACGGCGGAACCATCTCTGCCTCTGCGAACGGACAAACTTACACTGGAAATTGGACGCCTGCAAAAGAAGGGGCGTACCTTGTGCAAGCAGTAGCGGCTCTCCAGGGGGGCGGTGAGGCGATCATTGCAACGCAAGTGGTCGTAGCCACCACACCAAACGCGACAGCGATTCCGATTCCGTCGACGACGAGCGGCGCAGGAACAACTGCCGGATCGTTCAGCGTTTCGGATATGGGGGCCGCGCAGTATTCGATTCCTATTGCCTTGCCGCCGGGTATTGCTGGCATGGTGCCGGGGCTGGCCCTAGCCTATTCGAGCACCGGCGGGAACGGCTATATGGGGATGGGATGGGCACTGTCCGGGCTTTCGACGATTACGCGATGCCCAAAAACAATCGCACAAGACGGCGCGAGAGAAGGGATCAACTACGACAATGACGCAACAAACGATGTCTATTGCCTCGACGGCTCGAGGTTGATCCCTATCGCAACTAGGCAGACGACAAACGACCAAGGCCAAGCTGTTGATGTCACGGAGTATCGAACGGAAGTCGACAGGTTCGACCGAATCGAGGGCTACCAGCTAGTGGAGGATGTAGATATTGTTGGGCCACGCAATTTCCGTGTTTACGCCAAGAGCGGACAAATACTGGACTACGGATCGCGCTGGTGGTATCTGAATGCAGGAAATTTTCAAGTGGCGGCTGATCCAGATCGCGTAAATTCTGTCAGGCAATGGTCGCTCGATCGTGTCAGCGACCGGTTTGGAAACTATTATGTGGTCGACTATTCGGGAACCCGGGTAGGACGTGCCGCACCGGCGTTGCGAACCGCAAGCGGACTTTCGCCTGTGGGTGCCTTCCCGAGAGGCGAATCCTATCCGACCCAAATCACTTACACCATGAACGACAGTGCTGGTGCGTCTGTGACCCAAGTGAATCGGGCGGTGTTTGAATACGAGGACCGTCCCGCGACCGATTTGCATGTCCTCTTTGACCAAGGAGCGGGGCAGCATATCCTTACGAAGCGTCTAAAGAGTGTAGCGGTATATCTCGATGGCGCACCGCCCCCGACAACTTTGTATCCGTCCTACTGCTCTGCTGGCGCTTGTGGAACGTTGGTCCGTCGCTACAACATTTACTACACACAATCGGCAACGAACAGGTCCACCATAACCAGCATCCAAGAATGCGCGGCCGATGGCGTGTGTCTGCCCGCCACAACTTTTAATTGGAGCGGCATCACAAAAAGCATGCAGGGCACTGGTTCGGGCGTAGTCGCCGTCGGGGGCGCAGATGTTGCTCAGTTCACCGAGTTCAAATCAGCGGATCTGAACGGCGACGGCAGGACCGATCTTATTCGCCGGTACGGAAGCAACCCTGGGCACATCCAAGCATTTATTGCCCAGCCAAATGGCGGCTTTGAAGAGCGGCGCTTGTACGCCCAAGCAGGCGTCGAAGTTGGTGGGCCAACGGATACAGTCTGGTCTGTGCTCGATATGAACGGCGACGGGAAGGCTGACTTCTTTTCCATCAATACGCAAACATCCTACATGCGGATTTGCACTACAAATGCGAACGCAACTGGCGTGACTTGCTCGAGTCCAAATGAAGCAGGCATTCCCGGCCCAACAAACTCACTTTATCTCCAAGGAGACTTTGACGGTGATGGAAAAATCGATCTCCTGCTTTACCGCGGGCAGGACATTTACAACGCGAACAATGTGCATGCCTGGGATTTATTGTTGGGTACCGCCAATGGATTCTCGACAACACCAAGACGCGTGTATACGCCGGTGGACAGCCAGAGTACGACCGGCGTTGGCGTGTTTGATGTCGGGTATGCGATGGTGGGAGATTTCAATGGTGATGGCCGCGCAGACATTTTGATGCGTAAGATTCCGGCCGCATGTCAAAACGACACAGAAGGCGGAACAGTTCCATGCGTCCCGAACAATCAGATTTTCTCTTGGCAGATATTCCTGTCCACGCCGGCCTTGGGCGCGGCCAACATCTTCGATTGGGCGCCACGTGAGGTCAATCTCGAGAATACCCAGTATCGACGCAAGTATCAGACCACGGTTGACTTCAACGGCGACGGACTCGCTGATGTGTTGACGCAAGACCGCGTGCTTTGCCTCTCAGGCGGCGACGGCTCGTTCGGTTCGTACGAGACAGTGGCAGCGAACCCTCCTGGTGGATATACCTCCGGCAGCCTCTGCAAAGGAGCCCGCAGTGATCCTGCTGGCAATCTAGATTTGCCGACCGAATGGTCAACGGTCGCGTTCGATGAAATCATTTTTGGTGACTTCGACGGCGACGGTCGTACTGACATGATGATCAAGAAGCCGAATTTTGTGGCGAACGTGTGTTTGTCTAGGACGGCCTCTTCCGCGATTCCGCCACTCGGTAACAACGTCTATTTCGACTGTTCTGACTGGCCACTAAGCACAAACGATTCGTTCGGAAACATCAAGGTGGGTGACTTTAACGGCGACGGGAAGACCGACCTCGTTTCTTCGAATGGAGGCAACGGCTTGCTGCTGTCGTTGGCAGGCGACGCGACTGGAGGCGGTACACCCCGCTTAATGCCTGACATGCTGGTGTCGATCACGAATGGCTTGGGTGCTAGCACGGCGATCACGTACTCGCCTCTGACGGATTCTTACCACGCAACGATGAATCCAAACGGCGTCTACAAGAAAGGCACGTCTGCGGTGAACCCAAAGCTCGACGTTCAATCTCCAATGTATGTTGTCAAGAAGACGGCGTCGAGCAATGGCATTGGCGGTACGTTCGATACCACGTACCGTTATGAGACGCTGGTTGGGCAGACCGACGGAAGAGGCCTGCTTGGCTTTGCGAAGCGCCTAGTTGAGCAGAACAACGGGGCCACAAATGTTCGGACCGAGACTGAATTCGAACAGGAGTGGTGGAAGGCTGGGCGAATCAAGCGCGTCGCAAAATTTGTTGACAGCGTAAATGTTGCTAGTGGAACGATGGTCAACGAAGCGGTGAACGGTTACGAAGAGAAACGCCTTGCGAACACTAATAACAAGGTCTATCAAGTCCACCTGACAAGCACCACTGAGAAAAGTTGGAACTTGACCGCAGGTGGGGTTGCGCAAGCCCTAACTTACTCCACCACCACAACGCCATTGGGCGAGATTGATGAATATGGAAACGTTAAGAGCATCACGGTGGCGAGCTACGAACCAAGCGGCGCGGCCGACCAATACAGCAAAGTCACCACGAACGTGTACTCGAACAACGCGACAAACTGGATCATCGGTCGTCTTTCGACCGCTACTGTCACGCACAATGCGCCCGGACGTGCTCTCGTGCGCACGTCGACCTTCGGCTATGACTCGGCGACGGGCCGGCTGACAACGGAAAATGTCGAACCAGCTAACGCTGATTTAAGTCTGCGGTTCACGAAGACTTATACGTTTGATGCTTACGGAAACCCCCGTCGCACTACCTCGACTTTCTACGAGAATGGATCGCTGAAGACGCGATACGCCGACACTTTCTTTGATGCGGACGGCCGTTTCGTTGGTAGTGTCGTCAACCAGCTTGGTCACACCGAGACCCGCACGACGGATCGGCGTTTCGGCTCTCCGCTTACGCTAATCAGCCCCAACGCTATTAAGTCTGAGCAGGTTTACGACGGCTTTGGCAGAAAAGTCGGAGAGTCTCTCAAAGACCAGTACGG
>JBIIYQ010000009.1:0-40587 GCA_044346745.1 Usitatibacteraceae bacterium | reverse complement strand
AAACGCATGAACTCAATGAGGCGCTCAGAATTGAAGCTGCCATCAATAATCATCCACCGCATCGTGCCCTGATTGCTGACCGATGAAATCATCGACAAATGCTCGCGCTTGGCCGGGTGTAACGCGATGGGGGTCTTACCTTTTGGGGCGAAGCTGCGCCCTCGAACGTCGGTATTATTCAGCGCACTTTCATCACCCCAATGAATCTCGGCTCCTTCGGTTGCCGCACGTTGCGCGATGGCGGGATACTCTTCATCTAACCAGCGCTGCACCTTCGCCGGACAACGTTCGTAGGTACGCAGGATCGGCTTTTGTGGCGTAAAGCCCCAGCGTTTCAAGTACTCGCCCATTGTCCGGACAGATAGCTCTATACCAAACTGGCTCTTCACTAACTGAAGAACAGCCTGTCGGCTCCATAGTGCAAAGCGCATGCGCAACTGTTCGGGGCGTTTCTCGCGCATGCGCAACTGTTCGGGGCGTTTCTCGCAAATGATCTGCTCGATCGTCTGCTCTTGGGCCTCGTCGAGCTTGCGCTGCATCCCCCGCTTACGGCCACGAACCTTGGGGGCAAGTGCGCCTAGCCCGCCAAGCTTGTAGGCATCAATGATCCGACACACCGAGCGGTATCCCATTCCAGTCATCGCGCTGATTTGGCGACGATTGATACCAAGGCGATCCTAGATCAGCGGCAACAGTCCATTTGCGGAGCGCGTCTTTGCCGGCTTTGTGGGGGCCGAACTGGCGATGGACGTGTACCTATTCTCCGCCCAACGGCAGGCGGCTACGGCCTAGAGTTTGAGCAGCCGTTCGGCGGCCAACGCCAGCGTATCCAGCGATTTCGCAAAACAAAAACGCACCACGTGATCATCAGTTTGATCGTGATAAAACGCCGAGGTGGGGATACACGCTACACCGATCTTTTGTGTCAGCCAGACAGCAAATGCCGCGTCTTTCATATCACGGTACTCCGGCAAATGCCCATACGCAGCGGAGACAAAATACGTGCCGCGAGACGGCTGCCAACCCAGCCTCGAGGTCGCCAATAGTCGCAAAAAGAAGTCTCGCTTCTTCTGATTAAAGGACGGCAAGTCGAGGTGCGTACCAAAGGCCATGTAATTGGCAATGCCATGTTGCACGGGCGAATTGACGGTAAAGACCACAAACTGATGTGCCTTGCGGAACTCGGCCATGAGTATTGCCGGTGCCATGCAGTAACCAACCTTCCAGCCGGTCACGTGATAGGTTTTGCCGAATGACGAAATCACAAAAGCACGTTCGGCCAACTCGGCGTACCGGGCGACACTGAGGTGCGGCAGTCCGTCGTAGACCATGTGTTCGTACACTTCGTCGCTGATCACGACAATACTGGTCTCGCGCAGGATGGCGGCGAGCTGGTCGAAATCTGCCTGCTCCCAGCAGGTGGCGGTGGGATTATGCGGCGTATTGATCATCACGGCACGCGTTCGCGGGGTGATGAGCGCTCGCAGTTGCTCCCAATCCGGGCGGTAGTCGGGAAAGTTCAGACATGCATAAACTGGCACGCCGCCGTGCATACGAATGCCGGGCTCATAACTATCAAACACCGGCTCAAAAATGATCACTTCGTCGCCGGTCCGCACAATCGCCGCGAGCGTGGTGTGAATGGCCTGCGTGGCACCCGCCGTGATGGTGATTTCGGCCCCGGGGTCATATTGTTTGCCGTAAAGCGCGCCGACCTTGGTCGCAATCGCCTCGCGCAACGCCGGCACACCTGCCATCTGCGGATATTGGTTATGCCCTGCCCGCATCGCCGCTGACACCATGTCCGGCAGACGCGAATCACAACCAAAATCCGGAAAGCCCTGCCCAAGATTCACTGCGCCTGCTTCCGCAGCCAACGCCGACATGGTCGTAAAGATAGTGGTGCCGATGTTCGGGAACTTTGATTCGATCATGCCTGGAAGCCGCGAGTCACGGCGACGTGTCGGAAAGTCTGAAGCGTACACGTTTTTATGCTTCGCCTATAATTTCAGTGCATCGCAACCAAGCGGTTAACCCTTCGAGATCAGTCATGCAACTCGCCTCCCGCCTCTCCCGCGTCAAACCTTCCGCCACCATCGCCATCTCAGCAAAAGCCGCCGCCCTCAAAGCCGCCGGCAAAAGTGTGATCGCGCTGTCGTTCGGCGAACCGGATTTTGATACACCACAAAACATTAAAGACGCTGCGATCAAGGCGATTCAATCGGGTGACACCAAATACACAGCGGTTGACGGCACGCCGAAGCTGAAGGAAGCGATCGTCGCAAAATTCAAGCGCGAAAATGGGCTGACCTACACGACCAAACAAA
The DNA here is from genome assembly GCA_044346745.1 of Usitatibacteraceae bacterium. GTDB lineage: Bacteria > Pseudomonadota > Gammaproteobacteria > Burkholderiales > Usitatibacteraceae > UKL13-2. The sequence continues at coordinate 38,260 of JBIIYQ010000009.1, read as the reverse complement.
TTACCGTCGGGACCGGCGGTAAACAGGTGTTGTACAACGCATTTATGGCAACCTTGTCCGAAGGTGACGAGGTCATCATCCCGGCACCTTACTGGGTGTCGTATCCAGAGATGGTGCTGTTGGCCGAAGGCACACCCGTGATCGTGCCGTGTTCGGCTGAAAACCGTTTCAAGCTCAGCGCCGCCGACCTCGAAAAAGCGATCACACCAAAGACCAAGTGGGTATTGCTGAATTCACCGTCTAATCCCTCTGGTGCAGCCTACACCCGCGCTGAATTGAAGGCGATTACCGACGTGTTGGTGCGCCATCCACATGTCTGGGTGTTGACCGACGATATGTACGAGCATTTGGTCTACGACGATTTCGAGTTCACGACCCCCGCGCAGATTGAGCCGTCGCTATACGACCGCACGCTGACCATGAATGGCGTCTCAAAAGCCTATTGCATGACCGGGTGGCGTATTGGTTACGCGGGTGGGCCGGAAAAATTGATCAAGGCGATGGGAGATATCCAATCCCAATCCACTTCCAACCCGTCTTCAATCGGACAAGCCGCCGCAGTTGAGGCGCTGAACGGCCCGCAGGATTTTATTCCGCTCAACAATGCTGAATTCAAGAAGCGGCGTGACCTGGTGGTGAAGATGCTCAATGAGACCAAGGGCCTTTCGTGCCACACGCCGGAGGGTGCCTTTTATGTGTACCCCAGCTGCGCGGGGTTAATCGGTGCGACCACCCAGACTGGTACCACCATCAAGAACGACGAAGACGTCGTCAACCATCTACTCGAAGCCGAAGGTGTCGCCGTGGTACACGGCGCGGCATTTGGACTCGCCCCACACTTCCGTGTTTCGTACGCGACGTCCATCGACGTACTGGAAGAGGCTTGCCACCGCATCCAGCGGGCATTCAGCGCACTGTCGTTTGCAAAGGAAGCGGCTGCGGTTGCGGCCACGCACCTCCATAGCAGTCCTAGTTAGGCGGGCATTTCCAGTGATTATGCTTGGAGAAGTCCGTCGACTCTAGACTTTTGAAGCAAACAAGGGGCATCCATAGACTCGGCAATTAAATATGGCAAATAAGAATTTAGGCGGCGTACTTGACCTGCGGATCTTTCGAGGTCTTTAGACGTTCCCTTACCGAAAGTTAGCTGCTTACCGCCGCCACAATGGCTGCAAATCGGTCACTCATCGGCGGCGGGACATCGACCACACGTACATTTTCTGGCAGCGGAAAGATCAGCAAATGATCAATCTCTTTCAGTAGCAACGAACCCTGCCAACGAAACAAGGTCGTGGGTACACGCAGCGATTGGTAGTGCTGAACCCGTTCGTTATTGAAGGCCGCTTTGTAGGCCTCTGCATAACGTGGGCCGGCCAACAAATACTCGATCATCAACGCCTGCACTTCGGCCGTACCTGGCTCAGTGTCACGGAACCGGTGAGCGTCGTTGGTCTCGTACCAAGGAAAGTATTGCAGTGACTGACGGCACATTTGCCATAACCGCGTCAGATGTGAACCATCAACGGCTGGCGTGAGATCGATGAAGTAACGTTCGAGGATGGTTTCGCGCTCGGCATCTTCAAAATGCGCCGCGTTATCGAGCAACAAATGCGCGACGTCATCCGGATACGCGTTGGCATAACCAAGCGCCAACTGCGCGCCGGTTGCAGAGCCGTACAACTTGATGCGCGATCCAGCGACTTGCTGAAAAAACGAGCGCAGTGTCGGCAGATAGTCGGCGATCGATTCAGCCGGTGTTGCTAACGGCTCGGAGAGGCCGTAACCCGGCGTGTCGAGCGCGATGACGTGTTGGGAAGATGGAAAGTGCGCCATCAGCGGCACAAACATCGCCGAGCTCTTTGGTGAGGGATGTAACAACACCAATGGGACGCCCTCCTCACCACCTTGCGGACGATTGACCTCACGGTAATGCAGCTTTACCCCGCCAAAACTACCGAACTTTTGTGTAATCATTTCGCTTCATCACTTTCGCGCTCTCCCCCCGCCGCCGCTCAGCCGCGCGATTGTTGGTTAGGCAGCACCTGCACCAACTGCTTGCCGGTATGCGCACCAGCGAAGAGTGCAACAAGCGCCTGCGGAAACTTCTCAATACCGACTTCAATGTGTTCAGTGGCGCGCAGCTGGCCGGACTTCAACCAACCGGCAATCTCCGCCGTCGCGGCCGGCCATTGTGGAAAAAAATCAAACACGATGATGCCGTTCATGGTCGCCCGCGCCATGATGAGCTTCATGTAATTGCGCGGACCGGCATAACCACCTTCGTTGTATTGCGACAGTGCACCACAGAGCACCACGCGCGCCCCGCGTGCAAGGTTGAGCAACACGCCGTCGAGCATATCGCCGCCAACATTGTCGAAGTACACGTCCACGCCGTTCGGCGCGAGACGTTTTAGTGCCACTGCAGCCGTTTCGGATTTGTAGTCGAAGGCCGCGTCAAACCCCATCTCCTCCACCAGCCATTTACATTTGGCTTCACCACCCGCACTACCCACCACGCGGCAACCTTTGAGTTTGGCGATTTGCCCGACGGTTGTGCCGACCGTTCCTGACGCGGCGGACACAAACACCGTTTGCCCTGCGACAGGTTTGCCGCGTTCGAGTAACCCAAAATACGCCGTCATTCCAGGCATACCCAACACGCCGAGATGTTGTGACAGCGGCCCCAACGCCAGATTACATCGTGAAAGCCCCATGCCGATCTTGGCACTTTCGATCACGTCATAAATCACGTGTGACTGTGCATTAAGAAGGCCACTCACAACATCGCCAACTTGAAAGTCGGGATGTTTTGATTCGCTGATAAGCCCCGCCGCAAAACAGCGCACCGGTGCGCCGAGTTTGGCCCCAGGTACGTAGGTATCGGTCGGGTTTAGCCAATAGCGTATCGCCGGATCGAGTGACAGGTATTCGGTTTCGATCAACACCTGGCCGTCGTTTAGCGCCGGAAGCTCAGTTTTGACGACAGTCATGTCGCTAGCTTTCACCATCCCAACCGGGAATGCGGCAACCACGACTTGGGTACTGATAACGGGAGAGGCATTAGGCATTTTTGGCAATCGAAGAAAGTTGTCCGGACAAATTCTACACGAGCTAGTTTCATCTCACTGCCTTCAGCCCGTAAACTACGCCCCTTGCGAAACTGCCGTAACAACCCATGCGCGGCCAATACCCGGAGAGTCTGAATGCCGATGTCAACTGAACAACGACGCCGCAGTGCACTAAAAGGCCTGTATGTCCTGCTCGCGACCGCCTGTGCAGCTTTGCTGATTCCGATCACAAACGCCACCACCGTGCGCCTCCAAACCACCCAAGGCGTAATTGACATTAACTTGTACGATAACGCCGCGCCGATCACGGTAGCGAACTTCTTGGCCTACGTTCGCAGCGGTGCCTACACCGATTCATTGATCCACCGCAGCGTGCCGGGCTTCATCATTCAAGGCGGCGGATACACGTGGGTTGGCGGAAACAACTCGGTGGCAGATGTGCCAGCACGGCCACCAATCCAAAACGAGTTCAGCGCCACGCGCTCCAATCTGCGCGGCACCATCGCCATGGCCAAACTCGGTGGCGATCCCAATAGCGCGACGTCGCAGTGGTTTATCAATCTCGCCAACAACGCTTCCATTCTTGATGGCCAAAACGGCGGTTTCACCGTGTTCGGCCAGGTGGCCCCAGAGAGTATGGCGGTGGTGGATGCCATCGCTGCGCTGCCGATCGTGAACGCCGGCGGCGCGTTTAATGAATTGCCGCTGACCAGTGTGCCCGCCAATGGTGGAGCAATTCTGAAAGCGAATTTGTCGCTGGTTCAGACCGCCACCATCAAAAGCAGCAACGTCAAGCCGGGAATCATTGATATCGATGGCAACGGTCGACAGAACATCGTGTTGCGCAACACCAGTCTGGCTACACCACAAATGCGTGTGGGGCGCCTGATCAACAACCAGTTTCAGTTCACCACCCAAGATGATCCGGGCGCCAAGTTCAGGTTGGTTGCCGCCACCGACTTTGACGGCAACGGCAAATCTGACTTGGTGTTTTTGGACACCACCCAAACCCAGTTTGGTGACGTGAGGATTTGGACTGACTTCCAACGATCCACCGAACGCCTTTGGCGACAAGTGAAACAAGTGTGGGACGTGCAGGTCACCGGCGACCTCGATGGCGACGGCGCAGGTGACATTGTCTGGCGCTACCTTGCTCCGGACCCGCGGGACACCGGTGTTTCCTACATCTGGTTTAGCAACGGCACACAAGCGCCAGTGGTGCGCAAACGTGGTGGCGCACCGCTTGATTGGACGTTGTTAGGTGCCGGTGATTTTGACCTTAACGGCGCGGCGGACATGGTTTACATCAGTCCGGACAATCAGATCCGCGTGTTGATGGCAACACCGAATCGTACTTGTGCGAATCTGTCTGCTGGCAGTCTTCCAACGGGATTTCGGGCCATTAAGGTTGGCGATTTCTCGGGCAGTGGGCGCGGCGATGTTCTGATGCGCAACCCGACCACGGGACAGGTCATGATCAAGACTATGACCGGCGTCGGCCTGAGTTTGCCTGCGTTCACCGGCAACCCCGATGATCCCAACGCATCGTGCACCTCAACCCCACTCGCGCTGGCAACGAGTGACCTCAATCTGCTTCCCTCCGATCCGGCTTGGAAGTTTTATGCCTCTGGTGACTTCGATAACAACGGCGTCTCGGACGTTGTTTGGCGACGCGCTGATGGGACGTTGACACTTTGGCTACTGAATAACGCCAGCGGTTTCACGGCCCCCACTATCATCGACAACGCTGGCTCCGCACCCATCGCCTTTACCGTGTTTGAAGCCGGCGGTAACGGCGACACCTATTACGGTCCGCCGCCCGTCTCCACCGAACGCGCGGTGGTGCCTACCGTCACCGACCCCGCGATTAACCTAGCGACCGATGCGCACTACGCCATCAATCCGGCCAACAATGTGGCCTGGGCGAACAAACTGTTTGTCTTCTTGCCGGGTACTGGGGCCGTCGCGCAGAACTACCGTTTGATTTTGCGCACGGGTGCGACTCGTGGATATCACACGGTGGGGCTCACCTACCCGAACGAAGACGCCGTCGGCTCTTTATGTAATGACGACGCGGACCTCGATTGCCACGGCAAGGCGCGCGAGGAAGTCGTCACCGGGGTAAATCTCAGCAACAAAGTCGAGGTGAATTCCAATAACGCCATCGTTGGTCGGCTAGTCTCTTTACTCACCTATCTGAACCAACAGTACCCCAACGAAGGCTGGGGGCAATTTCTGATCGCTGGACAACCCGCGTGGGCGAAGATCACCGTAGCCGGCCATTCCCAAGGTGGTGGTCACGCAGGCATGATGGCCAAGCTCTACACCATGGATCGCGCCGTCCAGTTCTCGTCGCCGGGTGATTGGCGTAACGCCACGCAACAACCTGCAACGTGGATATCGGCGCGTCCGAACACCACGTCCGCCGCGCGCCAATATGGCTTTGCTCATCTACGCGATCCCCTCGTGCCTTACGGGTCGCGGATCATTCCCAATTGGCTTGCCATCGGTATGGCTGCATTTGGCGGCGCAATTTCGGTCGATAACGCGGTCGCCCCGTACAACGACTCGCGCCAACTCACCACCAACGCGGACCCGCCTGCCAACGCTGCGGGGTTGAGCCCTTTACACAATGCCACCGTCGTTGATGCGTCGACGCCGCGTAACGCAGATGGAACACCGCTGTTTAATCCCGTCTGGATTTACGTCGCATTTCCATAACAACGTAGCCGCTACAGTTGTCGCAGGATCACCTCGGGCACCGGCTGCCACAACAGCAGGTTCAAAAGCTTCGACGCAGTTGCCAGCGGCCAATCGTTTGTTGACTTGTCAATTAGATGGATCTGCACTTTCTCGTTAAGCGGATAGTCCGCGCAGCGCTTGCCGGTCTGCCGCACGTAGAACAGCTTCAGAGGTTGTACGGGTGTCCGCCAACCCGCGGCGCGCAGTTCGCCTTTGTTCCAGAGTTTGCGCTGTTCATACACCGGGTTCTCTCGCGTAATCTTGACCTCCACAACCGCCCCGGAATCTTCGCTCAACATCGTTGGCACACCCTCCTTCCAACCTTGCCGAGGCGCTTGATAGGTGACTTTGGCAACGCGGCTCTCCCAATATTGAATAGCATCAGGGGCCATTTCCATCGGTGCCAAACAACGACTCACCGTTCCTTCAATGACTGCACTACGTGGGATTGGTGCGGGCGCGGCGATACAGAAACCAATGATCGCCAACCAACCACCGACGGCAGTCCCCAGCAAAATTTTCCACGCCGCCCGGTCAGAAAGGCCGACCGCTTTGACCACCGCTCCCATCAACAAACCAAGCACCGCCCCGCCAGGGCCGGTCATGAAGATACCGATCATCGGCCCAGTGTTGGCGTCGGGCAAAAACACGATAGGACCAATAAAGCCCGCGGTAAACCCAGCCAGCCCAAGCACCAGCGGCCAGGCGAGGAGCGGCAACTTTACCGACGGTATTAGTGGCACCGCTTAAACCTCAACGAGGCGTTTAAATCCACCCCAAATCATGCGTTTGCTGTCGAACGGCATGGCACCCGGCACCATCAAATGCGCCAAGCGTTTGTCTGCCATGACTTTTTTCCAGACCTGGTCGCGATGCGCGCGCGACTTATAGACGATGTAACAGAACACCACCACTTCGTCTTCCTTCAACTTCACGCTGCGCGGAAACGATGTCCACTTGCCCGGCTGCAAACCATCGCCGACGGACTCCACATATTCCAATGCGCCGTGCTCACGCCACACCTTGCCGGTCAAACGGGCGAGCTTGCGGTATTCCGCCAGCCTCGCTTTTGGCACGTGTACCAACATGCTATCGACATAGGCGCCCATTCAAGCCCCCTGATTGCGTGCGAAAAATGCATTGTCGCACTGTCACCATGGCTTTGCCGAGTTTTCATCGGCGAACCCATGCGAAACAAATCTCGGTTACGATAACAACTCTTGTCTACCCAAACTGAACACGCGAGTGTTTCCCAACGACATGTTTTCAACTATCTCACTTGTCATCGAACTGCTCCTGCTGATGTCTTTGGCGCTGCTGATTTACGATAGAGCGCGCCATGTGTCGGTTCACGGCACCGCCAATGCCGTCAGTTGGTTGTTGGTTGGTCTTGTACTTGTCTGCCTGGTGGTGGGGCTGGGGATGTTTGGCAACTACCGCAATGCTGCGCAAAAACTCGCAGACCCATACACCGCCGCGAATCTTGAGAGCTTTCTGGCCACAAACCGCCCTACGCAAAATGCCACCATGCGGGCGCAGCGAACTTTTCTCGCGACCGGCGAGGTCACCATGTTCAAGGTGGGCGGCGAGATGATTCGATTTGTGCCGACCGAATCAGACATCATCAGCCGCAGCAAGATCGCCGCCGACGTCACGCGGCGAACCGCAGAAAACGAAACACGTTTGACGATGGCGCTGTTTTGGAGCTTGATCTGGATACCCGTCGGCTTGATCGGGTTTGTCGTCGGACGGCAGGAACTGCGTTATCTGACCGCCAATCACGGCTTTCAACGCTTGGACGGCAAAAGGACCTTCGCCGAAGTAGACGGGTTGATCAACATGTTGCGTGGTGCGTGTGAAGATCCCGCACTTTACAAAACACTTGAGCTCATCCTGACGCAGCCTGACCGGGGCCGCAAAGCCATGCTGCGTGAACTGATCGCGGAGATGCGCGCCAAACAAGCACCGCGTGATCTCACTGATGCCTTCATTTGCCTCATGGACGACGGCGCAGCCGAAAAAGCCTACACCGTCATCTATAAGTGTGAACGCGCACCGGCCGCGGTTGCGGCTTAATCTGCGCCTGCACATTCAGACGTAAACTGTCGGCCTTGATAAACAATTCTTGCCAATATGAAAATTGACTTTGTTTCAGACATCGCTTGCCCTTGGTGTGCAGTCGGTCTGAACGCGCTCGAAACCGCGTTGAAAAAAATCGGCGACGATATCCCGGTGACCATGTACATGCAGCCGTTCGAGCTAAACCCGGAAATGGGTGCCGAAGGTGTGGATGCCGGCGAATACCTGATGAACAAATACGGCATGACGCCGGAGCAACTCCAAGGCTCGCGAGATACCTTGCGCGAACGCGGTGCCGCAGTCGGGTTTGCGTTTGGTGAACGCGGTCGGATTTGGAACACATTTCATGCGCATCGCCTCTTGCAGTGGGCCGCTGATCAGGACGCCATCACGGGCAAGTCGCAGCAACGTGCCCTGAAACATGCGCTTCTTCGCGCCTACCACGGTGAAGGCCGCAACCCGGCGGACCCGGATGTATTGAGCGAATTGGTCCGCGAAGTTGGGCTCGATATTGCAGAGGCCGAAAAAGTGATCCACTCCCCGATGTATACCAACGAAGTGCGGCAAGCGGAGCAGTTCTGGCATGAAAACGGCATCAATGCCGTGCCGTCAGTGATCATCAACGACCGTCACCTTCTGCAAGGCGGACAGCCTGCTGATGTGTTTGAGAATGCGATTCGCCGCATCGCCGCAGACCCTGCTGAATTGGCTTACACCGGCAAGACCAAGTAGCCGGGTCTTGGTTCGCGCATTGGCAGCGTGGCCATCACAGCATCGGAACCAAATGCGGAATGCCCCGTCCTAGATCACAGTTCAAAACTGTTAGGGGCACAAAGTGGCACAAGGCAACAATGCAAGTAAAACTCTGATGACCATCCCACACGCAGCGGCAATTGCGGCTGTAGCAATTCTTCTGGCAACCGCCAGCACCGCCCGCGCATCCGAGCCCGCGGGTGCAAGCGTAGCAGCCCCCACGGCTGCAAAGGCAAAACGCGCCGTGGAATACACCTACCTGAAGTCGTTGCCCGGCGAGCGTGAAAACCTCAAGCGTTTTATCACCGCGAACTGGTTTGCGATGGACGCCATTGCCGTCAGCCAGGGTTTGATGGTGTCGTACCAGTTGCTTGATACCGGAAACGACGATGGGCCTTGGAACGTCGTGGTGGCGGTAACGTATCCGAACTCACTCGGTTATAGCAGCATCGCGCCGCAGTTCGAAAAGATTCGCCGCGCGCACCAGACTGTTCTGATTGACGGCAAAGGAATGCGGGATCTCGGCAAGGTCATCGAGACCCGCCCACTGTTTGAAGACGTGACCTCGAAGTAAACCGCGCTGCGGGCGTCACCACCTACGCCAACTAGTGTTTGACCAGCTCACCACCGCAGACGATTGCACTTAGGTGTTTACCACTGGCCGCGAGCAGCGAGATATCCTTCAGCGGATCGCCATCAACGACGAGTAAATCGGCGTATGCGCCTGGCTTGATACAACCCAGCCGACCTTCGTGCATCATCATTTCGGCGCTAACCGAGGTTGCTTGCCGCAGAATTTCCAGTGGCGTAAAGACTTCGCTACGCAATGTGAACTCACGACACTGTTGATCGTAAAGACTGCCGAGCAAATCGGTGCCGAAACAAACCTTGACGTTGGCATTTCGCATGGCTTGCAGACCCGAGATCGCGCCCTTCCAAGCAATATCCATCTTCTCCTGGCTCTGCGGCGGGAAGCCTAACTTGCGCCCCATCTTCACCAACTGCTCGATGGTGATCATGGTCGGCACGATGTATGCGCCGCGCTCAGCGACAAACGCGGCGGTTTCAGCGTCGATCAACGTGCCGTGCTCAATGGTCCGCACGCCAAACTCCACACAGCGACGAATCGCGCTCGCCGGATGGCAATGTGCGGAGACATAGGTGCGCCGCTCGACACACTCACCGACGATGGCGCGAATTTCATCTTCGCGATATTGATTCATCCAGATCGGATCGGTCGGTGATGCCACGCCCCCCGAGCCCATGATCTTGATGCAATGTGCACCCTGCCGTAACTCCTCACGCACCGCCTTCAAACATTCGTCCACACCATCAGCGACAACACATAGAGCGTTGAACACACCACCCGAACAGGCACACAGCGCTTGGTAGTTGGGCCGCTCCTCAATCTGTCGGAAGTCGCCGTGGCCGCCGGTCATCGAAAGCGCCTTGCCCGAATAGAAGAATCGTGGTCCCTCAAACATCTTGTCGGTGATCGCGCGGTGAAGGCTGTAGTTGCCACCACCAATATCGCGCACGGTGGTAAAGCCGCAATTCAAGGCATGCTGCAACATCCGTACCGCGTGGGCGGCGCGATAGGTTTCGCCCAACTTCTCGATGGTCGCCACGGAAACGTCGCTGGCAAACGCATGAATGTGGGCGTCGATCATGCCGGGCATCAGTGTTTTTCCGGCCACGTCGATCACCACCGCATCCGCCGCCGCTTTGACCGGCTGGCTGGAGACTTCCTGAATCAGCCCGTCTGCGACCACCACCGACATGCCTTCCGCGCAATCCGCATTGGTGCCGTCAAACACTCGTGCATTGGTGAAGATCATCGTTGGCATGCGGCGCGCTCCTGAGGTATTATTTTTTTGGGAAAACTCGTTTATCCACGGACATTTTCAAGCACTTTTGCCTGAAAATGCCCGTCAATTCTAGGGTTTTGTAAAACTATCCCGTACTGGTGCCCAATACGCCGCCGCCACAATCGCACCGGCCAGCATGAACTCCAGATTGATAAACAGATACTCCATGGCGGGATAAACGGTGTGGCCGTCCCACGGCATTGCGCCGAATACCGCCACGACCGCAAACGTCGGTCTTGCCCAAGCCTTGAAGATGATCAGGCCGATGGTGCTGACCGTTGCGGCGGTCAGATACGCCATTCCCACCCAGCTCACCATCCAAGTGGTTTGGTCCGCCACTTTCACATAGTCACGCAGTGCCACGGGTAACTGCTCGGCGGTAAAAACGTGGCCGAGAATCGCCAACACGACACAGGCGAGATAGCACCCAATCAAGATACGGAATTGTTTTGGCGTCATGCCGTAAGTCTAACCGTTGCCATGGTTTTTGCTCCGCCCAAAGTCGGACGGGCCGATGTTTTGTGCGGTTGAGCTCAGAATGACCGACACACGCGGCGGCGGATGGGGCAAACTACGCCCTCCATGCATACGCCCCCACTACCCCACGCCCTGAGCGGTGAACGCTTCGAATTCGACGGCATCGCGGGCCGTATCAGCGCCTACGTCGACGGCAGTGGCCCGCCGCTGATGCTGGTGCATACCGTCAACGCAGCGGCTTCCGCCGCGGAGATTCGTCCGTTGCATGACCACTATCGCCAGACCCACACGGTCTTCTCCATAGATCTGCCCGGCTACGGATTTTCCGACCGCAGTGATCGTGAGTACACGCCGAGGCTGATGACCGACGCACTGCAAGCACTTGTCGCACAAATTCAAATACGCTGCGGGCCTGCGCCGATCGATGCACTGGCTGCCTCACTCGCCTGCGAGTTCTTGGCGCGGGCGGCGGTTGAATCTCCCGACAAGTTTCGCTCGATTGCGTTAGTCAGCCCCACCGGCTTTATGGGAACCGCATCGCGACGCAAACCCACCGGCAGCACCCGCGCGCTGCCATGGCTACACCGCGTTTTCACCGGCCCCGGTTGGGGCGGGTCAATTTTTCGCGGGCTGACGCGTCCCGGCGTGATCCGCTATTTTTTGCAGCGGACTTGGGGCGGCAAAAACATCGACGAGACCTTGTGGGCGTACGATGTGATCACGACGCGGCAGCCCGGTGCCGAACACGCGCCGCTACATTTTTTGTCTGCGAGTATGTTTAGCGCCGATATCCACACCGTGTACGAAGCGATCACAGTTCCCACCTGGGCTTCCCACGGCGTACGCGGTGACTTTACCGACTACCGCGGCATGCGCATCGTCAAAGACCGGCCAAACTGGTTTATCACCATCTTCCAAACCGGTGCGCTACCGTACTTTGAGGTGGTCGATGAATTTAATGCGGTCTTTGACCGCTTTCTGCGCGACCGGCGTCTGTAAAAGTCTCGAGCCGCCGTTAAGCCGAGTCCGGCCGGCGAAAATCGTTTTCGATCCACGCCACGGCCGTGGCGTCAGTCAGCCTAAAGTTCGCCGCGACGCGAACCTCCGCCAACGCCGCACCGTCGCGGTCACGGGCGATACGTGCGGTCAACGTCGCATACGGGGCATCTTCATCCGGCACGATGACCAACGTCACCACGTATTCCCGGTCCCCTGCCCGAACCACCACCTTCTTGTTTAGCTGAGCGTGCAAGTGCTGCTCGTGCCGGCGGCGAACCTCATAGGCGGTTTTCACCAGCGTATGGAAAGCTGTGGCGTCGAGTGGTTTGGGATTCTTCTTGTCGCGCCCCATCGTCCAAGGCCCGACCAGTGCGGGCTCGGGCTCGCCGTCCTTGGTCATTTCCACCGCCCAACCGTCATCGTCCTCATTTTTGATGACTTTGGCGGTCCAGCCGTCATCCGACCAGAGGCGAGGTTCGTTAATGACGGGCGAAACATTTGTTGCGGTTGAATCTGTCATATGCGCTTATATCTTAATGGTGTGAGTCAGTATACGGGGCGGTCGGCTCCCAGACTGCAGGTGCGCTAACCGCTACAAAAACCCGCAAAAAACGAGTATTCTCCCCCACTGGCTATATTGCCTATTTCACTAGGTACCTCACATGAACGATAAAGTGACCCTCTCCCGTCGTAACGCTCTCAAAACAATTTCGCTAGGTTTGGCCAGCATCCCGGTTGTTGCCATGACCGGTAACGCCTACGCCGCCAAAAACGACGCACTGCGCAAAGCACTGAACTACATCGACAAACCCGTCACCAAAAACGGTGTGGTAGAGAAGTGCGACAACTGCACCCACTGGGTGCCGGGTAAAGATGCAAAAGCACTTGGCGGCTGCAAAATTCTGCCGGGTGATACCGAGATCAGCCCGAACGGCCATTGCACCGGCTGGAGCGCAGCACCGAAGAAGTAATTCGACGTTGCTTTGCTGCCGCGACTGCGGCACGAGAAAAAGCCAGTTACCGCGAGGTACCTGGCTTTTTTGTTGGGCTTACTGAATGTTTCGTGCGCGGGCGCGGTGGGGAATCGTCACTTCTGACCCAAAGCTGACATGGCTGTTGCCCGAAAGCGGCGGCCTAACCTTCGAATTGAGAGGCACCGTTCGGTGTTCTCTCGAATGACGGGTTGGGAGTTATGCGTTGCCCCGCCGCGACTGCATTCTCTATCTGGCTGCAGATGGCTACAAAGGTGGCCGCTGGAACTTGGGCGCGTGCGATTGAACGACCGATTACCAGATGTGTGGAGCCCGCTTGAATTGCTTCTGCGGGTGTGGCTGTGCGAACTTGGTCATACTTGGCATCGCCCGGCAACTGTGTTCCGGGTGTAACAATGAGAGCTGATTGAGGTAGAAGTTCGCGAAGGAGCCGAGCCTCTTTTGGGGAGGCTACGACACCGTGACAGCCAGCCTCCATGGCAAGGCGTGTGAGCCGGACTACTTGCTCTGCAACTGTGGCACTCACACCGACGACGTGGAGATCTTGATCGCTCATGCTAGTAATGACAGTGAGTGCGAGAACCTTCAGTTGCGGAAACGGACGTGCGGCTTCTACCGCCGCTCGCAGAACAGCCGAGCCACCCGAAGCATGAACAGTGACCATTGAGACGCCAAGCTGGCCAGCCGCGGTAACAGCGCCGGCTACAGAGTCCGGTATTTCAAACAGCTTGAGGTCAAGAAAGACTTGCTTCCCTTGAGCTATTAGCTGACGAACGAGTGCCGGGCCTTCGGCGGTGAGCAATTGCAAGCCCACTTTGTAAAACTCAGCAGATGAGCCAAGCTTCTCAACAAGCTGCATGGCCTCCGCAGAATTGTCGAAGTCCAGCGCAACGATGACACGGGCACTTGCATTCATGGACGCTCGATGCGTTGTTGGCTTCGAACGCCAAGGGTCAGAGTCACCGTGTTTTTCATCGAATTCAATGGGTCAATATGTGAAATCAGAAAGCCCTCGCGAACAGCGGCTATTGGCCGGTTGCGCCGAACCCAACGCAGTTGCCATAGTTTAGCGCTGCGCCTACTCCAAAGGCCAACCCCGTAACAGACAGCCCTGTTCACGGCCTGTTTGCAAACGCACACCCAGGTCTGATCGACCGCACACTCCCGTTCAAACAGGGCTGCGATCACGCCGGTTTCCGCCACACACTCGCCAGCCACGGCTGTTGATCACGCGGCAAGCCTTCAGGCCGATAGTAGTGCTCCAACTCCACAAACCCGGCTGTTGTCATGAAGCTCTGCCAGGCCTCAAGACTATGCGTCACGCCGTACCGGTCGCCGTTCTGGCCGCGCCAGCCCTCTTCGTCGTTCCCGCGCGGATTTGAGCTGAACAACACGCCACCGGCTTTCAAGCAGAGATAGAGTTGTTTCAGCACACGCGGCAGCTCGGCGCGCGGCACGTGAAACAAACTTGCGTTGGCAAACACACCGTCAAAGCTTGCGGCGGGAAGATCCAAGGCCAAAAAGTCCTGATGCCAAACTTCGCAGCCGCTGTGTTTCCGCGCCATCTCAACAAACTGTGCAACCCCTTCCACGCCAATTGCCGTATGCCCCAAGTCGGTGAAGGTCTTTAAATCGCGCCCCGGCCCGCAGCCAAAGTCCAATATTGTGAACGGCGGCTTTGCTTCGATGTGGCGCAGTAACGCATCTATGTTTTGCGTCACGTCATGGTCGCGGGTTCCTTCCCAGAACGCTTCGGCGCGATTGGCATACGAGGCCAGTGTTGTCACCGTTGATTCGCTCTGCGCCATTCTGTGTTCTCTCGCTTTTCCGTGTTCGCGAAACTTCCAATCCGATTTACTGCGCGGCAAAGCGCCGCAGCACGTCGTTCATCCGTGTCGCTTCCCGTCCGGCCGCAATCAAGCAATCTGTCTGCGCCTCCGGAAGTTTTAAGCGTGTGGGGATGGCGGACAGCTCCATTTCTTCACGCTCACTGAAGGACGCAAAAGAAACCTCGGTGACGGAAAAACTGACATCGTCGCATCGCCAGTTTTCCCTGATCTTGCGGATTTCTGTCTTTCTTGTTTCGGGTAATGCACACCGATACTTAACAATTTCTCGTTCCCAGTTTTTCATCATGGGAATAAACCCGTCGTAACTCATACGCATGGTGCTATCGATCGCGGCATCAACCGCCGCCGTCGCGAGGTCAATCCCAGACGGTCCGCGCAGTTCACGCGTCCAATCGCCACTCGGCCCCTGCCCCGCGTCGACTACAACAAACAATAACTTGCGCACACCAATGGCATCACCTTCACTGATCGGACCATATGGCGTATTCAGCAGCACCCTCGATTGCAGGATACTGACCAGACCCAAGTTATCGGTGATGCCCCCGTCGATCAATTTGATGTAGTGGCCCGTATTTGGATCGCGAAAATCGCGGATCGCCCGATACAGCGCCGATCTTAGGCGCTGGTTGTCCACACTCTCTCCCGCCGGCCGAGGTGCAATGATGTCGGCGAGTTTGTTCGGGCAGTTGTTTGGGTACTTGCGAAGCACCACTGGCGCAAACAATACCGGAACAGCCATCGACGCGGCGACCGCCTCCGATACTGGAAAACTTGCCAGGTCGCTGCAAATTGCATCAAACGCCCGCTCATGAAATGGAAACGCAATCCGATGGTAGGCGTTGGTCGCGTTAATCCACACCACCGGGCGTTTATTGCGATACATGTCGGCGAAGGTGGCCCCCTTGAACAAGTCATCTTCCAGCCATGATTGGAAGTTGTCACGATCATTCAGTCCACCAGTCACGAGTCGTGTGAGATTCACGGGGTTCAACAAACTCAAACGCATGCCCGCCTCGCCGTCGCGCAGCAGCGCCTGCTCACGAAAGCGTTCTAATCCCGCCACGCCGTGTAGACCAAAATACGCTGCGGTAATTGAGCCACCGGAGACGCTGGTGATAAACGAAACGTCTTCCAACAACGTCTTGCCGCCTTTTGACGGATGCTGGGCTAATCCTTGCAGTACGCCATACGAAAACGCCGCGGCGCGCAACCCGCCACCAGAAAACGATAACGCCACCATGGTCTCGCCGCCGACGTTCTCTGCAGCGCGCAGCACCGTTGCATTTGAAGGCACCGGACCCAACGGCTGATTACGCGGTGTGTTGACCAGCGTTGCCGCACAGCCCGATAACAAGGCGATGCCCGCCAATACGGTAACGATTCGAATGAGTCTGCAGAGTGGATGTTGGGCTTGGCTGGGTGTTTTCATACTGGCGACTGATCGAGTTGGATGGTCTTCAGATTGTCGTTATACACCGCCGAGATGTAACGGAAATTCGACGAAGATTCGACGAAGATGAAGCATTGCGCGTCCGACGGGGTGGGATGAAGGAGCGCTAAACTGAGTGTATCGCGAATTCATTGCCGCTCTTACGCTCCCATTTGCCCGCCTGCCCATGAAAAACAAATTTGATGTTGTAGTCTTCGGTGCCACCAGCTTTGTCGGCAAAATTCTCTGCGCATATTTGATGCGTGAATTTGGCACTGCTGCCAGACCCGGCGCGCGGAAGTTATCGTGGGCAGTGGCCGGCCGCTCCAAGTCCAAGCTACAAGACTTGCTCGCTAGCCTCGGCCCCGATGCCGCAGACATTCCCGTCATCATCGCTGACGCGTCCGACGCAGCCGCACTTTCAGCCATGTGCCAACAGGCAAGTGTGGTTATATCTACCGTCGGTCCCTACGCGCTTTATGGTGAGCCCCTGATTCGTGCATGTGTGGATGCCGGCACCGATTACTGTGACCTGACCGGTGAGCCGCAGTGGATACGCCGCATGATCAGCGCCCATGCCGACCAAGCCGCCGCCAGCGGCGCACGTATCGTTCACTGCTGCGGCTTTGATTCGATCCCCTCTGATCTCGGCGTGTGGTTCTTGCAGCAACAGGCACTGACGCATTTTGGTGAGCCGTGCACCACCGTCAAAATGCGAGTGAAGGCGATGCGTGGTGCAGCATCGGGTGGCACCGTGGCGAGTATGGTCAACATCGTTCGTGAAGCGGCCAAAGACCCGGCGTTGCGCAAAGAACTCTCCAACCCGTATTCGTTGGTCATGCCTGCGCCCGCGACCACCGTTCGTCAAACCAACGTTAGCGCGGCGACATTTGATAAAGACTTCAAGGCATGGGCGGCACCGTTTGTGATGGCTGCCGTCAACACACGTGTGGTGCACCGGAGCAACGCCATCTCGGGACTCTCCTATGGTGCCAAGTTCCGTTATGACGAAGCCATGTTGATGGGCAAGGGTTTTTCGGGGCGCATGCGTGCTACTAGTTTTGCGGCCGGTCTCGGCGGGTTTTTGGTGGCGACCGCGATCGCGCCGACACGCTGGTTATTGGAAAAAACAATTCTCCCCGCGCCGGGTGACGGCCCCAGCCCTGAGGCGCAAGAGAAGGGGTTCTTCGACTTTCGTTTTGTCGGGCGCACCGAAGACGGACGCGAGTTACGCGTCAAAGTCACGGGAGACCGCGACCCAGGTTATGGCTCAACCGGCAAGATGTTGGGCGAAGCGGCGGCTTGCCTGGCGCTCGACATTTCAAAGAGTGATCTCGCAGGCGGATTCTGGACACCTTCTACGGCTATGGGCGCAAAGTTGGTTGATCGACTGGCCACACATGCAGGGCTAACGTTTGATTTGCTTGAGGCTTGAGACCTAAGCGGCACCGCGTCTATCCGACACGCGCCGTCACCATTTCCACGCTGAATTTTCGCGGCGAGCGATCTCGCCGAACTCGGCGACCCCACCTCGGTCAGGCTTAACGCTGCCCCTGCCGGAAGGAGTTCGCGGCCGACGGCATTGGTGTTGGGCACGACTGGCACCTCGCGGCGAATTGCGCCGGGGGATCTGCAACGAGTTGCCAAGAGCGACACGTAATTAACTCCAAGGATGCCCCTTTATTGCAACAAAGATGCAATACGGCTCCCTTTTTGCTACACTGTTGCATCTGTAGTGCCTCCCGATTGCGCCGTGCTGGTTCGCGTCTATGCGCCCGCACCATTCCTTGTTTACCGGAACTTTCCCCGATGAGTATCCTCACCTCATATCGCCCACCGCAAACAAAGAAAGACTCACGCCTTCCCGTGACCGTGCTGTCCGGCTTTCTTGGCGCCGGAAAAACCACCCTGCTCAACCATGTGTTGAATAACCGTGAAGGCAAACGTGTTGCCGTCATCGTTAACGATATGTCGGAAGTGAATATTGATGTGCAACTGGTGGAAAACGGCGGCGCGAATTTGTCCCGCACCGAGGAAAAACTGGTGGAGATGTCTAACGGCTGCATTTGCTGCACGCTGCGCGAGGATTTGTTAATCGAAGTGACTAGGCTTGCCGCAGAGGGGCGATTCGACTATTTGTTGATCGAGTCCACCGGCATATCTGAACCCTTGCCGGTTGCTGAAACGTTTACGTTTGAAGATGAAAACGGCATGAGCTTGTCTTCCGTCGCACGACTCGACACCATGGTCACGGTCGTTGATGCGTTCAATTTCATCAGGGACTTCTGCTCCGTCGATCAACTAAAGGATCGTGGTGAACACATGGGCGAGGCCGATGAGCGCACGGTCGTCAATTTGCTCACCGAGCAAATTGAATTCGCCAACGTAATCATTATCAACAAAGCTGATCTTGTATCCGCTGACGCACTGGATCGCTTAAAGGCCATGCTCGCGGCGCTCAACCCCGATGCGGAAATCATCGAATCCACGCAGGGCAAAGTGGGGCTCAATCGTGTGCTCGATACCAACCTTTTCAACTTCGAGAAAGCCTCTGAAGCGCCAGGCTGGCTCAAGCTGATGCGCGGACAGGAAACCTCCGAAGCCGAGGAGTACGGCATCACCAGCTTTGCATACGTGGTGCATCGCCCGTTTCATCCAAATCGTTTTCACAAATTTCTGCATGTTGATTGGCCGGGCGTCATCCGCTCCAAGGGCTACTTTTGGTTGGCCTCGCGCTACGACGCAGCGGGCACATGGAGCCAAGCCGGTGGCGCGCGCGTGAACGAAGCTGGTGGCACTTGGTGGGCAGGGACACCTAAAGCAGATTGGCCGGAAGAGCCAGAGTATGTTGCCCGCATCCAGAAAAAGTGGGACAGCGAATTCGGCGACCGCCGGCAGGAGCTGGTATTCATTGGTGTAGGCATGAATGAAGCATGGATGCGCGCAGAGCTCGATAAATGCTTGCTCACCAAAAAGGAATTCGAAGAGGGTAGGGCGAAGTGGGCGAAGTACGTTGACCCCTTTCCGGCGTGGCGACACGCCTAGCGCATAAAGCCAAAAAACAGCGATTCCCCTCTCCTAGAAACAATCTTTTCAACACACCCTACTTTCACGATTTGAAGATGAACAAGAAAATCCTTTCACTCACCATCACCGCACTATTTGCCACACCCGTCGGTGCACTTTTCACAGTCGACACGACACACGCGCAAGCAACGCAAGCCCCTAAGAAGACAGAATCGATCGTCGTCACGGCCGCCAAAGAAGCAGAACCAACATTGAATCTTTCAACCATTGCCGAAACCGGTTCCCGCTTAGCGACATCGATCAAAGATACGCCTGTGTCCATCGATGCGGTGGATCAAGCCACCATGCAATCGCGGGGCAAAAAGACGATGGTCGATGCGCTTGAAGGCATCGCGGGCATCACCGCCGCTGTCAGGCCGGGCTCGTCGGCCGCAATGCAAGGGCGCGGCTTTGCTGAGAACTCATTCTCCATCCTCTATGACGGCATTCGTGTCGGCTCCACGAACGCTACAATGCGCGTGTACGATAGCTTTGCCTTTGAACGGCTTGAAGTGCTTCGCGGTGCCGCAGGCATCATCGCTGGCGAAGGGTCAGTTGGCGGCGCGATCAACCATGTGCGAAAGCAACCTTCCCGCACGGCGCAGCCCGTTGACGTACTGACCTCTTTCTCAGGAAGTCCAAACGCATTTCGCGTGGGCCTTGGTACGGGCGGGCCACTCTCAGATAATGTCTCAGGCAGAATCGATGCGGTAAGCAATGTGTTTCGTACCGACGTACAAGGTACCAAGCACAACTCTCAAAACATCGTCGCTAGCCTTCGCTGGGACGTGACGGCCAATCTGTCGATGATCTTTGGTGTGGATGTGCTGCGCAACAGTATTGATAACCCTTACTGGGGCACACCACTCATCAATGGTCGCCTCGATGCCTCGCTCCGTAACATCAACTACAACAACATTGACGATAACGTTCACGACGACGATGTCACGTGGTTCACTTGGAAAACGAATTGGCAGACTGGCCAGTGGAGCTTGTCCAACATTGCGTGGCACTACCAAGCCAATCGTGACTGGAAGAATGCGTATCGCTTTGCATTCTTTCCCGCTACCGCTACGACCGGCGCACAAGTTCGTCGCCAGTGGTTTGAAGACCTTGCCTACGACCACGAATTTTTTGGGTCGCGCGCAGAAGCAAAGTGGAATGGCACATTGGGTGCGATGCCGTTCAAATCTGCAGGCGGTATCGAGGTGGGCAAGACAAACTTCCTGAGCCCACGTGGGGCGACAACGGGAACCTCCCAGTTTGTTGATCCTATCAACCCTGTAAATGTGTCCTTTTTCTCATTCAACAGCGCTGGCAGGAATCGCCTCGTGAGCGTGGACCAGTTGCAAAAATCTGTCTTCGCTGAAGCACAGCTGACGTTCGCACCAACGTGGAATTTGATCGGCGGACTACGTCAGGATCAGCTGGATTTCGACTATCAGGATCGTAGGCCAACTAGCTTTGCCGAATACACAAAAGATTTCCGTCCTGTGACCGGTCGGATCGCATTGCTCTGGAATGCGACACCGACTGGAAATGCCTATATCCAATATGCGACCGGTACTGAATCTCGGTTTACCGCGTTTTTCTTGTCTCCCACGGACATTCCTTTTGATCTGACACGGGCTCGGCAAATCGAAGCAGGCTGGAAGCAGTCATTTGCCAATGGCAAGGGCGAGTGGACGGCAGCGATTTACAGATTAGAGAAGGATAAGATTCCGTTTGCAGATCCAGTGACGAACATCACAAGCGCATTGGGCAAACAATCGGCTCGTGGGTTGGAGCTCTCAGGCGCGTTTCGTTTATCAAGCGCATTTGCGCTTGACGGAAACATTGCGATCGTTGATCCGCAGTACGATAAGTTTGCCTCAGGCGGCGTTTCTTTTGCCGGAAAAACACCGCCCAATGTGCCAAAACGCGTTGCCAATTTGACAGCCACAGTCACACCCATGAGCGGAACACAACTCATGGCAACGCTACGGCACGTCGGTAAGTTTTATGCCAATGATGCGAACACCATCGAGCTGCCGCAAGCTACGACCCTGGAGCTCGCCGCGATGCAACGTCTGACCGACAAAATTACTGCAGGGCTGCGGGTACGCAACGCTACCGATAAGTTCTACGCATCGTGGGCCACCGATGCCAACTACGTTATCGTTGCACCTAAGCGCAGTATCGAAATGACCATCCGCGCGAGCTTTTAGATGACCAGCAAGGCACACACCACGCGTAGGATCACAATCGCGCTCGCCGCGATGCTCACTGTGAGTGCGACGCACGCCCACGAAGCTGCAAAGGGAGTTGCAACGCAACCCAGTGTTGCCACAAACACATCTGCTCAGCCTAGCGCCCCTACGAAGCCTCGCGTGGCTGTTTATGTATCGGCTACGGCGATCGATCTGAAGAGAGTATTGCCTGCCCCACCAGAGCCCAATTCGCTGGCGGACCTAGCCGATCTCGATACGGTATTGCGCGTTCAGGAATTTCGCTCGCCCGCTGAAATGGCGGAGGCCACGCGCGACTCCACACTCGGCCCGATGGATTGGTCCGCGACGTTACTCGGCACAGACTTCACCGCAACGAATTACCCAAAGATCGCGAAGCTATTCGCCGACATCCGTGGCGACATGAAACCGTACGCACACACATCGCCATACACGCATCGCGCGCGTCCGAAGGATCGCGATGCGCGGGTGAAACCGATCCTGCCGTCGCACCACGGTGCGTATCCCAGCGCACGAACGACCGGCACGCGCATCTGGGCCTTTGTGATGGGAGAGATCGTGCCCGAACGGAAAGCCGATTTTCTCGCGCATGCGGATAAGAGCGCGTGGCTGCGGGTGGTGGCGGGGGTTCACTATCCAACCGACTTAGTCGGTGGCCGTTTGATTGGCGAAGCATTTATTGCGCTGCTGCAAAACAATCCCGACTTCAATCGGGAGCTTGCAGCCGCAAAAGCCGAGTTCGACGGCAGACGACAAAAAAATAGCAACCGCACCCGAGGTTGATGACCCTGACCTCAAGCGCGACAAGCCCAGCATTTAAAGTGGGACTCGATCGTTGTTTCCTCAGAGCCTATTTCCGCCCAGCCTCTCCGGGTTGTGGCTCACAACACTAAGGCGTCGGCTTCCCAAACGTATCACCAAAAAAATTCCCCGCATTCCATTTAGGTTTCGCCGGGGCATTGGCAATTTCCAGCCCGATGTTGAAGTTCACTTGCGCAAACCGCGCCGCCGCGTTGTAGTTGATCGGCAGTGACGTGTCGTCGGTGAACTGGTGGTAATGCGTCAATAGGAATTTATCAAACGCCTTCGAGGCGTCCTCGTTTTTATTCATCGATTTCACACCCGTCACGAGGAACACCGAGGGCACGCCCTGCCGAACAAACATGTAATGGTCGGAACGTGTGAAGAGTCGCTTCTCCGGCCACGGATCGGGCGTTAGCTGGACACCGAGTTTGTCGACTGCGCGTTTAACAATCGGCCCCATCGTTGAGTGTTCCGAACCGAACGCGATGACGTCAGCAAAGTCATACGTCAGCACCGGCATATCCAGATTGACGTTTGCGACCATCGACCCTTTTGGCACCGTCGGGTTGCGTGCGAAATAGTCGGCACCGAGCAATCCCTTTTCTTCTCCAGTGACGGCGATGAAGAGTATCGAACGTTTGGGCTTCTTCGGCTGCAGCGCAATCATACGCGCCGCTTCGAGCAACACCGCCACACCGGAGGCGTTATCCATCGCGCCGTTAAAGATATTGTCCCCCGGCTTGCCCGCCACCAAACCAAGGCCATCAAGATGCGCACTAAAAACCACATACTCATTCTTCAACACCGGGTCGCTGCCTTCGATCACGCCCACCACATTGCTGCTGGCGAGTTTTGCCCGCTGATTTTTCTTAGAAATTCGAACCGTCACACCAAAATCCAAACGAGCCGGCGGTTGTTTTGAGTTGGCAGCGGCAATTAAGTCGTCGAGCTTCGCGCCGGCTGCGGCCACAAACTTTTCCGAGGCAGGCAAACTGAGCCCCGCCCGCTGGCGGATGCTTGGAAACTCGCGTCCGGGTTTGCCTTCCGCATCGAGCCACGTCATTGATACCCAATGCACGTAACGTCGTGCGAGCGCAAACGCGAATGATTTTTCCGACAGTGGTGTTTGCAATGAGATGATCCCCACCCCGCCGCGCTCTGCGGCAACCGCGCGTTTGTGTTCGCCAGAGTAGTGTGCCCCCTCTTCCGACGGCAAGCTGGTCGGCGCTCCCGCTAACAGAACGACGATCTTGCCTTTGACGTCGAGCTCAGCGTAGTCGTCGATGCCAAAACGCGGTGCGACGATGCCATAACCAACGTAAACCAACGGTGCTGTCAGATCAGTGGTGTCTTCACTGAAGCCGCTGCTAAGCGTGAAATCATCAAGGTAGGTGAGTTTTTCGACGCCGGACTTTCGGAGGATTTCAAACACCGGTGAATCTTGGTCCAACTTTGAGGAAGCCAGCGGCACGGCTTGCAGATAACTCGCAGGACCTGATTGATTGCCGCGTGGCAAAACGCCGATCTGGGAAAACTGCCCGGCGACATAACGCGCCGCGATATCAAAGCCGCGCGTGCCGGCTTCGCGGCCTTCCAATAAATCGTCCGCCAGAAAATTGACATGCGCCCGGATGCGGTCTTTGTCAGCTTTGACTTCACTGGGGTTGGCGAGGCTGGCGAAACTTGTCATGCCGCCAACGGTACTGACCGCTAACGCGGCAATGGTGATCAAGATTTTTCGCAATTGAGTTGCCTTCGAGCGTTGAGTGGAGACACACGCTAAGTCTAGCCCAATCCCCAACTACTCCGAGTCACGACGCATCGTAAATTCTGCTGATTGTGACTTGAACTGCGGATGCCGCGAGAGCACCTCTTTGAGGCGGCCGACCAGGGCAATCCGCCCATACAGATTGGCATCTTGTAAGCCGTCCATCACCTGGTGGATTTCCGCCTTTTCCGCCTCGGGCAGTTGGCTGGTAGCGATCACCTCTTTGCGCAGCGTGACCATCACACGCGGCAGATCGGAAGAGCCTCTGGCAATACTTTGCACCGCTTCAAAGACGACAGACCAGTTCAAATAGACCCCCAATGTGTTGCCCATGATACGCGTCCCGGCGTATTCACCGAGAAACGGTGGATTTCCCTCACCACGGTCAGTTGGCGCACAATGCGGCTTCTGTCACACGTCAGCCCGACCATCATGCGCAAACTCTCACTGCTTGACCTTGGTTTTTTTATCGCGGAAACAGAAGCCAGCCCCAAACACGTTGGTGGGCTGCTGGTGTTCAAACGCCCAGCCAATAGCGGCGAAACCTTTGCGCATGACTTGTACACCGATCTATTGACTTTCACCGACGTGGTCGCGCCGTTCAACCTCGTCATCAACTTCACCATGACGGCGATGCCAAGCTGGCGCGCGGCTGACACGGTGGATCTCACCCAGCATATCTTCTATCACCGCCTGCCTAAGCCAACTAAGCCAAGTAAAGCGACGAAGAAAACAAAACAAGCGAATACCGCCAAAAGTGATCAGCAGGTTCTGTTCGACTTTGTGTCAAAGCTGCACGAACCGATGCTCGACCGCACCCGCCCCTTGTGGGAAGTGTATGTGATTGACGGCCTCGCGGATGGGCGTTTTGCGCTCTACCAAAAAATGCACCACGCCTACGCCGACGGCGTGACCATGGTGCGCTGGACTGAGGAAGGCTTGGCAAATACGGCGCGCAGCAAAAAAATCACACCGATCTGGACCATCAAACAAAGTGCCTACGCGGGCCTACGCAAAAAACGCACGGAAGCGCTGATGGCATCTGGCTGGAGCAGCCTCGGCGGCACCACGCGGCGGGTGCTGGGCATTAGTCGTCTCGCCACTATGCTTGCCTTGGAAAGTGTCAAGCTGACCAAAAACGCCATCGCCCTGCCCTTTGTCACCACCGCCAAAACGCCGCTGACCGGCCAGGTCTCGTCCGGCCGCCAGTTCGCCACCGCTGGCATTTCGATGGCCCGTATGGAAGCGATTCGTAAACGAACCCGTTCGACCTTGAACCATATCGCACTGACGTGTGTTGACGGCGCGCTGCGACGGTACCTGAGTGACCAAGGCGTGGATCTGGATCGACCGATCATCATCCAAATGCCGGTGAACTTACGACGCGAAGGCGAAAAAACCGCGGGCAACAAAATCGGCATCATCTTGGTCGAACTCTCACCACCGACGGATGATCCTTACATTCGTCTGCGCAACATCGGCTTCTCGTTACGCAACGTCCGCACCATGATCGACAACGTCGCACCTGAAGCGATCGAGTCGTACACCATCATCACCGGGCTGATCGCGCAGATCGCGGAAATGTTGAAGCTGAGCGACAACATGCCGCCGATGGGCAACACACTGGTCTCGAATGTCGCCGGACCGAAAGAGCATCTCTATATGCGTGGCGCGAAGATGGATGAGATGCACCCGATCAGCACACTGCCACCGTCAAACCTGCTCAACGTCACCCTATTTAGTTATGCAGGTGATCTCTTCTTTGGCTTGATCGCCTCTGACGTCTTGCCCAACCTGCCGCGTTTGGCGCAATACGTAGAAGAGGCATTCTGCGAATTGGAGCAATCGGTTGGCGAAATGGGCATAACCACCTAGCTCGTAAGTCAAGAATATAGACACGCCCGCTTCTTGACGCTGCTCTCTGAGCCTCTATGATGCAAAGTGCTCACGAACTCACGCTTGACTTAGATCAAGTGGCGATGATATTGCACTTGCGTTTTGCCAGCCTGCACATATCCTCCAATTGTGGATGTTCCCACAGCAATCGAAACCTAGGAGGATGAATATGAATTCGTTGATGACTCGCGGCAGCTTGTTCGATGATTTCTTCCGGGATGTCGCGCCCGGATTCTATGTGAAACCGCTGCATGGCGACGGGCTTCCTAGCCCCGCCCAGATCAAAATTGACGTCAAGGAAAACGGTGCCAATTACACGGTGCAAGCCGAGGTTCCCGGTGTGGCCAAGGACGACATTCACGTCTCGGTTGAGGGCAGCATCGTCACCGTGCGCGCGGAAGTCAAACAGGAAGACACCCAAACCAAAGAAGACAAAGTGTTACGCAGCGAGCGTTATTTTGGCTCCGTGTCGCGGGCGTTTCAGCTTCCGCAGGAGGTTGACGAATCGCAGGCAAAAGCCAAATACGATAATGGTGTGCTGACGCTGACCTTGCCAAAAAAGCAAGTCGGCAGCGGGATGCAACGATTACGCATCGAGTAACGGCTTATGCCGGTCCCAGGCGCACGTCGCGTGGGACCTAATTTCACCGTCGCATTTATGTAACGCGCTTTGACCGTCACAATTTGGTCATCGACGGATGTCAGCATCAAAAATCTTTCTTTTAAGGCAAAATCCCGGCATGAAAACACTTGCGGCGGTTACTTCCATACTATTGGCACTCGGCAGCACTGCTGCGATGGCGCAGGTCAAGCAGATCCGCGGTGCCGGCGCGACGTTTCCCTATCCCGCCTATTCCGCTTGGGCAAAAGCCTACCAAGCCAAGTCGGGGACCCAACTTGACTATCAGGCCATCGGTTCCGGCGGAGGCTTGAAACAGATTCAGGCCGGTCTGGTCGATTTCGGTGCGACGGACCGACCGTTGACGCCCGCAGACCTAGATGCCAACGGCCTCACGCAATTCCCCACTGTGATCGGTGGCGCCGTGCCGATTGTCAATGTACCGGGCATTGGCGCTGGCGCGCTAAGACTTACCGGCAAACTGCTCGCCGACATCTACCTCGGAAAAGTTAACCGGTGGAACGACCCAGCCATTCAGGCAATTAATCCTGAGTTGAAGCTACCGGCGATGGACATCGGCGTGCGCCATCGCGTCGATAGTTCGGGAACGACGTTTCTGTTCACCAACTATCTTTCGCAGGTAAGCGAGGAATGGAAAAAACGTGTCGGCGAAGGCACCTCGGTGTCTTGGCCGATTGGGCTGGGCGGCAAGGGCAACGAGGGTGTGTTGCTAAACGTAAAGATGCTGCCCGGATCGATCGGTTTTGTTGAGCTTTCTTATGCCATGACTGCCAACGTCCCGGATGTTCTACTGCAAAACCAATCCGGCGCGTTTGTTCGCGCAAGCCGCGCCAGCTTCACTGCCGCCGCCGCCGCGGCGACATGGGATGCGGAGACACGCTTCTATCAAATCTTGACCAACCAGGCACAGGCCGATGCGTGGCCGATCACTGGCGCATCCTATGTTTTGGTAAAGACCAAACAGGCCGATGTAAAGACCGGTAAAGCACTGCTTTCGTTCTTCCAGTTTGGCATCTCGGCGGGTGGCCGCGAGGCGATGCGTGACCTCACCTACGCGACGTTGCCTGATACAGCGGTCATC
Source organism: Usitatibacteraceae bacterium (assembly GCA_044346745.1). GTDB lineage: Bacteria > Pseudomonadota > Gammaproteobacteria > Burkholderiales > Usitatibacteraceae > UKL13-2. The sequence continues at coordinate 10,520 of JBIIYQ010000009.1, read as the reverse complement.
AAGATCACTGAGGCTTGGTCGAAGTCAGTTCGCGGCCCCGGCGGCGCGGCAATCTGGCCCTAACGCGGGCTCAGGCTAGTCGAGACGCGTTGGGAACCGCCCGGGCGGGCTTCATGACGCCCCCGATTGTCGACACGAATCAGTTAATGCGGAAGCGATACCAATACGGCAGATTGTTCGGCACGTAAGGCGCATCCACATTCTTGCGCATCGCCCACGCGACAGCGGCCTGAAATATCGGCAGCACCATCATGTCGTCACGCTGAATCAACAGCGCCTCGCGAATCATCGCATTACGTTTGCCGGTGTCTTGCTCCATACGAATACGCGGCAGCAGTGCTTCAATCTTGGGATTGTTGTAACGCCCCCAATTCGACTCAGGGGTACCGGCGCCCCGCGCGCCCACACTTTGCATCTGCGCCTGCAAGACCTGGTAGGCGTCAAGTGTTGATGCCGCGTAACCCATGATGTACATCGAGGTATCGTATTTGTCCAGCTGCTGAAAAATATTCGTAAACGACACCATGTTCAGCTTGAGTTTGATACCAATGGCTGCAAGTTGCGGGGCAACTGCCTGACAGACCTCTGCAAATGGCGTTTGATTCAGGCAATCTGCCGTCGTCTCAAAACCGTTGGGGTACCCGGCCTCAGCCAGCAGCTTTTTGGCGCGCGGCAGATCAACCGGCAAGCGACGATCCAAGTCGGCCGCGTAGCCCTGCACTTCCTTGCCGATGATGAGTGCAGTCGGGCGACCGTAGCCGCGCATGACCTTGTTGACGATCAGATCGGCGTCGATCGCATGCGCCATGGCTTGGCGCACCCGCAAATCCCTGAACGGATTTTTGCCTTTGACATTGCCATACAACAGTTCATCACGAAACTGATCCATCCCAAAAAAAACCGTACGCGCTTCGCTGGTGACTTGCAGCTTCATGCCGACCGTAGTCTTAAAACGTTCGCGGTCCTGCACGGGTGGATCGGCGACAAAGTCGACCGAGCCCGACAGCAATGCGGCCATCCGCGTACTGTTTTGTTTGATCGGTATCCATTCAACACCAGTGAGATTGCCACGGTCACTCGCCTGCCGATTCCACCATTCCTTGTGTTCAACCAACACGGTCTTTAAGTCGGGCTGACGTGAAGTCACCATAAATGGACCGGTGCCATTGGTGTTGCGCGCTGCAAACGTTTCTTCTTTCTCGCCGTAGTTTTGTGGCGTCAACACGTTGTTCTTGCTACTCCATGACTTGGACATGATCCGCAAATTAATCAGATGGAGTAACAAGACGGGGTTGGGTTCCGCCATCACCAGGTCCACCGTCAAATCGTCAATACGTTTTGCCGATGCCATCCCTTGTGCGGTCCATTTCATGCTGGACAGCGGGTGCAACGCCCTGCCAACCGAAAACACCACGTCTTCTGCGGTGAAAGTTGAGCCATCATGAAACTTCACATTTGGCCGCAGCTTAAAGCGCCAGGTCTTCGCATCTGGCTGGCTCCAAGAGACCGCCAATGCCGGCACGATATTGAAGTCCTTGTCGCGCGTGACCAAGCCTTCGTAGATGTTGTTCAGCAGGCGGTTGTTAATCGCCAGGTTCGCGACGTGCGGGTCAAGCGTGGTGGCATCGTCGGACAACGAGACGCGCAGCGTTTTTGCGCTAGCAGGCGGCTGGCCAAGACTGATGGCAAACACAGTGGCGAGCAACAACAGATGAAGAAACCGCATATGAGGTGCCGAGTCACGACGAAACGAGGGGAACTTCACTCTAACCGACCCCAAGCGTTTGTCACAAGCGACGTGAGCTTGTGTGACTAGTACAGTGTCGCCTTTTGTCGCGCGGGCAGTTCCCGATCATAGGACTCGCCATCAAAGTCCCCCGCCGTGATGGCGGCGAGAATCGCGCCGGCTGTGGGCACCGGACGCGGTGCGGCAGGATCGCGATTCGCCCACAACGCAGAACGTTGAATCGCGCGGGCGCATTGGAAGAAAACCTTTTCCACTGAGATGACCAACACACACTTGGGTGGTTTGCCGTCCACTAAAAACTGCGCAACTAAATCAGGAGCCACACTGATCTTGGCGGTGCCACGCACGCGCAGCGTTTCGCCGACACCCGGCACCATAAACAACAGCGCGATTCGCGGATCATGGATCAGATTACGCAGCGAGTCGATGCGGTTGTTGCCGCGTCGTTCGGGCAACAGCAGCGTCCTTGGGTCCTGTAATCGCACAAAGCCGGGAGCGTCGCCGCGCGGGGAAACATCGAGCCCGTTCGGCCCGAACGTCGCCATGGTCAGAAATGGTGACGCGGCAATGATTTCCGCGTAGAGCGAGTGGACGTAGTCGGTCTCTTTTTTGATCGACGCATCGGCAAGTGGCCCGGATAAGGCGGCCAACTGTTCCGGCGTGGAGATGATGTGAGTGGCGTTAGACATAGATCGCTACGAACAACTCAACAACGCGTTTGGTTACTGCCAGCAGATTAGGCTGTAGTTTTTCTTGCCCCGACGCAGCAACGTGTATCGACCAAACAATCGCTCGCCTGCTTCAATCTTGTGATCAATCGCCTCGACCTTGTTGCCGTTGATGGCCACACTGCCGCTGGTGATAAACGTACGTGCCTCGGTTTTTGATTTAGCCAGTCCGCTCGCTGCCAGCACATCGGTGAGTCCGTTTTGCGCACCATCAATCTGCGCACTCGGCATACCGTCTTGCGCCAACTGTGCAAGGTCCGATTCGGTGAGTGTGGTGATGTCACCAGAAAACAAACTCGCGCTGATGCGTTGCGCAGCTTCCAGTGCTGCCTTGCCGTGGACCAGCTCGGTCACCTGCTCCGCCAAAACTCGCTGGCCGTCGCGTTTACCTTCACGCGCGGCATCAGCTGATTCGATAGCAGCGATTTCTGCAACCGGCAGGAAGGTGAAGTAATTCATGAACTTGTACACATCAGCGTCAGCAGTGTTCAACCAGAATTGGTAGAACGCATAAGGCGACGTGCGTTTTGCGTCGAGCCAGATGGTGCCCGATTCGGTTTTGCCAAACTTCGTACCATCGGACTTCACCACCAACGGCAGCGTCAGACCGTACACTTGCGCGCGATGTAAGCGCCGCGTCAAATCAGTGCCGGCGACGATATTGCCCCACTGATCCGAGCCACCGATCTGCAACACACACTGGTGACGCCGATAGAGCTCGGCGAAGTCATACCCTTGCAGCAGGCTGTAAGCAAATTCGGTAAACGAAATGCCCTGATCGTCGCGCTCGAGGCGCTGCTGCACCGCCTCTTTTTTGATCATGGCATTCACCGAAAAGTGTTTGCCGATGTCACGCAGAAAATCGAGCGCACCCATGCCACCAAACCAATCGAGGTTGTTGGTCATGATGGCCGCATTGCTGCCTTCAAAGTTGAGGAACGGCATCACCTGTGTACGAATCTTTGCGACCCACTCATTAATGACGTCAGTCGTCAGCAATTTGCGTTCGGCCGCCTTAAAACTCGGGTCACCGATCATGCCGGTGGCTCCACCCACCAGCGCGATGGGTTTGTGTCCCGCCTGCTGAAAGCGACGCAGCGTCAGCACCGGCACCAGCGAACCCACGTGCAGGCTATCTGCCGTCGGATCAAACCCGGCATACAAAGTGATCGGCCCCTTTTGCAGCAGCGTGTCGAGTTCGGCGGCGTCGGTGGTTTGCGCGATCAGGCCGCGGGCTTGTAAATCTTGCAGGAGGGGTGAGGCGAAATTCATGGGGTCAACGCTCTATCGGGTTAACCCAAATTTTAGCAGGGGGCGTGGCCCGCCCGATGAAGGCGTCAATATTGGGAACCCGCCGGACTCAGACACTCACACGCGCTGCGCCGCGCTTACAAGCTACGGCACTTTTTCAGGTTCACACGCGTGGCCTTGGCGACATCAACCATGCCTTCCGCGTCCGACGGCGCGTAGGCGTACTCCTCAAGAATTGCCGCGTCTTTGCTCTATGCGACCGCGACCAATGGTGCCAGCACGGCAAGGCAGGCGGACTTGTTTTTGAGATGGAAGTAGTTGATTGCGAGGTCGTTGCGTACATTGGCCGATTCCCAGCGGCTGAATGTCCTTTCGCAGCGCGCCAGTACCGGCGCTAACAAGGTCTCGGCCTCGGCAAGTTTTTTCATGTCATAGGCCTTTTTGAAGCTGTCCCGCGTCTTACGCACCGCGCCAGTCGTGCAGCGTGGGGGCGTCAGGCGGTAGTCGCCGTCAAAGGTCGCGCGTGCCCCACAAAAATAGCGGCAGTTACCTTTTTCCGGATTCACTTCTTGCACACTCACCCCCCAAGGCGTCGGCGCGAAGGAAACCCGACACACGTTGGGCGGAAATGCTTCGAGTGTGGCGACACCGTTGTCTATCTCCCCTTCGAGCGAACACGAGTGCGCGTTGGCCCCTGAACTCTCGATGCGAAAGGTTGGTCGGCTTTCGCCCTTCCCGCTCGTTGCTGTCGAGTTTTTGCCCGGCATAACATCGAGCACGCCCCAGCCTTCATCGACAATGTACTGGCCGATCTTGGGCGTCGCAATTTTTGTTTTTGGCTCAGCGGCTTTGGGCGCAATCGGCGTAGTGGCCGTGGCCGGTGATTGTGCAAACGTGGCTCCACCCAGTCCAAGCGTGGCGAATATCAACAACAGGGAAAAGTTAAAAATTTTCATGGAAATCTCGGCGATGACTGAGTCGCCATCTTGCTTACAAAATATGGCAACCGAGTGATTTCGAAATGCCCACAGCGGCCGGACCAAGACTGCGACGGGTCGGCAACGCCGTCATTAGTTGACTTTGAAGCGATAGAAGTATGGCAAGTTATTCGGCGCAAACGGCCCCTCCACATTCTTGCGCATCGCCCATGCCACCACGACTTGAGCCAACGGCAACACGGGCAGCTCCTCGCGCTGAATGACCAAGGCTTCGCGAATGATGGCGTCACGTTTGGCCATGTCGGTTTCGGTCTTCATGCGATCAATCAATGCATCAAGCTTCGGATTGGAATAACGGCCGTAGTTGGCCTCGCCATCGCCCGAACGCTCAGCACCCACACTGCGCACCAACGACTGCAAGACGTACAGCGAATCGACGGTGGTTGAGCCCCATCCCCACAAATGCATGCTGAAATCATTGCGCTGAATCTTTGGCGGGAAGTTGGTGTTGATCATGATGTTCGGCATGAGTTTGATGCCGATCTGCGACAACATCGGTGCCATGGCTTGGCAGATCTCGCCAAACGGCACTTGGTTTGAACAATCGATGGTGACTTCAAAGCCGTTTGGATAACCAGCCTCGACCATCAGCTTTTTGGCGCGCGCGATATCGACTTTCGGTTTCTTATCGAGATCGGCCGTATAACCCTGCACTTCTTTGCCGATGATTAACTGCGTCGGTCGCGCATAGCCGCGAGTTACCTTGTTCACGATGAGGTCTGTATCAATCGCCAACGCAATCGCCTGCCGGACGCGAACGTCTTTGAATGGATTCTTGCCCTTGACGTTGCTGTACTGGAGCTCGTCGCGGAACACATCGAACCCCACGAAGTAGATGCGCGGCTCGCTGCCGATCGTGAGCTTGAGTCCGGGTGTGTTCTTTACGCGTTCACGATCCTGAAACGGCGGATCAATCACAAAATCAATCGTGCCCGAGAGCAGCGCGGCCATACGTGTGGAAGGTTGTTTGATCGGCGTCCATTCCACATTCACGACGTTGCCGCGATCCTTCGACGCACGATTCCACCACGCTTTGTTTTCAGTCAGCACCGTTTTCACATCCGGCTGGCGCGACACCAACATGTAAGGCCCGGTGCCATTTGTGCTGCGAGAGGAAACCGTATCTTCTTTGTCTTTGTAGTTCTGCGGCGTGAGCGCGTTGTTTTTGGCGCTCCAAGCTTTGGACATGATCCGGAAGTTCACCAAGTGCAACAGCAACACCGGGTTGGGTTCAGACATCAGCAAATCCACGGTGAGGTCGTCCACACGTTTCGCGGAACTCACACCTTGCACAGATGACTTGGTACTCGACAGCGGATGCAGCGCTCGCTCCACTGAGAACACGACATCGTCAGCTGTGAACGCTGAGCCGTCATGGAACTTCACATTGGGCCGCAGCTTAAAGCGCCAGGACTTGGCATCGGGTTGGCTCCATGAGACCGCGAGCGCCGGGACAACTTTGAAATCTTTGTCGCGCGTGACGAGGCCTTCGTAGATGCTGGCGAGGAGACGTGTATTGCCGAGAATGTTTGCCGAATGCGGATCGAGTGTTGTGGCGTCGTCAGCAATCGCCATGCGTAACGTTTGCGCGGATGCCGGGATGCTCATACACACGGCAACCAACAACGCACCAATCCATTTGTTTTGCATTTCGAATCTCGATAAAGAATTTAACGAGCGGCCAGTATAAATTGGCGCGAGGTCACCCGAACGTCATCGCAGGGATTGCACAAAGTGCAAAGTCGCCTATTGGCGGGCAGTTTCAGGCGTTTTTGACTGGAAGTGGCCGTGGATGCTGGGGTCTACTGGTTTGGCAGCGATCCTTCAGGGGCTTCAATCAAACCTTATACGCCTTCAACTCCTGCTGAATCGTATGCCGAATCGTGCGCTCAATCGATTCACTTTGAATTGACTGCTTCAGAGCTTCATTGATCAAAGTTTGATAGCCACGTGCACCCGCCTTTTCCTTGAAGTGCTCAACGATCGCACTATCCAGAAAAATATTCACGCGTTGCTTCGTCGGTGTGCCGAGTGGTAGCAGCTCGCCGCTCTTTGCACGCTGCCGTAGAACCAGCTTGCCGCTGGCGATGTCGCGCTTGCGTATCGGCGCATCCTCAGAGATTGTCGAAGTAGATTTTTTGCTCATGTCGGTCAGCTTTTCGAAGGGAAATGATTCGGATGTGGTCTTCCGTCTCGGTGGTGACGATTACAACGACCTGCTCACGAAGTATGCCAAAGGTGATAAAACGCGGCTCGTCGTACCCGTAGCGATGGTCTTCGAACGTCACAGTGTTGTCGCTTTCCATGACTTGCTTTGCGTCCACCAAGTCGAACCCATGTTTCTTAAGATTGGCAGATCGCTTGGCTGGATCGAATGAATACCGCATACTTGCAGTATGTGTATTTATATGTGTATAGTCAAGCGATGAGAAACCGTTTTTATGAAGACCTGCGACAAAGCGCAAAGGACTACCATCGCTCGCATTCGCTTGGGGTGGATGCATCAGGCATCTACACTCGGCATGTGTTCGAACCAGAGCGTCTTCTCTCGTGGTGGGACGACATTGGATTTATTCTGAACAATCGTCGCGTGATGATTTGGTGGGTTCACCCACGGTTGCGATACTCCGATGCCGTCAAGGAAGCCAGTTGGAAAGCAGCTGGTGAGTTTCCGCGGTCCGAAGAGCCGATACCTGACGCTGATCCCCAATTCAGACGCGTCGGTCGTTCGCGCAAAAAAGTTATCTCTTATCTGTCGCGCCAGACCTCACCCTTGGTCCGGGAGTTCTATGACCGTGTGAGCTTGCTGCAGGAGCAATTGGCAGAGACGGGAATTGATCACTTTGTCGGCCCGTCGTTTGAAGTCGGGCATTACTGCTGGGGAACCGGCGTCGAGCTTTGTGCGCCGAATGAAATCCGAACGCATGCCGATGCGGTTGCGTTGGTCGCGCTGGCACGACGGCTGCTCAAGCGTCAGACAACCTGTGCGATCGAGTTCGGTGACTACGGATATGGCAAGGCGGATTGGCTACGCGAAGCTGACGCGCGGGCTTCGGACACCGAGAGGCGACGAACGGAGAACGCCAACAGCGGATAGATCGGGTGAGTCGATCAAAGCATGCGACTGCGACCCCTGTCGTTCGCTCTGTCGTTCGCTGCTATTTGATCCGTTTGACCGGTATCGATCTGCCGTCCAGATTCAGCATCAAACGGGTCACCTTTCCCGCCTCTGCGACAAACGTCACCTGTGCATCAAATCCATTACCAAAGAATGACATCGGTTCATAGGGCAACATTTCAATTTTCCCCAGTCCCGGCGCGTTCGAAAAAAGACGATCACCTTCACGGGTCACGGTCATGGTAACGCCTGCGTCAATTTCATAAGTGCCGACAAACGCATCAAAGGACTTGGGATCAACGCTGATTTTCTGGAACGTTTTTGCCGCTGCGAGTTTGGTCAACGGCCGGCGACTGTCGAGTAAATGCAGAGCGATATCGGATATATCCGAATTGGAATTTGATAACACCACCACACCACGCTTGCGTAGCGGTTCAAACGCGACAAACGTCATGAAGCCGCCGGTACCGCCGCCATGCACGACAATCTTTTTGTCAAAACTGCTGTTCAACGACCAGCCTAGGCCATATCCCATATCCGGCGTGTCCGTCGTATTACGCTGGGTGCGCTGCATCGCCGCCAGCAATCCGGTCACATCGGCAGTCGATGCAAGTCCTGACTTGAGCCCCATATTGGCGGCCAGATATTTGAGCATGTCATTGGTGCTTGATCGCAACGCGCCCGCACCGGCAAGCGTCGGCGAATCCCAATAAGGCACCGCCACCGTTTGATAATGCCCGGTCGTCATCTTTTCCTGCATCGCCGGTGTCAGCTTGATCGCGGTGCTGTTCATTTTTAGCGGAGCAAGAATGCGCGACCGCACCAGCGTTTCATAATCGGTACCCGCACGCAACGCCAAAATGTGCCCCAGCAAGCCCACACCCAGATTCGAGTATTCGGTATAGGCACCAAACGGGCGGACCGTCTTATAGCCATTCAAAAATTCATAGAGCTGGGCGACTGTGTAGTCGGCGTATGGATTGCCGGGATCCTTTGGCTTCATATTTGACGGCAAACGCGGCAGACCCGACGTATGGCGCGAAAGCTGCTCAAGCGTGATTTCTTTACCGTTGACCACTGGCGTCTTGACCGACGCCGGCAAGTATTTTGAGATTGGATCGTCGAGCTTCACTTCACCACGTGCGACCATGTCAGCCAACAAAATGGCGGTAAATGTCTTGGTGATCGAACCAATTTCAAAAATGGAGTCGCCATCGAGTGGTTTGTCAGTGGTGACACTTGGCTTGCCGACGCTGACGATACGTGTGCCGTTTTCATCGATCAAGCCAACAACGATGCCGACACCGCGTTTAGCGATATCAATCCGCTCGCGCAGAATTGCCTTGATCTCGTCGTCACTGAATCCGGCCTTGGGTGGCAATGCGGCAGCGGCCTTGTCGGCCTCGCTAACGCCCGGCTTTACGAAGTAGCCTGATACACGGTACTTGCCGTCTGTGTCTCGCATCGGCGAAACCGTTTCAATCGCATTTGGCAATTTGCTAAACGCGCTTTGGAACTTCACCACAACAAATTCACCCTGTGCGTTGCTCCCGGCTTTGGGTGCGTCGGCACCGCTCATCAGCTTGCGCGACGACAATGACCCAACACTGCCACGCACCTGGCCAGCAGCGGCTTTCCACTGGTCTTTGCTTACCGCTTTGCGAAAGGTCTCGGCCGAGGCGTCCCAAGATTCTTCATATTTGCCGTTGTCCAGCAGGCTCAGAAAAGATTCGGCGGCGGCAACCGCTTGTTTGATGGAAGCGTCGTCTTGTGCGGACACCGGGCTTGGTGTTGAAAACAATGCCGCGATGAGCAAACAGCCGGCTAGAAAAGATCGTGTATTCATCGGTAATCCTTTGGAACAAGGTTTGAAGATCGATAAAGGGCTCAGCGTGACATGTTTTCGTAACTACAAACTGCCTCTTTACGATTAAAGCATTTAACGCTGATAGCGTTGGTTCGAGTCTGCCCCTGCGGTTGCTACTCACCCACTTTGATCGCACCAATTTTTGTCGGCGCGCCTACCTCGACCTCACGGATCAACTCGTAGCTGCCGACTGGCAGAAACAACACCGCCTTGGTTTCGCCGGGGTTAACAAGCGTTTGATCCAACGGAATCGTCTTTGGATCCAGCCCAACTTGTCGCGCCCGCAACAACGATGGAACGGCGAGCGGCGGCAAGTCGATGACGCGCTGCTTGCGGTAGCCATATTGCTGACGCCAATCACCGCGCCCGTAGACAAGATTTTCTGGCGGCTGATAAACACTCATGTCATAGCCGCGCGTCGTACTCAACTTGCCATCTGGCTTGCGCAGTAGCACCGGCCGCGTGGCAACAAGTGCCGCGCCGTCCTGGCCAGCTGTGGACTTAACGACCATGTCAGCAGGAACGCCAAAGGTTTGTTGGTCAATTGCTAACAACTCTAGGCCAGTGATCTTAATCAATCGCTGCGCCATCATCTCCCATTCCGGCATGAAGGATGCCTTTGCGCCATGCGATCCACCTGCATAGATCAGTATTTTCGCCGAGGGATTCGCATCCAGCACTGCCTTGATGTTTTCGCAGATTCAAGTACGAGTCCCGACAATCTCAAGGCGCGATTGTAAGGGGGTGAGGTAGCGAACAGCGATACCCTTTCGTTTCTGACAACCAAAGGAGACAGCCATGAGTTCACCCC
>JBIIYQ010000212.1:0-3901 GCA_044346745.1 Usitatibacteraceae bacterium | reverse complement strand
CCCTCCCGGTGTTGACGTGGGCCGACGCGGTGTCACAGACACGCGCAACCAACGGCGTGGCGTTTCCCAATTACAGCGATGCACAGTGGGGCGCGATGACCCGCAACCTCTACATACAAGTGGGAACAACACCGCTGCTCGATTACGATCCGGCTATTTCGCAGGGGTTTAGTGCCGGAACGGCGACGCCTGATTTATGGCCACTATTCGACGCGATGCCGTCTCTTCCGCTGATGGTCATTCGGGGGGATTTGACCGATATCTTGTCGTTGGAGACCTTAGCCGAGATGCAGCGACGACGCCCGCAAATGCAGGCGGTACACGTGCCAGATGTCGGGCATGCACCGATGCTCGATGAGCCCGCCGCCCGCTCGGCGATCGTGACCTTCTTGGCCCACACCGCGGCATCCTGATAGCGGTGCCCGCCGCACCGCGGTAGGATGCACGAAGCAGCAGACGGGTTTAGAATTTGGCGCATGAATGCCGACGAAATCGCCAGCCTGATTGCTCCGCTGCACGCCGCGAGTTGGAAGACCGCGTACCGCGGCATCATGTCCGACCATTTTCTCGACCACGTCGTCGACGGTGAGCGACGTGCGCACTGGCGCAAAAAGGTTGAGCAATTGGCCGCCGGCGACGGCGAAGTTTTTTTGGCACGTGTACACGACGAGCCGGTCGGATTTCTTTGTATTCAAGGTGCCGAGTTGGACGAACTCAATGTCCACGGCGCATACGTCAACAATTTGCACGTGTTGCCATATATCAAAGGCCAGGGCATCGGCACGGCGCTGCTGGAACATGGTGCGGCGTGGGCGCGGGCTCGTGGATTCACGCAGATGTATTTGTTTGTCTTCGAAGACAATCTACAGGCGCGCCATTTCTATCGCGCCAACGGTTGGCATGCGGTCGAGCGACTCATGAGTGAGTTGCCGGGAGGGGAGTTAGCCGCGGAGCTGCGCTTGGTTAAACCGATTTAGTCCGGCCGAATTTCTGCTCGTCCGTCATCCCCGCTAGGCCGGGCTCTTGATGCGGGAATTTTTGACCGCATCTAGGATCGAATCGGACGTTCACCGGAGTCACCTTTAATGAAAAAGATTGCCGTCATCATGCTGGCCGCCGCAGCCGCCGGCGCGGGTTCACTCGCCACCTTTACACCATCGCTTTGGGCACAACGCGAGCGCGCGGTAGAGCCACGGCAGATTTCGCCGCGCGGCGGTTTGTTGGATCAAGAAAAAGCCCTAGTCACGTTGTTCGAAAACGCAGCACCGTCCGTGGCCTATATCACCACTGAAACGCGCGTACGCCGCGGGTTCTTTGGCGAGCAGGAAGGGGTCGCGCAGGGCTCGGGCTCCGGCTTTGTGTGGGACAGCCGCGGCAATATCGTCACCAATCACCACGTGGTGGCAAACGTGGTCCCGGGTCGGGACAAAGTGTTGGTGAAACTGGATAACAGCCGCGACGCGATTCCGGCAGATGTGGTTGGTACCTCGCCTGAATACGACCTTGCCGTGGTGCGGCTGTCGACTATTCCGGCCAACATCAAGCCGCTGCCCATCGGTGTTTCACGCGATTTGAAAGTCGGGCAGTCGGTGATTGCGATCGGTAATCCATTTGGGTTGTCGAGAACGCTTACTGCCGGCATCATCTCCGCGCTGGATCGCTATCTGCCTACGGAACAATATGTCGAGATCGCCGGTGGCATCCAAACCGATGCGGCGATTAATCCCGGCAATTCGGGCGGCCCATTGCTTGATAGTGCCGGCCGTCTGATCGGCGTGAACCAGCAGATTCGTTCCGCGTCCGGCTCCTCGGCCGGTGTCGGTTTTGCCATTCCCGTTGATACGGTGAACCGTGTGGTGCCGCAGTTGATCGCTCGGGGATACGCCTCGTACCCGAGCATTGGTATTCAGGTGATTGACCCATATCTGGTGGCACGTAACGGCATCAAGGGCGTGGTGATCAGCTCGACCGTGCGCGGCAGCCCCGCGGCGGAGGCGAACCTAAAACCGCTGTCGCGTCGCACTGGGGAGTTGGGTGACGTCATCATCGCCGTTAATGGTCGTCCAACGGATACGTTCTCCACGTTTGTTGCTGAGTTGGACCGTGTGGGGGTGGGCAACGTCGCCGAACTGACCATCGTCCGAGACGACAAGGAACGTAAGGAACGTATCAAGGTTATTGACGCGAATCGTCGGAGCGGGCCGAGCGTTTAAGTTATGCTGTCCTCCTGATTTTCAGGGGGACATATGAATAAGCAGCAGCACAGTTTTTCGATGGCCGCACTGCTGGCAGTCCTTTCGACAGTCGTTTCGATGTCGGCTTCGGCGCAGGCCACACCTATCGCACCCACCAAGCCGGCTGATTTTGAGAAGATGCTGAGCGAAGTTTCAGCCGCGCGGCTCGAAGCGCGAATTCGTAAATTCGCCGCGTTCGGTACGCGCAGCACACTTTCTGAAACCGAAAGCGAAACACGCGGCATTGGCGCAGCACGCCGGTGGATAAAACGTGAACTCGATGAATGCAGCAAGGCCACCGGTGGCCGCCTCGAAGTCGCGTTTGATAATCACATTGCGCCGGTTTCACCTCGCATTGCCAAACCGACCGAGTTGGTAAACGTCGTCGCTACACTACACGGCAGCCAGCCGGAATCCACGGCGCGCATCTATGTGGTTTCGGGCCACTATGACTCGATGCCCACACTGCCAACCGATGGGGTGACTGACGCACCAGGCGCCAATGATGACGCCTCCGGTACCGCCGCCTCGATGGAACTTGCGTGTGTCATGTCGAAGTATCAATTCGACGCGACGCTGGTATTCATGACGGTTGCGGGTGAAGAGCAGGGTTTGATCGGTGCACGCTTCTGGGCGAATGCCGCCAAAGCGAAGGGGCTGAATATCGCCGGCATGATTACCAATGACATCATCGGCAATACCAAGGGCGCAGACGGCACGGTGGTGCGCGACCGGGTGCGGTTGTTTGCCGAAGGGGTACCGCCAGTCAAAGATTTGCCGGATGATGTCATCACAATGTTGCGCAGCGGTGGCGAAAACGATCTCGCGCCGCGCCAGCTCGCGCGCCATGTGAAGAGTGCAGCGGACAAATGGATCAAAGACATCAAAGTGGAAGTGATCTACCGTCGTGACCGTTACCTGCGCGGCGGTGACCACTCACCATTTTTGGATGCGGGTTACGCCGGACTACGCATGACCGAGTACATCGAAAACTGGCAGCACCAGCACCAGAATCCACGTATTGAGAATGGCAAACAGTACGGCGATTTGCCCGACTATGTCGATTACGACTACGTCGCAAAAGTGACTCGTGTGAATGCGGCGGCTCTCGCCACCATGGCGCTTGCCCCGGCGAGCCCGGCCGAGGTGCAGATGGAAACATTCCAGTTAGAGAACAACACCACCATTCGTTGGAAGGCAAACACGGAACCCGACCTCGCCGGCTACAAGATTGTTTGGCGCGAAACCACTGCGCCGTTCTGGCAACACAGCAAAGACGTTGGCAAGGTCACACGCGCGACGGTCGAGGCGGTGTCAAAGGACAACTACATTTTTGGTGTGGTTGCCTATGACAAAGATGGCTTTGAAAGTCCTGCGACGTATCCGCTGCCGCTGAGGCTGCGCTAGTAAACGAAGTAAAAGTGTCCGACTGGCGGGCGTTTTCAGGAAAAAAGTGCTGAAGATGCCCGTCCTATAGGGAGTTTAGTCAGTATTTATTGATGCTCCAACCGCGCTGGGTGGGCATTCTCCAGAATGTTCAGCCGACCGAGATCGATTACGCGGTCTGCCATTGCAATGGTTTCCGGTCGATGCGCGACAATTACTGTGGTGATGCCGAGCGACTTAATGGCCGCGTTCACGAGTCGCTCACCGACCGTATCAAGGTG
>JBIIYQ010000086.1:0-12668 GCA_044346745.1 Usitatibacteraceae bacterium | reverse complement strand
GAATCAATTTGGGCGCTTGGCCATCGTCGAAATGGCATCTCACAGCGTCACGCACCCTCTCGTGTAAGCTCGGAAGGTCGTCAGCTTCTGTAAAGATATCAGCACCAAATGCCTTTGCTGAAAAGCCACCTTCGAGCGCAGTCTCAACCAGGAAAAGAATTTCGTTCATATGCCCTTTCCATATCATCGATTACCGTTTTGGAAGAAGCGTGAAAAATGGGATAGCCCACGCCGCATAGTCATAGTATAAGCAACGCTAGGCCGAATAGACTTCAGCGGCTTAGCCGCGTCGAGCCACTCGACGAAGCGGCTGTCAAGAGGGGTACTTTTGCTGAACGGGGGGGAGCGCGAAGCGCCAACTTAATCGGCAGGGGCATTCGCCCCTAGCCGAATAAGTTGTAGCTCCCTCTCTCACCCCGGAAGGCTACAATCGTGATCGTCGGTTCAGAAACGCCCATCGCGTTGTAGCTCCCTCTCTCACCCCGGAAGGCTACAATTCGAGTCACTGGAAACCCGCATGGTTTAACGATCTTGCGGGTTTTCTTTCGCCCAAACTCCGCGCTCAGAACAGCAAGACCTGTTGGGCGCTGACCTTTTTTTCCTGAAAAAGGGGCAGTCCAACCAGCAGCTTCATCGATGCGAACTGCTTTTCCGTGACCGTCAGGACGCGAACTGATCCCTCAGGCGGCAGGTTTTGAATCAAGCGCTGCATATGCTTTTGCTCGGCATCGGCACCGTTCAGAATTCGTCCATAAACCGAAAATTGCAGCATGTCGTAACCATCATTCAAGAGGAATCGACGAAAGACGGTGTAGGCGCGCCGATCCTCTTTCTTTACTACTGGTAAATCGAAGAAGACCATGAGCCGCATAAAGCGCCGCGTCTCTTTGCTCACTACATTGCGCGTTGATGTTGCCGAAGACCAATCAGCTTCGGCAACTCAAGCGCCTCCTCGCGAGCGCCTTCATGCAATCGCACCAGCGATTCAATGGTGTGTTCGATTGCGGATAGGCTCGCCATTACACCACGCGCCATCCCAACATCCACATTCAGTAGCGACACCAAATCTGCCTTGTCTTTGGGCTGCAAATCCGCCGACTCATCAGCGGAGCGGTTTGCTGAAACATGCAAGTCCACAAGCGGTCGAAATGGCTCGATCACATCATCGGCAAGGTTGAAGGCGTTTTGTTCGCTGCGATGGAATAGCCCGATGCTTGGCAGGAAGCCATGCGCGACCAGCCCGCGTGCAATGGTACCGCGCAAGATGGCATAGCCGTAGTCCAAGGCCGCGTTTATCCAGCTGGGCTGGGAACGGTCAAAGCTTGCGCCAAAAAGTGCGCGGAAATTATTTGTTGCCGTCGTTGCGGCAGTTGCTGGCTCTGGTGCCGAGCGCGTGTGCGTGGGTTGGCTCGGGCGGCTGGCGTCGTGTTCGTCAGCATACTATTCCAAATTAACGTCCGCAAGACATGCACGCCGAAGCGCGGGCGGTTTCAGACATAAATGCTCGGAAATGCCCGTCCCATATGGGGTTTGGCAGTTAGATTATTCGTCGGCGAATTGCGCTCACCACAACCTCGGCGATGATGACCACAACAAAGATCGTTGAAAGCACTACCGCGACTTGATCCCAGCGGAATAGGTTCATCGCGGTATCCATCGCCATGCCGATACCACCCGCGCCCACCAGCCCGAGCACGGCGGATTCGCGCACGTTAATGTCCCAGCGAAACAGGGCGATTGAGACAAATGACGGCATGACCTGGGGCCAATAACCCTTGAGAAACACAGATGCCTTGGGTGCGCCGGTTGCAATGAGTGCGTCGATGGGCCCACGATTCGCCTCCTCCAATGCCTCGCCCAACAACTTACCAACAAAACCGATGGAGCGAAACGCGATCGCCATGGTTCCAGCCATGGCACCGGGGCCAAAGATGGCGATGAACAACAGCGCCCAAACCAGCGTGTTGACCGAGCGGCTCGACACAAGAATGAGCTGCGCAAGCATGTTGAGTGGTTTGATCGGCACCACATTTCGCGCGGCCATGATGCCGACCGGAATTGACATGGTGAGTGACAACAACGTGCCGAGGGTGGCGATGTTGAGTGTCTCGACGAGTGCTGCTTGTACCGACGTCTGGTAGTAGGCCGTGTCCATTGGCCACATACGCTGGAAGAAATCCGCAAGTTGCTCCGGCGCGTCATAGAGAAACTCTGGGATGACCTCAATGTTCTTTATCGAAAACACGATCGCGGCGACGGACAAAAAGTAGAACGCGAAACGCAGAAACCGCTGCTCGGGGGTGAAACGCACCCATTGGCGTTGAATGTTGGTACTCATGAAGAGCCCAGCGCGGCGGACTTTTCTCGTGACAACCTGCTCACGCGCCGGTTGCGCAGGTAATCAAGTAACGCAAGGTTGTCGTTGAACAGCGCACGGACGTAGTTTGAAAGGACTTCTGCGATGACGATTAAGGCGATGATGGAAAGCAAAATCGCGCAGACAAAATCGTAGTCGAAGCGCTGAAAGGCCGAGAACAGGCTGCCACCGATGCCGCCTGCTCCAACGATACCGATCATCGTTGAATGGCGGAGGTTGGAATCGAACTGATACGAGGCAAAACCCAAGAACCGCGAAAATACTTGCGGAATCACGCCATAGATCAAGACACCAAAAAACCCCGCACCGGAGGCACGTACGGCCTCAACTTGTTTCGGCGAAATTTCCTCAATGGCTTCGGCGAATAGTTTAGAGATGAAGCCAATCGACCCGACCACCAGCGCACCGATGCCGGCGACGGCACCGAATCCAACGGCTTTCACAAAAATGATGGCGATCACCACTTCATGAAATGAGCGGCACACTCCGATAAGCGCACGCGCCGGCCACACGATCCACGTCGGCATGAGATTGCGTGCGGCGAGAAGTCCGATCGGTAGCGACAATCCGATACCGATGACGGTAGCGATGACCGCAATTTGGACGCTTTCGAGCAGGCCCTTGGTGATCATCTCCACTTTTTCGGCGCTGAAGTTCGGCGGAAACATCCGGCCTAGAAACTTCTGGCCAGCGGTGAGACCATCAACAAAACGTGCCCACGTTACGTCGAGCTGCCCCAGCGCCCAAACAACGTAGATCGCCAGCAAAACAAAGCCAATACGCAGCGGCCAGTTGGGGATGAAGGCGACGCGATCTGCGGTGGTGGTGCCGGGGGTGGGGTTGGCGGGGCGTTGATCGCTCACGCTAACCAGTCCTCGCCGCCATAGATTTCCTTGAGCTGGTCGTCTGTCAGTTCCACCGGGGTTCCATTGAATACCACCTTACCGCCGGTCATGCCGATGATGCGCTGACAGAATCGTTGAGCCAGCGCCACGTTATGGATGTTGACGATGATTGGAATATTGCGGGTGCCCGCCATCTCCGCCATGATTTCCATGATCTCCACCGATGTCTTCGGATCGAGGGATGAGGTAGGTTCGTCTGCCAGCAGGATTTCCGGGCGTTGCATGATGGCGCGGGCGATGCCAACTCGCTGGCGCTGGCCACCGGACAATCCATCCGCGCGTTGATTCACAAAATCGCCCAAACCAACTGCATCTAGCAGCGCGAAGGCTTCGTCGATGTCTTCTTGCGGAAATTTGCGCAGCCAGGCTTTGAATGCGGAAACGTAACCGAGGCGGCCGGTTAACACGTTCTCCATGACGGTAAGCCGCTCAACCAAGTTGTATTCTTGAAACACCATGCCGATGCGCCGGCGTGCTTCTCGAAGCGGAACGCCGGTCAGCTGCGCCAGATCTTGTCCTTGAAAGAGGATCTGGCCGGATGTGGGATCGATCAGGCGATTGATACACCGAATCAGTGTGGATTTGCCGGTGCCGGATGGGCCGATGATGGCGGTAATGCCGTCGCCGGGGATGTCGAGGTCGATACCCTTCAACACGGGCACTCCCTTTTTGTACTCTTTGGTCAGTCCACGGATCTGGATACTGCGATCGACTGAATTCATTTCTTGGTTGCGGCTACAGATTCAGCGGCGCGCTTTGTCAGCGCTTCGCGCGTGAAAAGTTCGCCACTCGCTTTGGCGACCGCACGGACCGCGTCATAGTCCTCTTTGTAGTCAAGCGGCCAGTGACGGTCTGCCGTACCGCGGAAGGCTGCTGACAGCTCCGGCGTGAAGCGATAGCTGATGGTGCAATCGGCAATTTTCTTCTTGAGTTCAGGCATTAAGTCGTGCACCACCACCGCGCTACCCGGCGGGAACGGTTTTGAGCGAAAGATCACGCGGAGGTCATCTGCCTTCAGCAATCCACGGTCAATCATCCGAAACCAAACGTCGTCCGCTACCGCTGCGGCATCATAGTCGCCACTCATCACCCCCGCCACCGAGTTATCGTGCTTGCCGGAGTACAGTACCTTGTAATCCTTGTCCGGTGTGAGTCCTTGTGCCGGGAATAGAGCGCGTGGGGCAAGATTGCCGGAGTTGGAGGTGGGTGTCACATGCGCAACTCGTTTGTCCTTTAGGTCTTTCGGCGTCTGAAAAGGGCTGTCCTTTTTCACTAGCAACACGAGCCTATAGACAGCCGGGCCTTTGGCGTCGCCGCGAATCGCAAACGGCTGGGCCCCGGCGATATTGACCGCGAACGGGGTGTCCCCGGCTGACAGTTGTGAAACGTGAATGCGTCCACTTCGCAATGCTTCGATGGTGGCTGCCGCAGAGTGCACTTTAAAAAAACGTGTTGGCTTGCCGGTGCAGCTAGTCATGTGGTCGATGTATGGCTGCCACAGCTTTTCGTAAAGGGCGGTGTCTTCAGTAGGGGTGTAACCGTATAGCAGCACCGATGGGTTACGTAATTTCTTCGGATCAGTCGGTGTATCGGCCAACATATCGCCGTCGTTGTCACAGTAAATCGTGTCAAGCTCACCACGGTTCTTGCAGGTCTGTGCGTTGGCTGACGGCGCGAGCAGCAACAGCGCATATGCAACGACAAGAGCAAAGGTCGCGACCAGCGTTGTTTTCGCGTGTGGGGTTGGATAACAAACAAAACTCGAATTACGCACGGCAGTCCTTGATCAGTGGTAAATGTCTAAAGCGGGGGACGGCCTTTGCGGGCCAGACGCCGGTAGTGGCGATTTATTTCTTTGCTTTCGCCGCTTCGGCTTCTTTCGCGGTTTGTTTTTCGTACGCACTGCGGTTGAACGCTTCGCCCGTGCCTGCCGAGACCTGTCTGACGACCTCCCAGTCTTTCTGGAAGTTCACGGGAAAAAATCGATCCGCGCCATCGAACGCCTTTACCATCTCCGGTGTGAACCGGTAGTCGTAAAAACATTTGACCAGCTTCTTGGCGAGAGCCGGATCGAGGTCGTGTGCGTAAGCAAAACTCGATGTTGGGAATTTGTTCGATTTGTAGATGATGCGGAAGTCGTCTTCCTTGATTTGTCCGCGTGAAGCCATACGGTGGTAGACGTCCGATGCCACCGCGGCTGCGTCGTAGTCGCCAGAGTTCACACCCATGATGCTTTGATCGTGTTTGCCGGAAAACAATATCTTGTAATCCTTGTCGGGCGTCAGTCCCTCGGCAGGGAACAGCGCCAAGGGCGCCATATGGCCCGAGTTAGACGAAGGGGACGTATGGGCCACTTTTTTGCCCTTTAGGTCGGAGAGTTTCGTGAACGGCGATGCTTTTTTGACGACCACCAACAGGTTGTAACCTTGGTACTCCTTCTCAGTGCCCTTGACGGCAAACGGAACGGCGCCCGCGATGTTCACCGCAAAGGCGGTGGGGCCGGTGGAGAAGCCGCCAACGTGGAGTCGACCGGAGCGCATCGCTTCAATTTCGGCCGCGTTGGAGTTCACCTGGTAGAAAACCACCCGCTTATCCAAACACTTGCCCAAATCCTGCGTGAAGGGTTGGAAGATTTTTTCATACACAGCCGGGTCTTCGACGGGTGTGTAGGTGAACACGATGGTGTTCGGATTCTTCAGTTTTTTGCTGTCCTTAGGCGTATCTGCGACGAGGTCTTTGTTTTCGTCGCAGTACATCGCATCCAGGTCACCCCGGTGTTTGCACTCCAGAGCGACTACTGGCTGGGAAACGGAAAGACACCAAACAGCGGTCGCGGCAATCAGCAGCGTGCCGAAGCAAATCTTCCAAAAAGACTTGATCTGTTGATTCTTCATCGGTGTTCTCCCTTTCTAAGTCCAACTGAGCGAAAATTGCGCAGAGTTAGTTTAACCATGTCCGCCGCGATGTAGATTCGGGCGTCCATCATTATTGGGCTGATAAATGACATTTTTTCGCGTTGCGGATCGAATCATCTCCTGCCTTGCTGCTTGCACCGCGCTGGCGGTCTTCGGCTGGGCCAATGTGGCCACGCCTGCCAATGCGCAAGCCGCCGCCCCAAAAGCGGCTGCGGGCACCGCTGCACCTGCAGCCGGACCTGCGGCAGGCTTAACAGAATACGACCCGACAAAAAGTCGGGTGACAAAAATCACGCCGCGGGCCGACGCGATGCGTGGATTGTTGTGGGAGGTGAAGTCCAAAGATGGCGCTAACTCCCTCTATTTGTTCGGCACCATCCATGTGGGGAAACCGAGCTTCTACCCGCTGCCAGCGCCGGTGCAGAACGCCCTCATGCAGTCGAGCAAAATTGTGGTCGAAGCCGATGTCACTGACCAATCAGACGGTGCAGAGATCGCAAAACTGATCGATTACCCAAAGGGTGAGACCATCGAGAAACATATCTCGCCAGCACTACTGGCGCGACTCAAAACCCAGCTCGAGAAACGCAAAATCCCCTTTGGAAATGTCGCATCGATGCGGCCGGTGATACTTGGCGGGATGTTGCCGATTGTCGAATATGTGTCCCTGGGATACGACATGGCGTCAGGGTTGGATTTGGCGCTTATTCAACAGGCCAAGCGGGAGAAGAAACCATTGTTGCAACTGGAGACATCCGCCGGGCAGGTCAAGCTGTTGACCAGTATGCCGTCTAATTTGCAGGAATCCTTCCTGGAGAACACACTCGCCACCATTGAGAAGGGGCGCTCTGCAGAACAGGTGACGGGAATCGTAAACGCGTGGCAGTTGGGGGACGCCAAACTGATGACGGACTTGGCTGACGAAACGGCGCGGGACCAGCGGGACGCCGAACGTCTGAATCAGATCCTGCTGTGGGGGCGACATCCCGCCATGATGCAAAAGATTGAGGGTTATCTTGCCAGTGGCGAGGTGCACTTCGTCGCGGTGGGCTCACTCCACCTGGTCGGCGCAAAAGGCTTGGTGAGTTTGCTGAGTGAGAAGGGCTACAGGATCCGCCAGCTTTAGCGGCGGGGGGGATCGCGGTCTTGGGGGCTTGAAAACCCCGTAACCGCCCAAATTTGCAACGCAAACCTTCGTTTGTGAATTGTAATTTTGGGAGAAAACCAGCAATGACGACCACCACGGAAAAGCCCGCCGTTGAAGGCGGCAAAGAAACCCGCTCTTTCCAAACCGAAGTGAAACAGCTGCTTCAGCTGATGATTCACTCGCTGTATTCCAACCGCGAAATATTCCTCCGCGAGCTGATTTCAAACGCGTCCGACGCTGCCGACAAGCTGCGCTTCGAAGCCGTGACAACACCGGCGCTATTTGAAAACGACGCTGAATTGAAGATCCGCGTGGGCTTCGACAAGGCGGCTGGAACACTGACTATTTCCGACAACGGGATTGGCATGACACGCGACGAAGTGGTTGCCAATATTGGCACCATCGCAAAGTCCGGTACCAAAGAGTTTTTCTCCAAGCTGTCAGGTGACCAACAGAAAGACGCCAATTTGATTGGGCAGTTTGGTGTCGGTTTTTACTCGGCGTTTATAGTGGCAGACCGTGTCACGTTGACGTCGCGCCGGGCAGGCACCAGCGCGGCAGACGGCGTGCGTTGGGAGTCAACAGGTGATGGTGAATTCACGCTTGAGGCAATCGAAAAGTCCGGACGCGGAACGGAGATTGTGCTTCACCTCAAAGACGACGCTAAGGAGTTCCTCGATGACTGGCGCCTAAAGAGTGTGATTCGCAAATACTCCGATCACATCCAACTTCCCATCGTGATGAAAAAGTCAGAGTGGGATGAAGAGGCAAAGGCGCAGGTTATCCGCGATGAGGATGAAACGATAAACCAAGCTAACGCCATTTGGACACGTGCTAAGTCCGACATTACGGACGAGCAATACCAAGAGTTCTACAAACATGTCTCGCACGATTGGCAGCCGCCTCTGGCGTGGACACACGCAAAAGTGGAAGGACGGCAGGAGTACACCGAGCTGTTGTACGTGCCATCTAAGGCGCCGTTTGACATGTTTGATCGCGAGCGCAAACACGGATTGAAGCTGTACGTTCGCCGCGTGTTCATCATGGAAGATGCCGAGCAATTGCTGCCGCGCTACTTGCGCTTTGTCAAAGGCGTGGTGGACTCGAACGATCTCCCGTTGAACGTCTCCCGCGAAATACTGCAGCAATCAAAAGACGTTGACGCGATTCGCTCCGGCTGTGTGAAAAAGGTGCTCAGCTTGCTCGAAGATCTCGCTGAAAACCAGAAGGACAAGTACACCAAGTTTTGGGATGCGTTTGGTCGTGTCTTCAAAGAGGGCATGGGCGAAGACTTTGCGAACAAAGAGCGCGTGGCGAAGCTGGCGCGTTTCTACTCCACGGCTGAAGTCGACGGTGTTGCCGCAGCCTCGCAGTCGGTATCGTTTGCTGACTACGCGGCGCGCATGAAACACGGCCAGGAAAAGATCTACTACGTCACCGCCGATAGTTTGACCGCCGCGCAAAATAGCCCGCACTTGGAAGTCTTTAAGAAGAAGGGTATTGAAGTCTTGTTGCTTATCGAGTCGGTGGACGAGTGGTGGTTGGGGTCGGTTGAAGAGTTTGAAGGTAAGAAATTGCAGTCGGTTGCGAAGGGTGATCTTGACCTTGGTGCATTGGCCGATGATGAAGAGAAGAAAGCGGCTGAGAAGACTGCTGACGAACTCAAGCCGTTGCTGGAAAAAATCCAAGCTTCGTTGAAGGATAAAGTTAAGGAAGTACGCATCACTCACCGGCTAACCGAGTCGCCCGCGTGTTTGGTGGTGGATGAACACGAGCTCTCCGGCAACCTTGAGAGGATGTTGAAAGCGGCCGGGCAGCAGGTGAACGCCGTCAAGCCGATCTTGGAGATCAACCCGACGCATCCGTTGGTTGAGAAGCTGAAATCCGACGTTGAGGCGGAAACCTTCGGAAATCTGAGTTTGATACTGTTCGAACAATCCTTGCTTGCGGAAGGCGGTCAGTTGGAAGACCCGGCCGGTTTTGTGAAGCGGGTGAATCAGTTCATGCTGCGTTAGGTGCCGCAGTCGCCAGCGCCGCGTCTAATGCCCAATCGATATGCTCTGCGACCAACGCGGTCGCCGAGCTTCGAGATTCAAGCAGCAACTTCCGAATTTCTTCGCGCTCGTGTTCATCGAGTGCGGTTGCGCGCAGCGCATTGCCCATGGCTACTGCGAGGTTGCGACGCCAACGCTCGAAACCGATCCGCCTGATTGCACTGCCCTCCATGCGCGTCAGCCACTGCGCTTCATCCCAACCCCACAACGCGGCTAGCCCAACGTCGTCCAAGTTGTGGCGAACTGCAAAGTCGTGCTCGGCGGTTGGTGTCGCGTACTTGTTCCACGGACAGGTAAGCTGGCAGTCGTCGCAGCCGTAAATGCGATTGCCGATCGCCTCGCGGAATTCAACCGGGATGGTCTCTTTGTTTTCGATAGTGAGATAGGAAATACAGCGGCGTGCGTCGACAACGTAGGGTGCGACGATCGCTTTGGTCGGGCAGATGTCGATGCAGCGTTTACAAGTGCCGCAGTGCTCGGTGGTGGGGGCGTCAATCGGCAGGGGTAGGTTGACGTAGATTTCGCCCAGAAAGAACAATGAGCCGGCCGAACGATTCAGCAGCAGCGTATGTTTGCCGCGCCAGCCAATGCCGGATTTAGTCGCCAGCGCAACCTCCATCACCGGCGCGGAATCGGCAAACACCCGGTAGGCCAGGCCAGGGACTTTTCCCGCAATTTTTTCGGCGAGTGCCTGCAGTTTGCCGCGAACCACCTTGTGATAGTCGCGGCCGAGGGCATAGCGCGAAATAAACGCTGCCGAAGGGTCTTCAATCACCGACCAACTTTCCTTTGCTGCGAGTGTGTCGTAGTTGAGGCGGGTCGTGATGATACGAATGGTGCCGGGCACGATCGCCGCGGGGACGCTGCGTTGGGTGGCCGGCATCTCTTGCGCGTTGGCGCCGCCGTCGGCCTCGCTGTTTGGCTCGCTGTTGGCACCCACACGCCGCGCCATATAATCCATGCTGCCGTGGAAGCCCGCCGCCAGCCATTGTTCGAGGAGGGCGGCTTCGGCAGAGAGGTCGGTGTCGGTGATGCCCACTTCCTGAAAGCCGAGCGCCATTCCCCAATTTTTTATGTCAGCCGCGAGTTGCTCAAAATCGTGCTGATGGTCGATTTCTTTCATGACGGCAGTCTATCGGATGAGCGCACTTTCGCAGTTGACGATCGAATTACCAGACGAGTCCGCAACCATGCTGGCGGCCGGTCGTTTGGCCGTCGGCATCGCGCTCGCCGGGTGGTCTGGTGCATTGCCGGTCACGATTTACCTGCGCGGCGACCTCGGTGCGGGCAAAACCACCTTCGTGCGTGGTGTGCTTCGGGCGCTCGGCTATGAGGGGCGGGTGAAAAGCCCCACCTACGCCCTAGTTGAAGTTTATGCAATTTCTAGCTTAAACTTGTATCACTTTGATTTTTATCGCTTAAGGGATCCAAACGAATGGCACGAAGCAGGCTTTCGAGATTCGTTAACCGCGCAAGCGATCTCTCTGATCGAATGGCCGGAGAAGGCGCACGGGGCACTGGTGCCGTTGCCCCCGCCAGACCTGGAAATACTGCTGACGTCGGACCCATCCAACGAGATGTCGAGGAGCATGCTGCTCACCGCCCGCAGCACGCTAGGGCAGAGGCTGCTGCAGGCAACATCGTCCTGACGGGAATCGCCGTTTCGAGACGCAAGTGGCTCGGTGGCATGGCCGCGCTGCCGTTGTTGTGCAGCCCGCTACTCGCCGCCTCGCCGGCTCCTTCCAAAGTGAGTGCCGCCCGTGTCTGGCCGGCCAACGAATACACACGGGTCACCTTCGAAGCGCCGTCTGGCTTTAAGTACCAGCACTTCTTTGTTAAAGACCCCGAACGTCTGGTGCTGGATATTGAAAACGTTGAGCTGGGTGATGCCCTGAAATCGCTCGCCGCAAAAGTCGGTGCCGACGATCCGTACATCAAGGCGGTGAGGGTGGGCATCAATCGCCCGAACGTGGTGCGGGTGGTGCTCGACTTGCGAACGGAAGTGTCGCCGCAGGTGTTCGCGGTACCGCCGATCGGCGAGTTCAGACATCGGCTGATGCTCGATATCTATCCGGCAAAACCGATCGACTCGATGCTGGCGCTGCTCAATGAGGATACGGCCATGTTTGCGACGTCCGACAAAGACTCCAATAAGGTAGTGACCCCGTCGCAGTCGGGCGCCAATCCGACCGAAATCGCAAAGGCTCCAACCACCACCGCAGCGGATAGGCCAACTTCAGTCGGCCCCTACAAGGATGTCGGCAAGGATGCGGGGAGAGAGGCTGGCAAAGACGGTTCAACATCGCCTGAAGCGCCGACGATTATTGCTGGCAAGAAGCTGACCCGTCCGTATACCGTGGTGATTGATCCGGGCCACGGTGGCGAAGACCCCGGTGCGGTCGGCAAAAAAGGCACGCGCGAGAAGGACATTGTCTTGACGATCTCAAGACTGCTGAAAGACAAACTCGATAACGACCGCAGGTTCCGCATCGCGCTAACGCGTGACGCGGACTTTTTTGTGCCGCTGCACCATCGTGTACAACGCGCACGCAGGATGAAGGCAGATCTGTTTATCAGCGTCCATGCTGACGCCTTCATTCACCCGCAGGCCAATGGTTCCTCCGTGTTTGCGTTGTCCGAGCGTGGTGCCACCTCCAGCGCAGCGAAGTGGATTGCCAACAAAGAAAACGACGCCGATTTGATTGGTGGCATCAACCTCAGCACGCGGGATTCGAGTCTGGCGCGTATTCTTCTCGACCTTTCAACCACCGCGCAGATCAACGACTCGTTGAAACTGGGCCGTTATGTCTTGTCCGAGTTAGGAGAAGTGAATCGTTTACACAAACCCCAAGTTGAGCAGGCCGGATTTGCGGTGTTGAAGGCACCGGACATTCCATCGATCCTAGTCGAAACCGCATTCATTTCGAATCCAGAAGAAGAACGTAGGCTACGCGACGCGACCTACCAAGAAAAGATGGCCGACGCAATCGCGGACGGTGTTCGAACCTACTTCAAGAAAAATACGTCGCTGGCTCGGGTCTAGAAGGGAAAACAAAATTCCTTTATCGGTGGGCGTTTTCGAGCGCTTTGCCTTGGAAAGTAGCGTAGAACAATGACGTGTAACCTTGGGCACTTCTCGAAATCCTTGCACTGCAGTGGAACCGTTGTCGGTTCGATTTTTTTACGCAGCGTGTTTGAGAATTGCAACTAGACGATCATTTTTCCTCGTTCTTACCCTTGTTTCGGGGCTTGTCGCCCGTTCTTTACGCG